>CALWYT010000027.1 GCA_944385835.1 uncultured Oscillospiraceae bacterium | reverse complement strand
TGCCGGCGGCCGTATACGCCGCCATGTGCCTTTGCGACTTCGCCATAGCCTCCCTAAGCTATGGCTTCATAGACTTCGCTTTGCCGGTACAGTCCATGTACGGCTATCTGGCCTGCCCGTACAAGCTCTCGATAGGCGCCTTCGCGCTGAGCCTGGCGGCCACTAAGCTCCTGGGCCTTTTCGCGGTTTTGAGCCTGTGCGTGCTCCTCGGCTGCATTTTCAAAAAGCCGGGGACCATTATCGCGGCGGCGGCCGCCCTGGCCGGCGCGTACGCCGCTTCAACGCTTCCCGACAACGCGGCGAGGTATCTGAACATACTCGCCTCGTGGGACGCCGGCGAGCTGTATGAGGGCCTGGTCTACCTGGACGCTTTCGGCCTTCCCGTGAGCAGGCTGGCGGCGGCGCGGGCCTTTTCGCTTTTCGTCATATTGGGCGGCTTTTCCGCCGCGCTGGCCCTGTTCGTGCGCAAACGCGCCGGCAGCCGGAGGCGCGCCGGCGCCGGAGGGCGCGGGCCGGCTCTGGGGCGCAGCCTGAACGCCCGGCGCCATGAGGCGCGGAAGCTGCTGCTTTCGTGCGGCGGGGCGGCGGCCGTCCTGGCCCTGATATGCGTCCAGGCCCTGGCTTACGGCGGCTATTCCGCCGAAACCGGCTCGCCCTATGAGGACGTTTACCGCAGCTACAGCGTCCTGCTGGAGGGGGAGCCGGACGCGGCAAAGGACGAATATCTAAAGGGCGAGGCCGGGCGCTTTGACGCCCTGCGCGCCGAGTACTCTGCCCTGATGGGCGCGGCGGGCGCCGCGCCCGGCCTGGCCTCATACGCGGACGGCATACGCGCGCAGCTTGACGCGGAGCCGGCCTTCCTGGAGGCGAAGGAGCAATACGAGCGGCTTGAGGAGGGGGAGAGCTACGTCTACAAGACGCCCTATGAGCTGCTCTACGGCAGCGGCGGCCTGAAGCGGGATCTCGCAGATACGGCGAAGCTGCTGCTGGCGCTCTCGATGTCCCTCCCGTTTTTCTTCTGCATGGAGCGCGAGAGCGGGGTCTCAGCGCTGATAAACTCGATAGGCGCGCATGAGGCCGTCGACAGGGCCAAGAAAAGGACGGCGCTGGCCTTCGCCCTGGCCTGCGCGCTCGCGGCGTTCGCGCCGAGGGCCGCCGTCGTCTGGGCGCGGTACGGCCTGCCGCAGCTGGGCCGGCCGGCGAACAGCCTGCAGATATTCGCCTATCTGCCGGACTTCGCCGCGCTTTGGACGGTCCTGCTCGTCACGCTGGCTGCCAGAGCGCTGGCCGCCTTTCTCGCCGTCCGCATCATCTACGGAATAGCCCGGAGGTCAAGGGGCAATGTGGCCGCGGCCGCCCTATCCCTGCTCCTGCTGCCGGGCGCCGCGGCGCTGGTTTGGGCGGCGCTGTAGGCCCTGCCGCCGGAGGACGCGCCCCGCCCCAATCGGGAGGGAGGCGTCCGCCGGCGGCAAGATTTTGCTTGCTTTCCCCGCTGTAGTGTGCTATCATGGCAAAGTAACATTGAATTTGCTAATGATAGCACAAAATTATTTCATATAGGGTGGGGAAATATGAACGATACTCTGCAAATCATGCTGACGATGCTCTGCTACATGCTCGCGGTCATAGCCATAGGCTTCGCCTTTGCGCGCAGGGCGAACCGCTCCTCGGACGACTACTTCCTCGGCGGCCGCACGCTCGGCCCCTGGGTCACGGCGATGAGCGCCGAGGCCAGCGATATGTCCGGCTGGCTGCTCATGGGCCTGCCCGGCGTCGCCTACTGGTGCGGAGTCGCGGACGCGAGCTGGACGGCCATCGGCCTCGCCATCGGCACCTATGTCAACTGGCTCATCACCAGCCGCCGCCTGCGCCGCTACAGCGAGAAGGCCGGCAACGCCATAACGCTGCCGGAGTTCTTCTCCAACCGCTTCCACGAGCAGGGCAAGGTGGTCATGACCATCGCCGCGCTCTTCATCCTCATCTTCTTCACGGTCTACGCCTCCAGCTGCCTTGTCACCTGCGGCAAGCTGTTCTCCACGCTCTTCGGCTTCGACTACATACCCATGATGGTCGTCGGAGCGGCCTTCGTGCTGCTGTACACGATCATCGGCGGCTTCCTCGCCGAGAGCGCCAGCGACTTCATGCAGGCCGTCGTGATGATAGTCGCGCTGGTCGTCGTGGTCACCGTGGGCTGCGTGGCCGCCGGCGGCGTGGACGACGTCATAACGAACGCAAAGCAGATCCCGGGCTTCCTCGAGTTCTTCGGCATGGCGACGCCTGTCACCGACGCCAACGGCGTCCAGGTGATCGCAGACGGCGTGCCGCAGTTCGGCGAGAGGGCCGGATACAGCGCCGTCACCATCCTCTCCGGCCTGGCCTGGGGCCTCGGCTACTTCGGTATGCCGCAGGTGCTGCTGCGCTTCATGGCCATCCGCGAGGAGCGCGAGCTGACCCGCAGCCGCCGCATCGCCACCGTCTGGGTGCTGATAAGCCTGACCGTCGCCGTGTTCATCGGCGTCATGGGCCGCCAGCTCTACCCGACCGCGCTGACCACCGCCTCCGACGCGGAGAACGTCTTTATCGTCCTCTCCACCAGGCTGCTGCCGCCCGTGCTCGCGGGCCTCGTCATGGCCGGCATCCTCGCCGCCACGATAAGCTCCTCGGACAGCTACCTGCTGATAGCGGCCAGCGCCTTCGCCAAGAACATCTACCAGGGCCTCTGGAAGAAGGACGCCACGGACAGGCACGTCCTGTGGATAAGCCGCCTCGCCCTGCTCGCCATCTGCGTCATAGCCATCTTCATCGCCCTCGACGAGGACAGCGTCATCTTCACGATAGTCTCCTTCGCCTGGGCCGGCTTCGGCGCGACCTTCGGTCCGCTCATGCTCTTCAGCCTCTTCTGGAAGCGCATAAACCGCGCCGGCGCTATCGCCGGCATGGTCGGCGGCGGCGTCATGGTCTTCGTCTGGAACCTCCTCATCCGCCCCCTCGGCGGCTTCTGGAACATCTACGAGCTCCTGCCCGCCTTCATCTTCTCCAGCCTCTGCATAGTG
>CALWYT010000026.1 GCA_944385835.1 uncultured Oscillospiraceae bacterium | reverse complement strand
GCTCATGATATAGCTGAAGAGGCTCGTGAGGTCGCCGGTGGTGAGGCTGCCGCCGACAATGAGGTTGGCGCCCATCCAGCTGACCATGATGATGCAGAAGTACACGCTGAGCATCATGGCGGGGTTGATGAAGGCGAGCAGGCTCTCGGCCTTGACGGCGAGGCGGTAGAGCACCGTGCTGGCCTTGGAGAACTTCTTGTCCTCATAGTCCTCGCGCACGAAGGCCTTGACCACGCGGATGGCAGAGACGTTCTCCTGCACGCTGGCGTTCAGGTCGTCATGGCCGTCGAACATACGGTTGAAGCGGCGTAGCGTGACCACCATGATGCTGCCGAGCACTATCACGAGGAACAGCGCGGCGATGCCGAAGGTCGGGGCGATCTGCGGGCAGATGATGAGGCACATGATGAAGCTGAAAATCAGGTTCAGCGGCGCGCGCACCGCCATACGGGTACACATCATGTAGGCCCACTGCACGTTGGTAATGTCCGTGGTCATGCGGGTGACAAGGCCCGGCACGGAGAACTTGTCTATGTTCGAGAAAGAAAAGGTCTGGACGTTATTGTATATGGCCTCGCGCAGGTTCGCCGCGAAGCCGGTGGACGACTTGGCCGCAAAACGTCCGGCGGCCGCGCCGAAGGCAAGCGAGACGACGGCCATGAGGACCATCAGTATGCCGTAGCGCACCACGACGTTGACATTCGAGGCTCTCAGGCCGTCGTCAATGATGATGGCGGTTATAAAGGGCATGAGTATCTCCAGCAGGACCTCCCCGCAGGTGAGTCCCATGGTGATATATGCGTCCTTCGCGTACTTACCCGCCTGTTTGAGCACGATTTTCAAAGCGAGTATCCCTCCAAGACAGCTTTAATTATCAGTTTCAGCAAGGTTTTTCAGCATTTTCTCCTGCAAACGGTCAAGCATTTGCAGTTCCTCTGCGGTAAATCCGCGGTAGAGCAGGTCGGGTATGCTGCCCAGAGAGGCGCACATCGCCTCGCGCACGCGCGCGCCCTTCTCGGTGGCGAAAAGCAGCTTGCGCCGCTCGTCCATCTGGCAGGCTTCCACGCGGACATAGCCCTTCTCGCGCAGGCGCTTTATAAGCCCGGAGGCGGCCGCCATCGAGAAGTTCAGCTCGCGGTGGACGTCCGTCAGCGACGCCCCGCCGGATTGAGACAAAATAAAAAGCAGCACCCTCGCCTGGACGCTGGTCAGGCCCTCCCGCGAGAGCACCCTGTCGCCGTAGGCGTTGAGCTGTATGCTGATGCACCTGCTGTCCCTTACCATTTTGCCAAGGTCAACATCCATTTTCCCGGCCTCCCTTCTACCTTCATCGAGGTTTCATTAAAGATGTTAACTATTTGGACGTTGATATTTATAGCACAATAGAGCTTGAATGTGAAATACAAATATGTTATTATCTATAAAAGGTTTCTATAGCATTTTGCTATCGTACGAAATCACGGCGATTTTTTGGAGGTGTTTTGTCTGAATACCACACAGCTTGAGTGTTTCCTGGCGGTCGCGAACAGCCTGAACTTCTCCCGCGCCGCCGAGCGGCTCCGCCTGACGCAGCCGGCGGTCAGCCATCAGATAAGCTCCCTGGAGGACGAGCTGGGCGTGAAGCTCTTCATACGCAACAGCAAAAGCGTGCGTCTGACCCAGGAGGGCTATCTCTATGTGCAGTACGCGGGGGAAATACTGCGGCTTTTTAACGTCTCCAAGGGCAGGCTGCGCGCCACGAGGGAGGAGATGCAGCGCGTGCTGGGCATAGGCTGCCGCAACACGCTGGAGCTGCGGCTGCTGACGGGCGCGCTGGGAAAGCTGCGCCGCACAGACGAACGGGGATTTATCCCGTCGCTTCGCGTTGTGCAGCATGAGACGCTCGAGAACCTGCTCTACGACGCGGAGATCCAGGTCATGCCGACCTTCCGCGAGAATGCGCCGAAGCGCGCCGTATACAGGGAGCTGACGCTCTGCAGCATCGTCTTTGCCGTGCCGGAGGCTTCGCCCCTCGCCGGGAGGGAGAGCGTCAGCGTGAGCGAGCTGCTCTCCGAGACCGGCAGCCTAGCCATCTCAAGGCCGGACTCCGGCCCGCGCCGCGTGATAGCGCTGCAAAACCAGCTGATAGGCTCGAGGGACCAGGGGAGCATAATATTCTGCGAGAGCGCCGAGGTGCAGGGCAGCGTGGTGGCCTGCGGCTTTGCCTGCGCCGTGATGGCGGATACGCCGGGCATACGTCTGCCCGGGGTGGCGTACATCCCCGTGGAGGGGGAAGCGCCGGTCTCCTACGGTGTGGCGTATATGCCCGACGAGCTGACGCCGCTGCTGCGCTCCTTTTTGCGCATCCTCGAAGAGGAGATGCCGCCGCGCCCATGAAGCGAGCGGCGAAAGCTCCCGGGGCCTTTACGAGGCTCCGGGAGCTTTTACTTTATCAGCTTGAGCAGGGCCTTTTCATCCGCGCCGGGGCAGAGCGCGTGCAGCCTT
Organism: uncultured Oscillospiraceae bacterium; assembly: GCA_944385835.1. Lineage (GTDB taxonomy): Bacteria > Bacillota > Clostridia > Oscillospirales > Oscillospiraceae > Scatomorpha. The sequence continues at coordinate 495 of CALWYT010000026.1, read as the reverse complement.
GCCAGGAGCCGCGCGTAACTCTCCTTCGGGTCGCGCGCATATGCCTCGCGGGGCCTTTCGCCGAAGACGCGCTCTGCGAGGTCATAGCGCGCGAGGCCCCAGCCGTAGGGGCGGCCGTGCTTATCGCGCAGATACTCAAAGCCCGTGACCGTGATATAGCACTGCATCTGCAGCCGCGTGAGGCAGCCCTCGAAGCCCTTGTCCACGCCGGAGGCCGCGCGCAGCTCGCGCGTGAGGAGCGGGCCGAATTTCGTGAGCGCGTCGATGAGCGCCTTGTCGCGGTAATTCGCGAGGCCGTCCTCCCAGCGCGCGTCGAAGTCGTAGCCGTTGCGGCGGTAATTGGCGAGGTCGGGGTAGAATTCCATCGAGCAGAGGCCCGCCTTGCCCGCGAAGAGCTTGGCGTAGGCCGCCTTCCCGCGCGCCGCCACGTCCATGCGCCACTCCCAGGGCCCGTCGACGCCGTCCGCGAACCAGTATCCCGGCGGCGTCATGTCC
>CALWYT010000025.1 GCA_944385835.1 uncultured Oscillospiraceae bacterium | reverse complement strand
TTAGTTATGTCAACCTCGCTGACGCCGCAGCCCGCCAGCAGCGCAAGCAGCAGCGCGAGGGCGATGACCCTTTTCATGCTATCGCCTCCTTGAGGCAATTATACCAGCCGCGCCCGGCTCTTTCAAGAGCGCGGCAGGGGTCCCGCCCTGTGGGCGGGACCCCTGCCTCTGCTGCGTACGGCTTGCCGCGCTCAGCCCCACATCGCGCGCATGACGCGGGGGAAAACCTCGTCTACGATGTTCACGGCGCGCAGCATCAGCTCGGTGGCGACGTCGCCGACCGAGGCGCGCGTGACGCTGGCGTCGATGGCGGCGGTCAGCTCTTTGTCCTCGTCGAGGTACAGCCGCACCCAGCGGTACTCGTCCATAATGGAGTTGAGCGCCTCCAGGACGGCCGCGCGGCGGGAGTCGGGTACAGTGATGAGGGAGAAGCAGCGCACCGCGATGTCGCCCCCGTCCATGCTGAGGAAGATCTTCACCTCTATGCCCGAGCTGTTCTCAGCGCGGAACTTGGCGCTGACGACGTCCGCCTTGTCGTCCCGCTCTGTGACGCTGTACTTGTACCCGCGGCGGCTCAGCTCCGCTGTGAAAAGCCTTGTGTTCTCCTTCATTTCAGTCACTCCTTAGCCAAATTAGCCGTGCTCTGCACTGCTTATGGCTGGAGTATAGCGCAGGCCGCATGTAATTTTGTCGTTCCCGCGGCCCGGGATTAAAATTCGAACAGGTTCAGCCCTATCTCCTCGGAGAATTTGCGTCCCGCCTCGCCGTCCATGACCTCGACGGCCAGCTCGCAGGTGGCGCTTATCACGGCGGAGTTGAGGTGGCCGGCGTGGCACTCGCCCTCCGCCGGGCTGCCTATGACCGCGTGCAGATGCAGGTACGGCTCGCCGTCCCTGCGCGAGAGCGTCCCCGTGACGGAGCCTAGCTCGTAGTCCGTGGAGGCGTAGGTGCGGCTGACGTACTCCTTCTCCGCCGTCCTGAACACGCCCAGCGTGACGTTATTGGTGGCGCCTATGCCGCTCACGGAGGCGAGGCGTATCCCCTCGCGCCCGGCCAGCTCCAGCAGCGAGGCGCAAAGCTCCTCCCCCTTGTCTATGCGGACGACTATCCTGTCCCCAAAACGGCGGTAATCCATTGCAAAGCCCCTTTCTTGCGTTTCTGCCCCCATGATAGCACATCGGCCCGTCCCGCGCAACGGCGCCCGCCGCCCGCGCGCCGAAAAAATGCGCCGCCCGCCGCGTAACGGCGCCCGGGCGGCAAAATGCACAGGAACAAAAAAGAAACCGCCCGGCGCGGGCGGCTTCTTTTTATGGAATGAGGACAAAATGAAAAAGATGAAACTGTCTCTTGCGAGTATCACTATAGCAGGCAGTTGTTACGCGAAAAACCCGTTAAATGTTACACAAATGTTAAGCGCGGGATTTTCCCGGCGCGCAGCGCGCGCCATCGACTATCCCTCGAGGATTTTCGCCAGCTCGGCGACGTCGGCGAGGACGTAGTCCGGCTTCGTGGCGCTCGCCGCAAGGTCCTCCGGCGTGGTCTCGCCGCTCATCACCAGCACGCTTACCGCGCCGGCGTTCACCGCGACGGCGATGTCCGTGTACAGCCGGTCGCCCACGCAGCATATCGCGGAGTTCTCCACGCCGGTCATCTCTGATATTATGTCAACCATACTGCGGTTCGGCTTGCCGATATAGTGCGGCTTCGCGCCGCTGGCCGCGGTGAGCAGTGCGCAGATGCTGCCGCAGTCGGGCAGCACCTCCCCCGCCGGCATGGGGCAGACCCAGTCCGGGTTCGCGGCGATGAAGGCCGCGCCGCGGCGCAGGAAGTGGACGGCCCTGTCCAACTTTTCGTAGGTCAAAGTGGTGTCAAAACCCACACATACCACGGTGGCGTCGTCATTTTGCGTCAATTCCGCGCCATAGCTGGCCAGCTCCCTCTCGAAGGCGGGGGTGCCGACGGCGTAGACCTTTTCGCCCGGGTGGCGGGTTTTGAGGTACATACCTGTCGCCATGCCGCTGGTAAAGACGTTCTCCGGCCCGCAGGGGAAGCCCAGCTTCCGCAGCCGCGTTATGTAATCCTCCCCGGCCCGGGAGGAGTTGTTGGTGAGGTAGATGTAGCGCCGGCCCGCGGCGGCGAGGGCGCCGATGAAGTCCACGGCGCCGTCAAAGACCTCGTCGCCGAGGTAGAGGGTGCCGTCCATGTCCAGCAGGAAAAGCGCGCAGCCGCGCAGGGAATCGTAATTCAAGCGTCGTCCTCCTTCAAATCTTCCGGCAGCAGGGTCATAAGCTCGTCCTTGGTGGGGGCAGCGAGGGCGCTCAGGCGGTCGGCCTGGCGGGACACGGCGTCCTCGAAGATGTTGCGCACCGTGCGGCCGTTGCCGAAGTTCCCGTCGCGGTTTTCGTAAAGCTCCGTGAGCTGTCCCAGGAGGGCCGCGTCCGCCTCCGGCGAGAGGACGTAGCCGTGCTTTTCGCATTGCAGGAGGAAGATGCCTCGCAGCTCCTCCGGCGTGTAGTCCGGGAAGTGGATATACTTGTTGAAGCGGGACTCCAGCCCGGGGTTCGAGCTTATGAAACGCTCCATCGGCCCCGAGTAGCCCGCGGCTATGACCACCAGCTCGTCGCGGTGGTCCTCCATGCCCTTGAGCAGCGTCTCTATGGCCTCGCGGCCGAAGTCGTTCTCGCCGCCGGAGGCGAGGGAGTAGGCCTCGTCTATGAAGAGCACGCCGCCCAGGGCGGATTCGATCACGCCGGCGGTTTTCATCGCCGTCTGGCCCACGTAGCCGGCCACCAGGCCGGAGCGGTCCACCTCCACAAGCTGCCCGGTTTTGAGCGCGCCGGCCGCCGCGTACAGCTCGCCCAGGAGGCGGGCGACGGTGGTCTTGCCCGTACCCGGGTTGCCCGTAAAGACCATGTGCAGGCTGACGTCCGGGACTGGCAGGCCGGCCTTCACGCGCAGCGCGCGTATCTTGACCAGGTTCACCAGGCTCTTCACCTCGTCCTTGACATCCTTCAGGCCAATCAGGCCGTCCAGCTCGGCGAGCAGCTCCTCCAGGCTGCGGCGCGGCGCGGCGGCCGGCGGAGCGGCGGGCTTTCCCTCTGGCTTCGCGCCCTGCGCCAGGCCGTTTCCGGCCGGCGGGGCCTTGTCCACGAAGGACGGCTCGGCGGTTGTGACGTACTCCAGCGGGTCGAGCGCCCGCTTGCCGGGCTTCACCCCCGCGCTCTCGCACACGGCCTCCAGGCGCGCGGCGGCGTCGGCGATGTACTCCGCCTCGGCGCGGCTGACCTCGCCGTCGGCGGCGGCCAGCGCCAGCAGGATGTTGGTCACCATGCGCACGAATATGCGCGAGCAGTCGCCGCCGGACCTGGCGTCCCGCTCGGCGAGGCCCCAGAGGAACACGGGCGGCAGCGGCGCGTCCGCAGCGCAGACCTTGCCCGTCAAATCCCAGAGCAGGGCCTCGGGCGGCCGGGCGCCCTTGGAGTAGAGCGCGTTGTAAGCGGCGACCTCGCTCTCCGTTACGGCGCCGGAGTTCTTCCACAGGCCCAGCGCCGCGGCGCGCATGAATCCGTCCAGCTCGCCGGCAAGCGAGCGGCCAGCGGCGCGGTAGAAGGCCTCGGTATTCGCGATATATTCCCTGTGCAGCTCGCCGGCCGAGCGCGTCCAGACCGAGGGCATAAGGCACCTCCCAAAGCCGCCTGGTCAAAGGCGTTTTTACCCGACCATTATAAATGAAAACCCGGCGGCGCGCAACACCTCTTGCAGCTTGAATTCTTTTTTAAATGTGCTATAATAATACTTTGCCTGAAAGGCACGGAACGTATATCATAACCGGAAGGAATGACATAAATGTCCAAGAAGCAGTTCAAGGCCGAGAGCAAGCGCCTGCTCGACCTCATGATCAACTCCATCTACACGCACAAGGAGATATTCCTGCGCGAAATCATCTCCAACGCCTCCGACGCCATCGACAAGCTGGCCTACCGGGCGCTGACAGACGACCAGGTGGGCATAGACCGCGCGGACTTCCGCATCCTGATCGCCGCCGACCGCGAGGCCGGCACGCTCACCGTCAGCGACAACGGCATAGGCATGACGCAGGCCGAGCTGGAGCAGAACCTCGGCGTGATAGCCAAGAGCGGCTCCATGGCCTTCAAGGCCGAGCACGGCGGCGACGGCAGGGCCGCCGACACCGACATCATCGGCCAGTTCGGCGTGGGCTTCTACAGCGCCTTTATGGTCAGCGACAAGGTCACCGTGATCTCCCGCGCCTACGGCGAGGACGTCGCCCACAGGTGGGAAAGCTCCGGCGCGGACGGCTACACGATAAGCGAGTGCGAGAAGGACGGCGTCGGCACCGACGTCATCATGCACATGAAGCCGGACGACGAGAACGAGCGCTACAGCGACTACCTCATGGCCTGGAAGGTCATGAGGCTTGTCAAGAAATACTCCGACTACATCCGCTGGCCCATACAGATGGACGTGGAGCGCCCGGAGACCAGGGAGACCGGCGAGAAGAACGAGGACGGCACGCCCAAGTTTGAGACCGTGACGAAGGTCGAGCGCGAGACGATAAACTCCCAGGTGCCTATCTGGCAGCGCTCCAAGAGCGAGGTCACGGACGAGCAGTGCATGGAGTTCTACAAGGAGCACTGGCACGACAGCACCGACCCCGCCGCCGTCATCCGCATCAACGCCGAGGGCCAGGTGAGCTACAGGGCGCTGCTCTTCATCCCCGGCAGGCAGCTGCTCGACTACATGACCAGCTCCTACGAGCCGGGCTGCGAGCTGTACTCCAGCGGCGTCATGATCATGGAGCACTGCGCCGACGTGCTGGCCGAGAGCTTCTACTTCGTGCGCGGCATCGTGGACAGCCCCGACCTCAGCCTCAACATCTCCCGCGAGATGCTCCAGCACGACCGCCAGCTCAAACTTATAGCGCAGAACATCAACAAGCGAATCAAGAACGAGCTTATCAAGATGCTGCAAAACGACAGGCCGCGCTACGAGGAGTTCTACAAGAACTACGGCCGCCAGCTGCGCTACGGTGCGGTGGCCAACTACGGGCAGGACATAGAAAGCCTGCGCGAGCTGCTGCTGTACAGCACCGCCGAGGACAAGACCTCCACGCTGAAGGAGTACGCCGCCGCCATGCCGGAGAGCCAGAGCGCCATATACTACGCCGTGGGCGAGAGCGTGGCCAAGATACTGCGCCTGCCGCAGGCCGAGCTGGTGCGCTCCAAGGGTTACGAGCTGCTGTGCATGACCGACGAGGTGGACGAGTACATCGTCGAGCAGCTGCGCGAGCAGGACGGCAAGAAGTTCTGCAACATCGTCACCGACGACCTCGGCCTTCAGACCGAGGAGGAGAAGAAGGAGCTGGAGGAAAGGGAGAACGAGGTCAAGGACGTGCTGGACTTCGTGCGAGAGGCCCTGGGCGACCGTGTCGCCGTCGTGCGCCTCTCCAGCAAGCTGGTCAGCGCGCCGGTCTGCCTCACCACGGAAGGCTCCGTCACGCTGGAGATGGAGCGCTACTTCAAGAAGCTCCCGCCCACGGGCATGGAGCCGCCCAAGGCGCGCCGCGTGCTGGAGCTGAACGCCGGGAGCCACGCCTTCGCCGCCCTCTCCGACGCCGTCAAGAACGACGCCGGCCGCGCGAAGAAGCTGGTCGGCATCCTCCACAACCAGGCGCTGCTCATGGCCGGTGAGGAGATAGCCGACCCCGCCGCCTTCGCAGAGGACGTGTGCAGCCTGTTCTGAGGCCGGCCGAAGCCCTCGCGGCCGGGCGGCGCGCGTGAAACGAGCCGCGCCGGGGTCCTGCCCCGGCACGGCCGCCGCATATCTGTGCGGGACAAAGCCACATGGAGGTTTTTATGGACAAGACCCTCGGTATCTACATCCACATACCCTTCTGCGCGTCGAAGTGCGGTTACTGCGATTTTTACTCGCTGGCAGGCTGCGACAGGCTGATGCCCAAGTACCAGGACGCGCTGGTCGAGCACATACGCGAGAGCTATCCCGCGCTCAAGGGCCGCTACGTGGACACGGTCTACTTCGGCGGCGGGACGCCCAGCTACTACGGCGCGGCCCGGCTGATAGAGCTTTGGGACGAGCTGAAAGGCTCCGGCAGCGTGCTCAAGGACTGCGAGGTCACGCTGGAGGCCAACCCGGACAGCTGCGTATTCAAGGACCTGGCCAAGCTGCGCCGCGAGGGCTTCAACCGCATCTCGCTGGGCGTGCAGAGCGCGAACAACGACCTTCTGAAGCTCATAGGCCGCCGTCACAACTGGAAGCAGGTGGAGCTGGCCGTCACCGCCGCGCGCGAGGCCGGCTTCGACAACCTGAGCTGCGACCTCATCTACGGCCTGCCCAGCCAGACCAAGGGCGACTGGGCCGACACGCTGATGCGGCTCATCGAGCTGCGGCCCGAACACATCAGCTGCTATGGCCTGACGCTCGAGCCGGGGACGCCCATGCACGAGAAGTACCGCGGCTCGCAGATCCTGCCCACGGACGACGAGCAGGCGGATATGTACCTCTACGCCGCCGACACGCTGGAGCACTACGGCTATAAGCAGTACGAGGTCTCCAACTTCGCCGTGCCGGGCTACGAGAGCCGGCACAATATGCGCTACTGGCGCCTGGGCGAGTACCTGGGCTTCGGCGCGGGGGCGCACTCCTGCATGGACGGAGCGCGCTTTTCCTACGTCAAGGACGCCGACCAGTACATAGTCGGCGTGCTGCGCGGGCAGGACATAGTGGACGAATACTCCCCCGTCACCGACGTCGAGCGGGGCAGCGAGTACATCATGCTGGGTATGCGCACGACCCTGGGCATAGAGGCCGGGGAGTACGCCAGCGTCTACCGCTCCGACTTCTCCGCGCTGGAGCGGGTCCTGCGCCTCTTCGAGGAAAAGGGCTGGGCCAGATGCGACGAGGGGCGCTGGCACTTCACGGCGCGGGGCTTCCTGCTGTCCAACCTGCTGATAGGCGCGCTGCTGGAGGCGCAGAGCGGCTCGCGCGTCAAGGTCAACCCCTGGATGAAGCCCGCCTTCGACGCCGAGGAAAAGACCACGCTGCCGCCCGGCGACGAGGAACTTTTCCGCGAAGCCTACGAAAAAAGGCGGAACTAAGCGGCCCGCGCTGCGTCTTATATAGCGCCGCGCGTGGAATGAGCCGCGGCAATGCTGGACAAGATGAAGGTATAAAAGATGAAGCTCTTTGGTAACGACAGCACGCGCCCGCGCGTGAGCCGCGACACGGCCGACTTCGCCCCCGTGAGCGCCGAAAAGGCGGACGAGGCCCGCGAACAGGCCCGGAAAAAGGCCGACAAGGCCCGCGACCGGGCGTATAAGGAATACGGGAAGGCCGAGGCCGCGCCCAGCTACGAGGAGGCCAAGGCCGCCGCGCGCAGCCGCAGGGCCTCCGCGAAGTCCCCCTCCCCGGCGGCGAAGAGCGCGACGGCCTCCGCGCCGGAGGCGAAGCCCGCCCGGGGGCGCAGGAAGCTGAAGATCGCGCTCATCTCCTGCGCCTGCGCGCTTGCGGCGCTGCTCCTGGGCGTGACCGGCTTCGCGGCCTATGTCGCGGGGACGGACTCCATCTACCCCAACGTGACGCTCGCGGGCGTGGATTTGGGCGGCATGACCCTGGCCGAGGCGGCCTACGAGCTGGAAAGCTCCGGCTGGTCGGAGGGCGAGGAGGCCGTGACCGTCGAGCTGCCCATGGAGCATACGCTCACCGTGGAGGCCGCGGCGGCCGGCGCGTCCGTGACGCCGCAGCAGGCCGCCCAGACCGCCTTCGACTACTGCCACGAGGGCAACCTCTTCACCTGCCTCTGGCGCTATCTGGGCTGCCTTATCAGCGGCGGGAGCGCCGAGGTGGAGATAGACGTGGATGAGGACGCCGTGCTCCGGCTTGTGGAGGACGCGGCCGCCGACGTACTCAACGACCTCGAGACCTCCGGCGTGGAGGTGGACCTGGACGAGGCCGTCATCCGCGTGGTCAAGGGCGCCACCAGCGTGGGCATAGACGCCCGCGAGCTGAGCGCGCTCATCTGCTCCGCCCTGGCTGAGCGCCGCTACGGCCGGCTGGACTACTCCGCCGGCGAGGCGGAAAGCGAGCCGCTGGACGTCGAGGGCCTGCATGAGAGCGTCTGCCGCGAGGCTGTCAGCGCGGCCTACGACCCCGAGGCCGGCGAGGTCACGGAGTCCGTCACCGGCGTGGATTTCGACACCGCCGAGGCCGAGCGGCTCTGGGAGGCCGCGGACGTCGGCGAGACGGTGGAGATCCCCGCCGAGATAACCGAGCCGGAGTACAGCACCGAGGAATACGAGGAGCTGCTCTTCTCCGTCAATTTCGGCGACCCGGTCGTGACGACGCTGCGCGGCAGCAGCGCCAACCGCATCAACAACGTGCAGCTGGCCTGCAAGGCCATAGACGGCCTGGTGCTCATGCCCGGCGAGCAGTTCGACTACAACAAGGCCCTGGGCGAGCGCACCACCGAGCGCGGCTACAAGGCCGCCGGCGCCTACTCCGACGGGCAGGTGGTGCAGGAGGTGGGCGGCGGCATCTGCCAGGTGTCCAGCTCGCTCTACTACGCCGCGCTGCTGGCCAACCTCCAGATAGACACGCGCAGCTGCCACTACTTCCCCGTGGGCTACCTGCCCGCGGGCCTGGACGCCACCGTGAGCTGGGGCGGGCCGGAGTTCCGCTTCACCAATAACCGCGATTGGCCCATCAGGATCCAGGCCAGCGTGGACACCTCTGCGAACACCGCCACCGTCACCATATGCGGCACCAACCTCGACGGCAGCTACGTGGTCATGGAGCACGCCGTCACGGGCTATATCTACACCAACGAGGAGTACCCCGAGACGGCCACCGGCTACAAGGCGCTGACGCACCGCTGCGTCTACGACGCCGAGGGCGGCCTGCTCAGCCGCACGACGGAGGCCAGCAGCACCTACCACTACCACGAGGAGGACATCGTCTACCCGACGCCCTCCCCCAGCCCGACGCCCGAGCCGAGCGAGGAGCCGGCGGTCACGGAACCGCCCACGGCGACGGAACCTCCCGTGCCGGAGAGCGTGCCGCCGCTCGCTCCCGTCGGAGAGGCCGTACAGTGAAAAAATATGGGGCGTCCGGCCGGACGCCCCTTTGTTTTTTGCGCGCGGCGCTTGACGCGGGGGCCGGTTTGTTATACTATTAAAGTCTGTAAACGCAAACCCGGAGCCGGGAGCCAATATAACGGAGGTATTGAAATGAGCGAAAAGGGTACGTTCTACATCACCACACCCATCTACTACCCGTCCGACAAGCTGCACATAGGCCACACCTACTGCACCGTCGCAACGGACACCATAGCGCGCTACAAGCGCATGTGCGGCTACGACGTCATGTTCCTCACCGGCACCGACGAGCACGGCCAGAAGATAGAGGAAAAGGCCAGGGAGGCCGGCTGCACGCCCCAGGAGTTCGTCGACCGCATAGTCGAAGGCCCCGGCGGCATCCTCGACCTCTGGAAGCTGATGAACATCTCCAACGACCGCTTCATCCGCACCACCGACGGCTATCACGTCAAGGCCGTGCAGCGCATCTTCAAGAAGATGTACGATAACGGCGACATCTACAAGGGCAAGTACGCCGGCATGTACTGCACCCCCTGCGAGAGCTTCTGGACCGAGAGCCAGCTGGTGGACGGCAAATGCCCCGACTGCGGCAGGCCCGTCAAGTACGCCGAGGAGGAGGCCTATTTCTTCAAGCTCAGCAAGTACGCCGAGCCTGTGCGCGAGCTGCTGCTCTCCGGCGAATTCCTGGAGCCGGCCAGCCGCGTCAACGAGATGATAAAGAACTTCATCGACCCCGGCCTCGAGGACCTCTGCGTCTCCCGCACCAGCTTCAAGTGGGGCGTACCCGTGGACTTTGACCCGGGCCACGTCGTCTACGTCTGGGTGGACGCCCTCTTCAACTACATGACCGCCCTCGGCTATATGAACGAGGAGCGCGACGGCCTGGACAAGTACTGGCCCGCCGACGTCCACATGGTGGGCAAGGAGATAGTCCGCTTCCACTCCATCATCTGGCCCGCCATGCTCATGAGCGTGGGCGCGCCGCTGCCCAAGAAGGTCTTTGGCCACGGCTGGCTGCTGCTCGGCGGCGGCAAGATGTCCAAGTCCAAGGGCAACGTCGTGGACCCCTATATCCTCGCCGGCCGCTTCGGCGTGGACGCGCTCAGGTACTTCCTCATGCGCGAGTTCCCGCTCGGCTCCGACGGCAACTTCTCCAACGAGCTGCTGATAAGCCGCATAAACTCCGACCTTGCCAACGACTACGGCAACCTGCTGAGCCGCACCGTCGCGATGGTGATAAAGTACTTCGACGGCGCCCTGCCCACGGAGCGCGAGACCGACGGCGCCGACTGCGAGCTGAACTCCATGGCCGGCGGGCTGCGCGCAAAGTACGAAAAGCTGATGGACTCCTTCCAGACCCAGGCCGCGCTGGAGGAGGTCTTTAAGGTCGTCTCCCGCGCGAACAAGTATATAGACGAGACCGCGCCCTGGCTGCTCGCCAAGGACGAGGCTAAGCGCGCCCGCCTCGCCACGGTCATGTACAACCTGCTCGAGGCCCTGCGCATCTGCACCCAGCTGCTGACCCCCTTCATGCCCGAGAGCACCGTCAAGGCCGCCGACCAGCTCGGCGTCCCCGCGCCGCTGCGCAGCTGGGAGGCCGCGGGCGAGTGGGGCGCCCTGCCCGCGGACGTCACCGTCCGAAAGGGCGAGACGCTCTTCCCGCGCATAGACATGGCAAAGGAACTTGACGAGCTGGAGAAGCTCGAGGAGGAGGCCCGCAGGGAGGCCCTGCCCGCCGTGGAGGTCGAGCCGCAGCTGGCCGAGCACGTCGATTTCGACACCTTCTGCAAGAGCGACTTCCGCGTCGTCAAGGTCAAGAGCTGCGAGGCCGTCAAGAAGAGCGACAAGCTCCTCAAGTTCATCCTCGACGACGGCACCGGCGCCGACCGCCAGATCCTCTCCGGCATACACAAGTGGTATAAGCCCGAGGACCTCGTCGGCAAAACCCTCGTCGCCATCGTCAACCTGCCTCCGCGCAAGATGATGGGGCAGGAGTCGAACGGTATGCTTATCTCCGCCGTCCACAAGGAAAAGGGCGAGGAGGTCGTCAGCCTGCTGATACTCGACGACAAAATACCCGCCGGAGCGAAGCTCTGCTGAATACGCCC
>CALWYT010000024.1 GCA_944385835.1 uncultured Oscillospiraceae bacterium | reverse complement strand
GCTCGCCCATATCCGTCCCGGGAAGGACGGCCAGATACCCGGCGGCCCTGATTCGGGAGATTATCTCCTCCGGCTCCGGCTCCAGCACAGGCAGCGCCCCCTCCCCCGGCGCGGCCCCGGCGGCTTCGGGGCCGTCACCCGGGGTTACGCCCCACTTGTCTATAAAGCGCTTGAAGCCCAGCCGTGAGAGCAGGGCGTACAGCTCCGGCGAGCCGCGCAGCTGCCAGACGGCCTGCCCCGGCTCGAAGTCTATGGGCGCGTCGCGGCTTATCGTGGCGAGCTTGTAGCTGAAGCGCGCGCTCTCCTCCCCGGCGGCCAGCTTCTTCCGCATGGAGTCCCTGACGTCCAGCGAATCCAGGTTGGAGTATATCTCCTCCACAGTGCCGTAGCGGCGCACGAGATCCATTGCGGTCTTCTCGCCTATGCCCGCTACGCCAGGGATGTTGTCGGAGGCGTCGCCCATAAGGGCCTTGAGGTCGACTATCAGCCGCGGCGCGAAGCCGTACTCCTCGGCGAAGCGCTCCGGCGTGTAGTCTATCGTCTCGGTCTGGCCTCGGGCGGTTTTGATGTGTATGACGTCGGTCGAGGCCGTGATGAGCTGGAAGCTGTCCCTGTCGCCCGTCACGATCTCGCAGCCCCAGCCTGCCTCCTCGCATATACGTGCGACGGTACCCATGACGTCGTCGGCCTCCCAGCCCTCGGCGGAGAGCTGCACTACTCCCATGGCGGAGAGCAGCTGCTTCAGTATGGGCATCTGCACGGCCAGCTCCTCAGGCATGGGTTTGCGCTGGGCCTTGTAGCCTTCGTACATACGGTGGCGGAAGGTCGGCGCGGGCAGGTCGAAGGCCACGCACAGCGCGTCGGGCGCGAAGCCGTCCAGCAGGCGCTGCAAAATCGCCAGGAAGCCGTAAACCGCGTTTGTGGGCGTGCCGTCAGGCGCATTGAGCGTGCGCACGCCGTAGTAGGCGCGGTTCACGATGCTGTTGCCGTCGAGTATCATCAGCTTCATGCCTTATCCTCGCTTTCGCCCGCGGACGCGGGCAGGTAGACGTCCCCGAAAATGCGCTCGCAGTCGTCAAGCGCGTTCACAAGGCAGTTGTAAAAGTAGGGCGTTATCAGCCCGCCGCGGTCGTCGCCGCTCTCATAATCGGCGATGGCGGCGCGTATGTCCCAGAGCCGGCGCTGCCAGCCGCCCGGCGAGGAGTATATGCCGTACTCCGGCAGGTTCACCATCAGCATCGGGATATACTCGCAGCCCGTGATCTCGGTCTCGCCCGTATACGGGTCCTTTGTCAGCTCCAGCTGCACCATGGCGGAGAGATCCGTGTAGGGGTCTATCTGGCAGGAGAGCAGGTTCCCCAGGCAGTAGCAGAGGAAGCCGGTGCGCGTCGTGCCGTCCCCGTTATCTATCTCGCGCAGCTCCATAGGCTCCGGCACATGCGGGTGGCCGCCGATGACGAGGTCGGCCCCCTGCTCGAAGAAATAGTCGGCCAAATCCTTCTGATAGGCGTTCGCCGCGGTGAGGTACTCCGCTCCCCAGTGTACGGAGACGGCGATTATATCCGTATCCAGCGCCCTCGCCGCCGCCATGTCCGCGTCCAGCATATCGTAGTTGACGTCCACAAGCGTGGTCATGTAGTCGTGGTTATAGACGTTCACGGCATACTCGAAGCCGTCTATCGGTATGCCGTTCGTGCCGTAGGTGAAGTTCAAAAAGGCTATGGATATGCCGTTTATCTCCTTGACCAGGATGCCGTTGTTCTCGTCGCGCTCAGATTGGCTGCGGTAGGTGCCAACGTGGTCCAGTCCGGCGGCGTCCAGGACATCCAGCGTGCGGTCTATACCCGGCTTGAAGCCGTCGACCGCGTGGTTGCTGGCCATATTTATGAGGTCGAAGCCAACTTCCTTGAGCGAATAGGCAAGGTCGTCCGGGACGTGGAACATCGGGTAGCCCGTCCAGGGCGGCTCGCCTGTCATGGCGGCCTCCAGGCAGCAGAGGGCGTAGTCGCTCTCGCTCACGTAATGCCCGACGTCCTCGAAGAGCAGCGTATAGTCGTAGCTGCCGTCCGGCTGCAGCACCTCGCTGTTGAGCGGCGTGTGCATCACCAGGTCGCCGGCGAGCGTGAGCGTGGCCACGCTCGGCTCCGGCTCGGGCGTAGGCTCCGGCGTCGGAGAGAGCTGCCCCACGCTGGGCGCGACGGGGGCGGGCAGCTCAGCGCCAGGCCCTCCGCCGCAGGCAGGGAGTGCCAGCAGTGCGCACAGTATCAGCGAAATTGCGGTAAAACGTCTCATGTTGTCTCCTGTAGCATATTTTCTCTGCTCTCGCTATTCGCCGCGCTCAGCCCTCCCGGCTCAGAGTCAGCGGGCCGAAGATGCTCTCGCAGTCGGCGAGGGCCTGCTGCAAATCCGCATAGAGTCTCGGCGTTATGACGCCGCCGCGGTCGTCGCCGCTCTCATAATCGGCGATGGCGGCTGGGATGTCCCAGAGCTGACGCTGCCAGCCGGCAGTTTGAGCGGTGCCGTAGTTGGCGAGGTTGACCATCATCACGGGTACGTAAGAGCAGCCGGTTATGGCCGTCTCCCCCGTCGCCGGGTCCTTGCTCAGCTCAAGCTGCACCAGCGCGGTGAGATATGTGTAGTCTGATTTCATGGTGGAGAGCAGGTTCCCCAGGCAGTAGCAGAGATAGCCCGTGCGCGTCGTGCCGTCTCCGTTATCTATCTCGCGCAGCTCCATAGGCTCCGGCACATGCGGGTGGCCGCCTATGACGAGGTCGGCCCCCTGCTCGAAGAGGAAGTCCGCCACGCTCTCCTGCGTCTCATTCTGGGCCGTCATGTACTCCAGGCCCCAGTGGATGCTGACGGCGATAATATCGGTATCCAGCGCCCTCGCCGCCGCCATGTCGGCCGCGAGCATATCGTAGTCCGGCACCACGTTGAAGGTCATGTATTCGGTGTTGAAAACGTTGACCGCATAGGGGTAATCGCGTATCGGTATGCCGTTCGTGCCGTAGGTGTAGTTCAAAAAGGCGATTGTGACGCCGTTGATGTCCTTGACGAGGATGCCGTTATTTTTGTCGCGCTCGGCCTGGCTGCGGTAGGTTCCCACGTGGTCCAGCCCGACGGAGTCGAAGACGTCCAGCGTGCGTATGAGGCCGGAGAGGTGGCCGTCCATGGCGTGGTTGCTGGCCATGTTCACGAGGTCGAAACCCACGTCCCTGAGCGAATACGCCAGGCCGTCGGGCGAGTTGAAGAGCGGATAGGTCTTGAGCTGGCCGCCTGTGAGGGACGACTCGAGGCAGCAGAGGGCGTAGTCCGCCCCGGCTATGTAGTGTTCCACGTCCGCGAAGAAGTTCGTGTAGTCATAGCTGCCGTCCGGCTGCCTGGCCTCGGTATTGAGGCCCTCGTGCATCACGAGGTCGCCGGCGAGCGTGAGCGCGACTGTCTGCGGCTCCGGCTCCGGCGTCGGCGAGGGCTGCCCCACGCTGGGCGCGACGGGGTCCGGCAGCGAGGCCTCGGGCGCTTCGCCGCAGGAACACAGCGCAATAATTAGGGCCAGCGCCAACGCCGGCACAGCTGCGCGTTTCATGATGCCTCCTTGCTCCGGCGCTCAGCGGCGGCCGGACTCGCCCCTGAGCTTTATCAGCTGGTCGCGGAGTATGGCAGCGTACTCGAATTCGAGCATCTTGGCCGCCTCCTTCATCTTCTTCTCCAGCTTTGCAATCTCCTCGCGCCGCTCGGACTCGGTCATCTTCACTCCGTCCTTCCTGCGCGAGGCCTTCTCCGTCTCGGGGGACAGCTCTATAATGCCGCGCACGTCCTTCTTGATGGTCTGCGGAACTATGCCTCGGGCCTTGTTGAAGGTGTCCTGCTTGGCGCGGCGGCGCTCGGTCTCGTCTATGGCCGCTCGCATACTCGGCGTCACGGCGTCGGCGTACATTATGACCACGCCTTCGGCGTTGCGCGCCGCGCGGCCTATCGTCTGGATGAGGCTGGTCTCGCTGCGCAGGAAGCCCTCCTTGTCCGCGTCCAGTATGGCGACAAGGCTGACCTCCGGGAGGTCCAGGCCCTCGCGCAGGAGGTTTATCCCGACCAGCACGTCGAACTCGCCCAGGCGCAGGTCGCGTATGATCTCCATGCGCTCTATCGCGCCGATGTCGTGGTGCATATACCGGCACTTTATCCCCGCGTTCGCGAGGTAGGAACTTAAATCCTCCGCCATGCGCTTGGTGAGCGTGGTGACCAGCGTGCGCTCGTTTTTGTCTATGCGCTGCCGGATCTCGTCTATGAGGTCGTCTATCTGCCCCTCGACGGGCCGGACCTCCACCCTGGGGTCTAGCAGGCCTGTCGGGCGGATTATCTGCTCGACTATCTGCCCCGAGCGCGTGCGCTCATACTCGCCGGGCGTCGCGGAGACGTATACCACCTGGCCTATACGCTGCTGGAACTCCTCGAACTTGAGCGGGCGGTTGTCGAAGGCGCTGGGCAGGCGGAAGCCGTACTGCACAAGCGACTCCTTCCTCGCGCGGTCGCCCCGGTACATTGCGCGCACCTGCGGGAGCGTGACGTGGCTCTCGTCGATGAAGAGCACGAAGTCCTTCGGGAAGTAGTCCAGCAGCGTCATGGGCGCGCTGCCCGGCGCGCGGCCGGAGATTATGCGCGAATAGTTCTCTATGCCGGAGCAGTAGCCCAGCTCGTTTATCATCTCCAGGTCAAAATTGGTGCGCTGCTCTATGCGCTGCGCCTCCAGGAACTTGTCCTGGCTCTTGAAATACGCCACCCTCTCGTCGCACTCGCGGCGTATCTCGCCCACGGCGCGCACCAGCTTCTCCTTCGGCGTGATGTAGTGGCTGGCCGGGAAGATCGGCATATTGACAAGGCGGCGTATTACCTCGCCGGTCACGGGGTTGAACTCGCTGACGCGGTCTATCTCGTCGCCGAAGAACTCAATGCGTATGGCGCTGTCCTTGTAGTACGCGGGCCAGACCTCCACCGTGTCGCCGCGCGCCCTTATCATGTTGCGCTCGAAGGCTATGTCGTTGCGCTCGTAGCGTATCTCAATCAGGCGGCGTATCAGCTCGTCGCGCCCTATCTCCTGCCCCACGCGGACGGAGACCATCATCTTGGCGAAGTCCTCCGGCTCGCCCAGGCCGTAAATGCAGCTCACGGAGGCCACGACCAGCACGTCGCGCCGCTCCATCAGCGAGGCTGTAGCGGAGAGGCGCAGCCGGTCGATCTCCTCGTTGGTGGAGGCGTCCTTCTCTATATACGTGTCCGTCGTGGGGATGTCGGCCTCCGGCTGGTCGTAGTCGTAGTAGGAGACGAAGTACTCGACCGCGTTGTCCGGGAAGAACTCGCGGAACTCGCTGCACAGCTGCGCAGCGAGAGTCTTGTTGTGGGCGAGCACGAGCGTCGGGCGCTGGATGCGCTCAATCACCTTCGCCATGGTGTAGGTCTTGCCCGAGCCGGTGACGCCGAGCAGGGTCTGCTCGTCCAGCCCCGCCTCTATGCCCGAGGCAAGGGCGTCTATGGCCTCCGGCTGGTCGCCCGAGGGGGAGTATTCACTTACGACATGGAATTCGGGCATAACGGCTCCCTCGCGTGCAGATAATTTTTAGTTTATTGTAGCACACACAATGGTAAAAGAAAAGCCCCGTAACACGCGAACTTGACTTGAGGTCGCTCTCCGTGGTAAACTTTGTATATAGGAGGCGCTGGACATGAAAACGCAGCGTGTTATTATCAACATCCTCACCGCCCTGCCTTTCATCGCAGCGGCTGCCGCGGTATGCTTTGCGCCCGACAAGGTTCCGATGCACTACAATATTGCCGGCGAAGTTGACCGCTGGGGCAGCCGATGGGAGCTTTTAACCTATCCGCTCATGCCATTGCTCGTCCGCTTCGTCATGTCGGGGCTTTCCAGGCTCGTGGCGAAGGACAGAAACGCCGGTAAGTACGCCGCGCTTATGGCGAACTCCACAATCGCCGTCATAGCGCTTTTCGACGCGCTCGCAGTATATTCCATCTGCACCTCAGCCATTCCGGGCATTGAGATGGATATTGACGCCGTAAACGACCGGATATGGCAGATATCAATGTTCTTCACGGGGCTTTCACTTATACCCGCGGGGTACGGGATGCGCGACATACCGTACAACAAAAACATCGGAGTGAAAACCACATGGAGCCTGGCAAACGAGGAATCGTGGCGGCTCAGCCAGCGCTTCGGCTGCTATTCCTTCATAGCTGCCGGCGCCGCAATAAGCATACTTTCGCTGATAATACCCGGATACCGCTGCGCGCTGGCAGCTCTGGCTGTCATAGCGGTAATGTCGGTCGTGCTCATAACCTACACCTATGCGGCCTATCGGAAGTCAACCCGGGACGGGAACTCTGGGAAATAGCCGTGCTTGCCCCTTGACGCGGAAAAGCTTTAGCCTTAGAATATTGCATTGAAAGCATAGTCGCACCCGATGGAGGTCGTGAGATTGAAACGCAAGAACAAAAAACTCAGTTGGGCCGCAGCCGCGCCCATATATGTTTTCATCCTGGCCTGGCTGATCTGCGCTATTATATTCCGCATGTACACTATGGGCGGCCTGGTGGCGAGCTTGCTCATCTCTCTCGCCTGTTCCATGGCGGCGGCGGTCCTGCTGCCCAGGCTGGCCGCCTCCCGAGGCGGCGCGCAGGAGCAGGAGGAGAAGGCCTCCGCGGCGAAGCCCCGGTCCGGCAAGGGGCAGGAGGGCAAGCCGCTCGACCCTGAGGTGGCCGAGGTCGTGGAGGAGGGCCGCACGGCGATACGCGAGATGGGCCGGCTCTACGCCTCGATCGAGTCGCCGTCCGTGCGCGAGAGGATAAACGAGCTGATGCGCGTCTCGGACAAGATAGTGCAGGACGCGGTGGACGACCCCTCCGACGTGCCGGACATACGGAAGTTCCTGGACTACTACCTCCCCACCGTCATAAAGCTGCTGCACGCCTACGACCGCATGAGCGGCCAGGGCATAGAGGGCGAAAACCTTAACCGCAGCATGAAGAGCATAGAAGAGATGCTCGACACCGCAATTGACGCCTTCAAGCGCCAACTGGACAGCCTCTTCGAGGACCAGGCGCTGGATATAGAGACGGACATCTCCGTCATGAACCGTATGCTGGAGCGCGAGGGCCTGACGGGCGACGGCGAGGCCGACCCCATCATCCGCGCCGCGCGTTCGGGCGGCGAAAATTCCCAGGCCAACTGAGCCGGAAAGGATAGACCGACATGGACGAAAACAAGGACTTCATCCCCACTCTGACGCTCGACCCCAACGGCGCGGCGGCCGTTCAGTCCGCCCCCGACGAGACCCCCGCGCCCGCGAAGCAGGAGGAGGCCCCCGCCGAAATGCTGGACATGGACCGTCTCAGCCCCAACGAGCAGGCCGCCGTGCGCGAGTTTGCCAAGCAGATAGACGTCACCAACAGCGAGCAGGTGCTCACCTACGGCAGCGCCGCGCAGCAGCACATCGCGGAGTTCTCCGGCGCGGCCCTGGGCAAGGTGCGCACCAAGGATATGGGCGCAATCGGCGACGAGCTGGCTGACCTTGTCGTCCAGCTGCAGGGCCTGGACTTTGACGAGAGCGAGAAAAAGGGCTTCCTCGGCTTCTTCAAGAAGCAGCGTCAGAACATCGCCGCGCTGAAGGCGCAGTACGACAAGGCGGAGGACAACGTCGATAAGATAACCGCCGAGCTGGAGAAGCACGAGGTCGTGCTGATGAAGGACATCGCCATGATGGACGTGATGTACGAGAAGAACCAGCAGTATTACAAGGAACTGACGATGTATATCCTCGCCGGCAAGCTCAAGTGCGAGGAGCTGCGCGGCAGCGAGCTGCCCGCGCTTCAGGCCAAGGCCAAGGAGAGCGGCAAGGCCGAGGACGCCCAGGCCGCCAACGACTTCGCCAACATGATCGGCCGTTTTGAAAAGAAGCTGCACGACCTGGAGCTGACCCGTATGATCTCCATACAGATGGCGCCCCAGATCCGCATGATACAGTCCAACGACGCCGTCATGGCCGAGAAGATACGCTCCAGCATCGTCAACACCATCCCCCTCTGGAAGAGCCAGATGGTCATGGCCCTGACGCTGCACCACAGCCAGCAGGCCATGGAGGCGCAGCGCGAGGTGAACGACGTCACCAACCGCCTGCTGCAGCAGAACGCCGAGAAGCTGCATCAGGGCAGCGTGGAGATAGCGCGCGAGGCCGAGCGCGGCATAGTGGACATAGAGACGCTGCAAAAGACCAATCAGGAGCTTATCTCCACCCTCGAGGAGGTGCGTCAGATCCAGGCCGACGGCGCGGCCAAGCGCGCCGAGGCCGAGCAGGAGCTGGGCCGTATAGAGGGCGAGCTGAAGCAGAAGCTCCTGGAGCTGAGAGGCTGAGATTAGACGATGGATTTCTTCAAAAAGCCCCTGGTCGCCGCGGTCATAGCCGTGGTGCTCTGTTCGGGCATACTCATCTTTAACACGCAGTACAAGCTGGGCAACCAGATAAGCGCGGTGGAGGACATCTTCTTCACCGACGTCAGCGGCCAGCGCAGCATCTACTCCCGCCTGCAGGAGAAGCTCAACGCCGTGAACGGCGTCTGGACCATCCTCAGCCGCTATGACCAGGACGCCGCCGACGACCTGTACCATGAGCGCGACTACCTCTCCTGGGCCTGCGAGGAGGCCGACATTTCCTCCATGAACTACGCGAACCAGGACCTCAATGAGGAGTTCAGCCGCGCCCTGCGCACGCTGGAGGTCTATGAGCTGAGCGAGGACGAGGCGGCCGACCTCGCAAGCTATGTCGAGACCTTTAACGGCGCGCAGAAGATGATAGACGAGAACAGCTACAACAGCGAGGTGCTGGACTTTATACGCAGCACCTACAACAAGTTTCCCACCGAGGACCTGGCTGAATTTGCCGGCGTCTACCCGCCCGAGACCTTCGGCTGATGCTTATGAAACGATTTTTATCCATCCTGTTCGCCCTGGCGCTCTGCCTGGGCCTGTGCTCCGCCGCGCTGGCTGCGGATATAATTGAGCCGGGGCCTGACTTTTACGTCACCGACAACGCCGGTACCCTCTCCCCTGCCACCGAGGAGCTTATCCTCGACGCCAGCGGCCCTCTGGAGCGGTACTGCGACGGCGCGCAGATCTGCGTCGTCACGATAAACTACCTGCCGCAGGGCCTCGACAGCGAGCAGTACGCCTGGCAGCTCTTCAACAGCTGGGGCGTGGGCAGCGAGAGCGAGAACAACGGTATGCTGCTGCTGCACGTGGTCATGGAGGACCGCGGCTGGCTGGCCGTGGGCCAGGGCCTCTCCAACCGCATAAGCACCAGCGAGATCAACGCCCTGCTGGACGAGTACTTCTGGCCCTATTCGGACGCCGGGGAGTACGACGAGGCCGTAGCCTCCCTTTTCCCCAGGCTGGTCAGCCTCTACGAGGATATGTACGGCGTGGAGCTTTACGGCGGCGCCGGCGGTTCTGCCGAGCCGGGTCCGGCCTATGACGAGCCGCAGCCCCAGCGCGGCCCCAGCTTTTCAAGCGTGGTATTCCTGATATTCCTTGTCATGGCGGTTTTAGTCCTGGCGGGCCTCTTCGGCTCCATTGGCCGCAGGCGCCGCTACGGCGCCGTTCCGATGTTCTTCTTCTGCGGCGGTCCGCGCGGCCCCAGGCCGCCCAGAGGCCCCCGCCCGCCGAGAGGCCCGGGTCCCCGTCCGCCCTTCGGCGGAGGCGGTGGTTTCCGCGGCGGCGGCGTTGGCGGAGGCGGCGGCTTCCGCGGCGGCGGATTCGGCGGAGGCGGCCGGGCCGGCGGCGGAGGCGGCCGCAGATAAGGGCAGAGCGGGCGCGGCCCCCGGCGTGAAGCCGGGGGCCGCCTCTCATTGCGTCCACAATGCTGAAAAATAGCTAAGGGAGGGCGAAACGCCCTCCCTTAGCTTTTACTGCTCCGCGTCCTCGTCCTCGGCGCGCAGGCCCGCGACAGAACTTATCGGCAGGGAAAAGACCACCGCGCCCGCTTCGGTACCCGGGCCGCACTTTTCCGTTATGGCGCGCATTATGGCGGCCTTGCCGCCGGCGCGCGCGACGATAAGTATCACTTCCTTCTCGTCGGCCAGGCGCACGCCGAGGAACTTTTCGCCCAGCTTGCCGCCCGTGCCTTTCGCGTGCAGGACGGTGCCGCCTGAAGCTCCCGCGCTGCGGGCAGCGTCCATTATCTGATCGGTGCAGCCCTCGTTCGTCACGGCCAGCACCAGCTCGTGGCTGAAATTGAACTCCGGCGCTCCGTCCGCGGGCTTCGCGCCGCCGGTGAGATATGCCAAGGTGCGTCCTCCTCCTACAGATTTGATGGGTATCGCCAGCATTATGCCGTTGCCGGGTACGTCGATGAACAGCCTGCGTTTTGCAAGGCGCGTGAGCTGCGCGGTGGTCTGGGCCGTGGCGACCGTCATGAGCAGCGACTTCTCGCGCGCCTCAAGGCCGTAGAGGTCCAGCGCCTCGCTTGTCGTGGTGCCTCGCGCCAGCATAGCCAGCACAAGCGGAAGGCCCTGTCCCTCCAGCAGCTCGGACATGGCAGGGGCCATGTCGCGGTCCACGATAGCGGCGACGAGGTTGAGTATCATGCGCCCACCTCCCAGAGTTCTATCACGTCCCCGCCGAGAGCCTCGGCGGCCAGCTCCAGCTCGGCCTCGCGCGCGGCTGCGCGGCCGGAGCGCAGCTTGTATACCACGCCGGTTATCTGCACGGTGACCAGCGGCGTCATAGCGACGAGGGCCACAAGGCCGAAGGCGTCGGTCATCACGTTCCCGCCCACGGCCTCGGCCGCGCCCATGGCCAGCGGCAGCATGAACGTAGCGGTCATCGGCCCGCTGGCTACGCCGCCGGAGTCGAAGGCTATGGCCGTGAACATCTTGGGTACGAAGAAGCTCAGCGCCAGCGCGGCCGCGTAGCCGGGAAGCAGGAACCAGAGTATGTTCACTCCGGTCAGGACGCGGACCATGGCAAGCCCGTTCGCCGCTGCGACGGCGGCCGACAGGCTCAGGCCCATGGCCTTTTCACTGACGGCGCCGGCGCTCATCTCCTCGACCTGGCGGTTGAGCACGTGTACGGCAGGCTCCGCCCTGATGATGAACCAGCCCATGAGCATGGACACCGGGACCAGCGCCCAGCGCCATTCGCCGGAGGCTATCTCGCGGCCCAGCAGCGTGCCGAGGGACGAGAAGCCCACGTTGACGCCGGTCAGGAACAGCACCAGCCCGGCGTAGGTGTAGAGTATGCCTATGAGTATCTTCAAAAACGGCAGCCTGCGCAGCCGCAGCGAGACGAACTGGAATATCAGGAAGATCGCCGCGATCGGCGCGAGGGCGAAGGCCACCTCCAGCATATAGTGCGGGATGGCCGAAACGTAGCTCGCGCCAAGCGAAACGGTGTCCGGCCAGGCTGCGACCGCCTGGGCGGACATATCCGCAGCCTCGCCCTCATAGGCGAAGCCGAGTACCAGGACGGCCAGGATGGGGCCGATCGAGCACAGCCCGACAAGGCCGAAGGAGTCGCTCTCCGCGTTGCGGTCCGAGCGTATCGAGGCCACGCCGACGCCCAGCGCCATGATGAAAGGCACCGTCATAGGCCCCGTCGTCACTCCGCCGGAGTCAAAGGCGACGGAGAGGAAGTCCGGGTCGGAAAAGGCGGCCACGCAGAACACTACGGCGTAGAAAATCATGAGCAGCCATTTGAGGTCGAATGCGAAAAGGATGCGCAGCATACTCACGACCAGGAAGAAGCCCACTCCGACGCTGACCGTCAGCATGAGCGCCCAGGTGTTGATGTGCGGGACGTTGTTGGCCAGCACCTGCAAGTCGGGTTCCGCCACCGTAATGGCGACGCCGAGCACAAAGCTGAGCGCGACAATGATAGGCACGCTGCGGGAGCGCGTCATGCGCGCGCCAAGGTGGTTCCCTATCGGCGTCATGGACGCCTCGGTGCCGAGCGTAAAGAGGCCCATGCCCGCAATCAGCAGGGCAACGGCCAGAAGGAAGGCCAGCATCAGCCCGGTGGAGACCGGGACGAAGAACAGGCATATCAGCGCCACGATAAGCGCTATCGGCGCGACGGAAGCAATGGATTCGCGCAGCTTTTCACCCAGTATGGTCTTTATCCGCATTTATTTCCCCCTTTGCCGCGCCGCCGGACGCTCTGAGGCAGGCGGCGCTTATGCCGTAGAGTATGAAGAAGGCGAAGAGTATCCGTGGATAGTACCAGATGTACTCAAAGACAGACAGCACCGCAATGCCGCAAAAGCCCGACATAGCCGCAAGAAGGCCGAAGCGCAGCTGCCTGTCCCGCTCCCGCACGACGGCGAAGGCGCTGTCCTTGACATTGCGGAGCATGAGCCACATGAAGCCGATGAAGCCCAGCGCGCCCCACTCCAGGAAAAGCTCGAGGTAGAGCATCTGCGAGTGTACGACGGCGGTGGTGTGCTCATTGACGGCGTAGAGCGGGAAGATGTTCGCGAAGGTGTACGGCCCCATGCCTATGCCGGTGAAGCCGAAGTCCGCGAGCAGGTCTAGGACGCCCTGCCAGACCAGGATACGGAAGCTGGCCGAGGAGTCCGCGGGGTTGAAGATGGTCAGGAGCCGCGTCATGATGCTGTCCGGCAGGAAGGGTATCGCCAGGATGCACACGACGAAGGCCGGCGGGATGAGCCGCTTGTCCAGGTAGTAGACAAAGACCAGCGCCGCCGCCGCGATGGAGAGCCAGCCGGAGCGCGAATATGTCATCACCAGCGCGAGCAGCGGCAGCGCTATGCCGCAGCAGGCGAAGAACCTCGCCGTGGGGCGCTTTCTCTGCATGGCCCAGACCACGCACAGCGGCGTGAAGAGCACAAGGAATTCCGCGTAGTTGTTGGCGTTGTCGAGCGTGGAGTACACCCTGCCCGGCACGCCCGCGTTGAGCGAGAGGTCGGTCAGCGACGCGCTGACCTCGACGCCC
>CALWYT010000023.1 GCA_944385835.1 uncultured Oscillospiraceae bacterium | reverse complement strand
CGAGTGGGAATAATATTTCACCGCCTCGTGAGTCCCTGAAAGGCCTGTAATTACAGGCTTTTCAGGGATTTTGCCGTTTTCATTGGCTGCATACATGAAGCAAAAAAGCAATCCTTAATTCCTGAATGGCGGGGTACGTAGGCTGTTACATAAGTGATTTGCAGGACGCCATCAACCCCTTTGAGCGCACTGGTATCGCATCCAACCGAGGCCGTCAATGGCGAAGCAATACGAAAGCCCTTAGCCGAGTCGCGCGGCTAAGGGCTTTCTGTGCGTATGAGGGGCGCGCGCAGTTCCATTAAATAGTTTGTAAGCAGGATCCCGCGCCGCTCGACCTGTTGTTCAGATACGATTTTATATCCGCGATTTTCAAAAAATCCCCTGGCGGTGACGGAGGCGTGCGTGGTTATTTTTTCGGCGTGACACGCTTCCTCCAGCCTGCCGCATATCGCGCTTGCAATACCCCGGCGCTGAAAACCGGCGTGGACATACAGCCTGTCCAGATAGCCCGTATCGTCCATATCGCCAAAGCCAACGATGGTCCCGTCTATTTCAGCGACGACCGTATGGTGGGACAGGAAAGAACGATTCCACTCCTCCAGATCAACGCGCCCGGTCGCCCACGCATTGAGCTGCTCTTGCGAGTAATCCCTGGCGTTGATTTTGTGAACGGTATCGTAAAACAGCTCCGCAAGCGCCTTGCAGTCGCCTGGGACGTAATCCCTTAAAATCATAGCGATCCCCCGCCCGCAATATGGTATTGGCTATAGGGCTGCGACAGCCCCGGCGGACACCCGCCGGGGCTGGTTTGCTGTCTATCGGCTATTCGCCCGGACGGCAGACGGGCCAGAGGGCCGCGACTCCCCGGCTTACCACTGGGTAAGCTCGAGATAGAGGTCCTTGTACTGCCTGGCGGAATTGGTCCAGGAGACGTCCTTGGCCATATCGCGCTGCACGACCTCGTCCCAGTGATAGCGGTTGGTGAAGTACAGGCTCTTGGCGCGGTTTATGGCGTCGAGCAGCAGCCCGGCGTCGTAGCGGTCGAAGGTGAAGCCGTTGCCGTCGCCGTTGAACTCGTTGTACGGCTGCACGGTGTCCTTCAGGCCGCCGGTCTCGCGGACTATCGGCAGCGCGCCGTAGTGCATGGCGTTGAGCTGGGTGAGGCCGCAGGGTTCAAAGCGGCTGGGTACCAGCACGGCGTCCGCGCCGGCGTAGATGCGGTGGGCACGGCCCTCGTCGTACTGTATGCAGGCGCAGAAGCTGCCGCGGTTGGCGCCCTCGTAGTAGCGGAAGCTGTCCTCGTACTGGCGCTCGCCCGTGCCGAGCACGACGATCTGCGTGTTGCCGTCGAGCACCTGCGGGACTATCGCGTTGACAAGGTCAAGGCCCTTCTGGTCGGTGAGGCGGGAGACAAGGCCGATCACAAACTTGCCCTCGTCCTCCTCCAGGCCCAGCTCACGCTGGAGGGCCAGCTTGTTGGCCATCTTGTGTTCCAGGACGTTGGCGAGGCCGTAGTTCTCGGCAAGCGCGCCGTCGGTCTCCGGGTTCCACATCTCATAGTCGATGCCGTTGACTATGCCGCGCAGCTTCCAGCTGTGATAGCGCAGGTGCGCGTCGAGCCTCTCGCCGTACTCGCCGGTCTGGATCTCTCCGGCGTAGGTGTTGCTGACGGTGGTGACGCGGTTGGCATAGGCTATGCCGCCCTTGAGCAGGTTGGCGTTGGTCCAGTCCTGCTGCAGGGCGCCCATGTTGAACACGCTGTCGGGCAGGCCCGTCCAGTACTTTATCGTGGGGATGTTGTACTCGCCC
Organism: uncultured Oscillospiraceae bacterium; assembly: GCA_944385835.1. Classification (GTDB taxonomy): domain Bacteria; phylum Bacillota; class Clostridia; order Oscillospirales; family Oscillospiraceae; genus Scatomorpha. The sequence continues at coordinate 2,257 of CALWYT010000023.1, read as the reverse complement.
TGGAAGCGCAGGTTGTGTATGGTGAGTATGCTCTTGGCTCGGCCCACGGGGCTGTCCTTGAACAGGGTGCGCAGGTACACGGGGACGAGCGCCGCCTGCCAGTCGTGGCAGTGGACGATGTCGGGTATCCAGTCCATGTAGTTGAGCGCCGCGAGCGCCGCTTTGCTGAAGAAGCAGTAGCGCGGGATGTCGTCGACGAGGTTGGTGTAGGGGTTTCCGTTGGAGAAGAACTCCTGGTTGTCTATGAAATCATAGACGACGCCGTCGTGGACGTATTCCATGATGCCGACGTAATAGTTGCGGCCCGTGCGGCCGAGGTCCATGTAGAACTCGCCGCGGTAGACCATCTTGTCCTGGTACTCCTGGGGGATGCAGGCGTAGCGGGGCAGGATGACGCGCACGTCGCAGTTGAGGCGCGCCAGCTCGCGCGGCAGGGCGTACATGACGTCGCCCAGGCCGCCGGTCTTGACGAAGGGGTGGCACTCCGCGCCTATAAAGGCGACGCTCCTGCGCGGCAGGTTGGCGGCGGCCTCCTCGACAACGGGCGCGGCCTCCTCGACGGCGGGCGCGGACTCCTCGACGGCGGGCTTGGCCTCCTCGACGACGGGCGCGGCCTCCTCGACAACGGGCGCGGCCTCCCCGACAACGGGCTTGGCCTCCTCGACGGCGGGCTTGGCCTCCTCGACGGCGGGCTTGGCTTCCTCGACGGCGGGCTTGGCTTCCTCGACGGCGGGCTTGGCATCCTCAACGGCGGGCTTGGCCTCCTCAACGGCGGGCTTGGCCTCCTCGGCGGCGGGCTTGGCCTTCCTGGAAGAGGGCTTCTTGGCCGGGGCCTTGGCCTTCTTGGGCGCAGCTTCCGCCTTCTTGGCGGCCTCGGCCTTCTCAGCGGCCTCAGCCTTCTTAGCGGTCTCGGGCTTCTTAGCGGTCTCAGTCTTCTTTGCCGGGGCCTCAGCCTTCTTGGATGCGGTTTCCGCCTTCTTGGGAGCGGCATCAGCCTTCTTGGGAGCGGCCTCAGCCTTCTTGGCAGTCTCGGCCTTCTTGGCGGGAGCTTCAGCCTTCTTGGATGCGGTTTCCGCCTTCTTGGCGGGGGCCTTCTTTTCGGGCGTGGCGGCGGCGACGGTCTCCGCGGCGGTATTCTTCTCGACGGGGTCAGCTTTCTTACGAGGCATGACTTAACTTCCTTTCAAGTATCGGTAATGGCCGGGGCCGCGGTGCGGCCCCAGGCTGTTGGGATAAGCAGAAAATATTGTATCCGCGGGTATTATATCACAGCCGGGCGCGCCTTGCAACTTGCAGGGTCTGTAATATTGCGTCGAAGCGCCGCCGCGCCGCTGAGCTTTTTACACAAACCGGGCCGCGTTTTCCGCGGGGAAAGCCAAATCGCCTCGCCCGGCGCGCAAAAAGAGCGCCGCCCGGACAGGACCGGGCGGCGCGGGCGCGCCGGCGGCGTCACTTGCCGGCCGGCGGGCCGCCGGGGGAGGGGGCGGCGCGGTTGACGTCGTTCCTTATGAGGCGGTAGCAGCCGGCGGCGAGCGGCACGCCGAGCAGCATACCGAAGATGCCGAGGACGCTGCCGCCCACGGTGACGGCGGCCAGCACCCAGATACCGGGCAGCTGTATGGACGAGCCGACGACGTGCGGGTAGATGAGGTTGCCCTCCAGCTGCTGCAATACGACTATGAAAATGAGGAAGATCAGCGCCTGCATGGGCGACTGCATCAAGATCAAAAACGCGCCCACGCCCGCGGCGAGGAAGGCGCCGACGATGGGGATCAGCGCGCAGAAGGCGGTCAGCGCGCCTATCATGGGCGCGTAGGGCAGGCCCAGCAGCATCATGCCCGCCATGCACAGCGTGCCGAGTATCACGGCCTCGGTACACTGCCCGACGATGAAGCGGTGGAAGCAGTCGTCAAAGACGCCGAGGACGTAGCGTATCGTCCCGCGCAGCCTTTCGCCGAGATAGCGCCGCATGAGGCGGTCGAACTGCCCCGCGAGCTTCTTCCGGCCCAGCAGCACGTAGACGGCGAAGATTATCGAGATGAAGGCCGTCGCGATGCCGGACACCGCCGTGGTCACGACGCCGGCGACGACGCCGACCACGTCCGTCGCCCCGCCCAACACGGCGGAGACTATGCCCTCGAGCCGGCCCTGCCAGTCGAAGCCCTCGGCCCACTCCGTGAGCCGCGCGACCAGCTCGTCGGCGATGCCGGTCTGCACCAGCCACTCCGCGGCCCTCTCCAGCGCCACGGGTATCTGC
>CALWYT010000022.1 GCA_944385835.1 uncultured Oscillospiraceae bacterium | reverse complement strand
CCGCCGCGTCTGATTGAAGGAGGAAAGAAGAAATGGCTAGATATACCGACGCCGTCTGCCGCCAGTGCCGCAGGGAGGGCCAGAAGCTCTTCCTCAAGGGCGACAGGTGCTACACCACCAAGTGCGCGCTCGAGAGCCGCAGCTATCCTCCCGGGATGCACGGCCAGGGCCGCAGCAAGACTTCCGAGTACGGCCAGCAGCTGCGTGAGAAGCAGAAGGCCAAGCGCTACTACGGCCTGCTCGAGAGCCAGTTCCGCAGCTACTTCGACATCGCCGAGCGCCGCCCGGGCCAGACCGGCGAGAACCTCCTCGCCATCTGCGAGAGCCGTCTCGACAACGTCGTCTACCGCCTCGGCTTCGCCATGAGCCGCGCGGAGGCCCGCCAGCTCGTCAACCACGGCCACTTCACCGTCAACGGCCGCAAGGTCAACATCCCCAGCTTCCAGGTTAAGCCCGGCATGGTCATTACCCTGCGCGAGCGCAGCCGCGGCCTCGAGAAGATAAAGGCCAACGTGGAGGCCAACGCCTTCCGTCAGCCGCCGAAGTGGCTTGAGTATGACGCCGCCAACATGATCGCCAAGGTTGTCGCCGTCCCGCAGCGCGAGGACATCGACCTGCCGATCGAGGAGCACTTCATCGTCGAGCTCTATTCTAAATAATCGGTAAACCCTCAAATTGGTAAGCTGCAAAACCGCGCGCGCCACTTGAGGTGGCGCCACAATAACTAAGGAGGGTTATTTCGCACATGATTGAAATAGAAAAGCCGCGCATCGAGTGCATCGAGTCTCCGACGGACGAGTCCTATGGCAAGTATGTCATAGAGCCGCTGGAGCGCGGCTACGGCACGACCTTGGGCAACTCCCTGCGCAGGGTGCTTCTCTCCTCTCTGCCCGGCACGGCAGTGACCTCCATCCGCATCGCAGGCGTGCAGCACGAGTTCTCCACCATCCCCGGCGTCAAGGAGGATGTCACGGAGATCGTGCTGAACATCAAGCGCATTATCGCCAGGCTGCACAGCGACGAGCCGAAGACCGTCTACATCGAGGCGGCCGGCGAGGGCGAAGTGACCGCCGGCGACATCAAGGCTGACAGCGACGTTGAGATACTCAATCCCGAGCTTCACATCGCCAGCCTCGGCCCCGACGCCACGCTCAGCATCGAGATGACCGTCGATCACGGCCGCGGCTATGTGCCGGCCGACAAGAACAAGGGGCCGCAGCAGGTGATAGGCACTATCCCCGTGGACTCCATCTATACGCCCGTACTCAAGGTCAACTATGCCGTGGAGAACACGCGCGTGGGAAATCAGACCGACTTCGATAAGCTTACCCTCGAGGTCTGGACTGACAAGACCATCTCCCCCCGCGACGCCGTGTCGCTGGGCGCGAAGATACTGGTCGACCACTTCACGCTGTTCACCGACCTCAGTGACTCCATAAGCAACCGCTCCACCGTTGTGGAGAAGGTTGAGACTCAGCGCGACAAGGTGCTGGAGATGACGATAGAGGAGCTTGACCTCAGCGTCCGCAGCTTCAACTGCCTCAAGCGCGCCAATATCAATACCGTCGAAGACCTCATCAGCAAGACCCAGGACGAGATGATAAAGGTCCGTAACCTGGGCCGCAAGTCCCTCGAAGAGGTGGAGCATAAGCTCGCCATGATGGGGCTGAGCCTGGCCAGCGACGACAACCAGTAAGGAGGAACCAAGATGCCCGGAACCAGGAAACTCGGCAAGGCTACCGACGCGCGTATGGCTATGCTCCGCCAGCAGGTCACCGACCTGCTCGACCGCGGCCGCATGGAGACCACCTACACCCGCGCCAAGGAGATCCAGCCTCTTGCCGAGAAGATGATTTCCCTTGGCAAGCAGAAGGACATGGCGGCCTACCGCCAGGCCCTGAGCTTCATAACCCGCGAGGACGTGGCCCACAAGGTCTTTAAGGAGACCGCCGAGAAGTACGCCGACCGCACCGGCGGCTACACCCGCGTCACCCGCATCGGCCAGCGCCGCGGCGACGCCGCCGAGATGGCCGTCATCGAACTCGTATAATTGGCAGGGAGGGCGAAAGCCCTCCCTTCGCCGTACCGCGGCCTGTCAGCGCGCCGCACAAAGGCAAACGCGCCGGCGGCAGCCGGCGGGTTTGCCTTTTCCTCCGCATCAATGCAATCAGCTCGAAGCGGGGCGGATGATCTGCGGGATTTCCCACATATGGCGGACAACTGCGCAATGTTGTACATATTTCGTGTATTGACGGTTGCAGCTGCGCGCAATATCTGTTAGACTGAAGCCGTTCGAACACAAAATACACGGAGGTGCGCGATGACAAGAGAGAGCCGCAAGCTGCGCCGGCAGCAGCGACGTGAGGCCAACCGCGGGATGTGGCGGCGCAAGATGAGGGAGGAGCCGGGCGCGTTCTGGACTTATGTGGTGCTGCGCACGATCGTCATCCTCGTTCTGATCCGCAGCCTGTTCAACGGCCATTTTGACAGCGCCATTGTCTGCGCCTTTGTGCTGCTGCTCTACGTGCTGCCGCAGTTCGTGGAGAACCGCATGAATATCGAGATCCCAAGCGTGCTTGAAATCGTGATATTCGTTTTCGTTTTCATGGCGGAGATACTCGGCGAGCTGGACAGCTACTATCTCAAGTACCAGCACTGGGACACGATACTGCACACAACCTCCGGCTTCCTGCTCGCGGCCGTGGGCTACTCGCTCGTGAACCTGCTGAACAAGAGCGAGAAGGTGCGCGTACAGCTCTCGCCGGCCTATCTGGCCATCGTCGCGTTCTGCTTCTCAATGACCATGGGCGTGCTCTGGGAGTTTTTCGAGTTTGCCGCAGACCGCTGGCTGCTTTTGGATATGCAGAAGGACACCGTACTCAGCCAGATTTCCACCGTGGACCTGGACCCCACGCTGAGCAACACGCCCGTTGTCATAAGCGGAATCGTCGATACGATACTGGAGCTGTCCGACGGCAGCTACTACCGCCTGGGCCTCGGAGGGTACCTCGACATCGGCATCTACGACACGATGGCCGACCTCTTCGTCTGCTTCCTCGGCGCGGTCACCTTCTCCGTCATCGCCTTCTTCGAGGAGCGCAGCGTCAAGCGCCCGCTGACCACCGCGCTCGCCCTGCACAAGCGCAAAAAGCTGCCGGAGGAAGCGAGAACCGAGTAATATTGCTGCCGTAGGTCGCACCGTCCCCGACGCCCCTCGCGCCGGACGGCGCGATGCACCGCAGCTGCCCGTCTACGCACGGCGCAAAATAAACAGCTTGCCGGAAAACCGGCAAGCTGTTTTTGCGCTACGGCCCGTTTATCCCTCCGGCAGGCCAATACACTCCGGCACGGCCTCGACCTCCTCATATATATACACCCGGGGGGGAAAAAAATAGTCGAAAAATTGCAGCCAGAGGCGGCAATTTTTTTCAATCGAAGGTACACTCCCAGCCGAGGCCCCGGACGGCGCTCAAATCCACGCCGGGCCTCGCCACGGCCAGCAGCGTCTGCGGCGTACCCGGGTCGTGCGCGCCGCAGAAGCGGGCGAAGTCCAGCCAGCTTTGCGGGAAGACGACGCCCTCGCCGCCCTTTTTGAAGGCCGGCTCCATGCCCAGACGGCTTTCGTACCAGGCGGCGAGGCTTTCCTCGGCGGGCAGGGTCGCGACGATGTCAAGCCCGTCTGCGAAGGCGCCGGCCACAAGCGCGCGGCCTATCCCGGCCGCGAGGCCCCGGCCGCGGTACTCCGGCCGCGTAGCCATAGCGTAGATATAGCCGCAGCCATGGCCCGCCGCCCTCGGACCGCGCAGGCAGAAGCCCATCGCGGCGGCCTCGCCGCCTTCGAAAACGGCGCGGCAGCAGCCTGGAGTCCAGAGCCGCGCGAAGAACTCCGAGGTGAAATCCTCTCCGTCGCCAAACACCTCCTCCCAGAGCCGGGCGAGGGCGGGGAAGTCCGCCGGCACGGCGCTGCGCGCGCTAAGCATCGGCCCTCACCGCCGTATACTTGCGAAGCAAAAACTCCGGGTGGTACTCCAGCTTCGCGCTGCGCAGGTTCTCGTGGCCCATGTCGTCCTCGCGGTTCAGGTAGACGATCTCCGGGTGATCCGACAGTATCTGCCTTGCGAACTCCCGGCAGACCATCGGGTACGCCCCGGGTATGGAGGCGTAGGCCTTTTCAAAGTGGACGTCGAAGGTGTCGGAGCTGATGACCTCGCCTATCGTGAAGCCCACGCACATATCGTCGGCAAAGAGGACGCCGCCCTCTAGGCCCAGGGCCTCCCAGCGCATGAGCGCGCGGATTATCGCGCCGTGCTCCTCCTCGAGGCCGTCCGGCGGGGTCTCAAACTCGCGCTGCCAGAAGCCCAGCATCTCCATGCAGTTGGGGAAGAGCGAGCGGGTCAGCCGCCGGAATTCCCACTTGTGCTCCTTTTCGAAGCGGTTGCAGAAGTTGCGCTTGCCGTGCAGCTTCTTGCCGGAGAAGCTGGCCAGCTTCTCTGCGAGGTAGACGTAGTCGAAGCAGTCGCGGTCCTCCTCGAAACGGAAAACGCCGGGGCAGGCGCGCTCCAGCAGCTCGCGGTGCTCGTCCGTGACGCCGCGCAGGCGCAGCTCGCAGCGGTCGGCAGCGCAGCTGGCCTCCATGGCCTCCACGGCCGGCAGGATGCCGCCCGAGCCTATCGGGAAGGCGAAGAAGGGCAGGTCCTCGTACTTGAGCTTGGTCAGCAGCCGCCCGTCCACATCGGCGATGAACTGACGGTAGGCCGTATCCCAGAGATAGATGTTTCCGAAGTTGAAGTCGGCGCTGCGGGAATTTTCTGCGCGGACAAAGCCGTCCACATAGGGCTTGTCCTCGATGGTGACGCGATGGAATTGCATATGGGGCTGTGATCCTTTCTCAGAGCTGCTCGATTGCGGCCTGGAGGCGCTTGAGGTCGTCGAAGGTCTCCGGCCGGCGGCGAGGGTCGCGCAGCAGCGCGGCGGGATGGTAGAGCGCCATGACTCGCCTGCCGTCCAGCTCGAACCACTGGCCGTGCTCGCGGGTTATCTTGAAGTCCGGCTTGATGAAGCGCATGGCCGCTATGCGGCCCAGGCAGACGATTATCGCGGGATCGATAAGCTCCAGCTGCCTCTCCAGCCAGGGCGCGCAGGCCGCCTGCTCGCCGGGCAGGGGGTCGCGGTTCTTGGGCGGGCGGCATTTGACCATATTGGCTATGTACACCTTCGTGCGGTCGAGGCCGATAAGCTCCAGCATATCGTCGAGCAGCTTGCCGGCGCGCCCGACGAACGGCTCGCCCTGCAGGTCCTCGTTCTCGCCCGGCCCCTCGCCGATGAACATCACCCGCGCGTCCTCCGGCCCGACGCCGAACACCACGTTCGTGCGCGTCTCGCAGAGCTGGCAGCGCTCGCAGCCCAGGCAGTCTGCACGCAGCTTTTCAAGTTCGGTCATGTATCTTTCCCTCCGAAATTAGTTTACATAATATATCGCGCCGGTTGTCCTCCGGCCTCTCTATGACGTGTTCGACCAGCGCGTCGAGTACGGAGCCTATCTCGCGGCCCGAGTAGCCCAAATCGCGCAGCTCGCCGCCGCCAACGGCCAGCGCGTCGCGGCTCCAGCACTCGCCGGAGCGGAGGATTGCGCGCAGCTCGCGGCTTTTTGGGTACGCGGCGAGCACGGCTTCCTCGCCGTAATCGCGCAGCAGCCGCTTGTAGTCGCTGCGGCCGGAGCGTATTATCTCCGCCGCGCCGGAGCAGATCCGCAGCGAGCGTGCGTCGGACTTCAGCGAGCGGAGGAAGGCTTCGGTAGACATAATATATCCGCCCTGCTCCAGAGCGGCGCAGAAGCCGGCGAGCCTGGCGTATACGGGCAGCCCCGCGAGCCGGGGCCGGGGGCCGGAGCCTTCAGCGAGGCGGGAACCCAACAGGCCGGCGTCTACCGCGGCCCAGACCATGTCGGGCCGGGGCGAGGCGAGAATACCCCTCAGCTCCCGCGCCACGCGCTCGGCAGAGAGCGACTCCGCAAGCGGGGCGAGGGAGTATATCGCGGCAAGCGCGCCGGGGTCTATCTCAAAGCCCAGCCTTGCGGCAAAGCGCAGGGCGCGGAACATGCGCAGCGCGTCCTCGGAAAAGCGGCGCTCGGGCGAGCCGACGCAGCGGATAAGCCCCCGCTCCAGGTCGGCGCGCCCGCCGAAGGGGTCGGTCACGCGCCCCGCGAGGTCCATGGCCATGGCGTTTATCGTAAAATCCCGCCTGGCCAGGTCGGCCTCCAGGCTGGGCGTAAAGCTGACGGAGTCGGGCCGGCGGCGGTCGGAGTAGGCGCCGTCGAGGCGGTAGGTCGTAACCTCGCATACGCCGCCGCCATACAATACCGTGACGGTGCCGTGCCGGATGCCCGTGGGGACGGAGCGCGGGAAGAGGCGCAGCACCGCCTCCGGCGGCGCGCTTGTCGCGGTGTCCCAGTCACCGGGGCGGCGGGAGAGCAGCGTGTCCCGCACGCAGCCGCCGACAAGCCGGGCCTCAAATCCGCCGTCCTCCAGCCTGGAGAGTATTTTCTTTACATATTTCGGCGGCAGAAGCATCCCTCTTCCGTTTTAAGACTTGTCTTGAGCGGCATAATGTATTATAATCTCTCATGTGTTTATTTTCAAGCTGAGAAAAGCTAAGGAGCTGCTATGGCTGATTTTCAGGAGTATCTAAGGCCCGGGGCGCGCGGGCATTTAATAGGCATAGGCGGGGTGAGCATGGCCCCGCTGGCGGAGGTCCTCGCGGGGATGGGGCTGGCGATTGACGGCTCGGACATGGCGGAGAGCGAAAAGACGCAGCATCTCCGCGACCTGGGCATCGAGGTCAAGATAGGACACAGCGCGATGAACGTTGCGCCGGACATACAGTTCGTGGTGCGAACCGCCGCCGTGCATGACGACAACCCCGAGATAGTCGAGGCGCGGGCGCGCGGCGTACCCGTGTTCGAGCGCGCGGAGGCTTGGGGCGCCATCATGTGCGACTACGAAAACGCCCTGTGCATCGCAGGCACCCACGGCAAGACCACCACCACCAGCATGTGTACGCACATACTCATGGCCGCCGAGCGCGACCCGACCGTTATGATAGGCGGCACCCTGCCCCTGCTGCACGCCGGCCACCGCGTCGGCGCGGGGAACACCATCATACTCGAGAGCTGCGAGTACCACGACAGCTTCCTCGCCTTCCACCCGACCATCGCCGTGATACTTGACGTGGACGCCGACCACATGGACTACTTCAACAGCCTCGACGACGTCAAGGAGTCCTTCCGCAAATTCGCCGCCAAGGTCCCGGAGAACGGCCGCATAGTCGCAAACCTCGACGACCGCAACACCATGGACGCCCTCGCGCCGCTGGGGCGCGAGCTGTTCACCTTCGGGCTGAGCGACGAGGCGGACGTCTACGCGCGTGAAATCAAGGGCGTGGGCGCGAGCAGCACCTTCGAAATCTACTACCACGGCCGGCTGTTCACGGATGTCACGCTGCACGTCCCCGGCATCCATAACGTTAGGAACGCCCTCGCCGCCACGGCGGCCTGCATCTGCCTGGGCGTGCGCCCCAACGCGGTCAAGTACGGCCTCGCGGGCTTCAACGGCGCGGGCCGCCGCTTCGAATTCAAGGGCAGGTACAACGGCGCGGACATCTACGACGACTACGCCCACCACCCCAACGAGCTGAAGGCCCTGCTTGACGCCGTGGCCTCGCTGGACTACAGGCGCACGATACTTGTGTTCCAGCCGCACACCTACTCGCGCACCGCGGCGTTCTTCAACGACTTCATCGACCAGCTCTGCCGCGCCGATCTGACCTACCTCCCGGAGATCTACGCCGCGCGCGAGACCAACACATTCGGCATCTCCTCGGCTGACCTCGCCGGGCAGATACCGGGCAGCGTGTTCTGCGCCGACTTCGCGGAGATCGAGCGCGCGCTGCGCGCCCAGGCCCGCCCCGGCGACGTGATACTCACGGTTGGCGCCGGCGACGTCTACAGGATAGGCGAGGACCTGGCCGCCCAGGGCGGGAGATAAATACCTGAATGCCTAAAGGCCGGTCGAAAGACCGGCCTTTTCCATGCGCGCGCGGCGGGCTTCTCAATTTTCCCCGTAAAGACATCGTAAACTACAGCGTGGAGCGACAGAGTTTTCATAACAGTTGTATCTATAATTTATGTAAACTCTTTCAATCGGAGGCAAGGCTTATGGCAGTCAGGGAAAAGCGGCGCGGCAGGGATACGGCGGGGGATCTGGCGCTGATAGCCGGTGCGGTCTGGCGCTTCCTCGCGGCGGCGCTGTATGCGTCGGGACGCGTCGGCGGTACGATGGCGCCCTTCGGCGTGGCGGCCGTGGCCGCGTCCGGGACGGGCCTTGGCGGCGCGTCGGCGCTGGCCGGGGCCTGCCTCGGCTACCTTGCGACGGGCGGGGCCGAGCAGGGGATACGCAGCGCGGCCGCCTGCGTGGCGGCCTTCACCATAATGTTCATCTTCCAGGACGCGCCCTGGGCGGCCGGAGGGCGTCTCGCGCCCTTTGCGGCGCTGGGCGTGACATTGCTCTCCGGCGCGCTGGGCTGCCTGGCCTCGCCCGCGCCGCTCGCCGAGGCGATAGCCTCCGTGGCGGCGGAGGCGCTGCTGGCCGCCCTGGCGGCGTACTTCTTCCGCGTGGCGGCCGGTGAGGGCGAGCGCGAGAGCGAGCTTGCGGAGAAGCGGCATGCGGCGGCCCTTGTCATATCGGCTGCCGCCGCGCTGACCGGGCTGGCGCGGCTGGAGCTGTTCGGCGCGCTGTCGCTGGGGCGCGTTACGGCGCTGCTTTGCGTCATGGCGGCCTCGCTGAAGGGCGGCTCCTTCGCCGGGGCGGCTGCTGGGACCGCCTTCGGCCTCGCGATGGACGCGGCGGCGTTGACGCCCGGGACCTACACCGCGGCCTACGCCTTCCCGGCGCTCTGCGCGGGGCTGTTCTCCCGCTTCGGCAGGCTGGCCTTCCTCTCCGTGTTCGTATCCTCGGGGGCGCTGGCGGCGTACTTCGCCGGCGGGCTGTTCGAGGACGTGACGCCGCTGTTCGAGGCCTTCGCGGCCAGCGTCATATTCATGCTCCTGCCACCGGGGCTGCTCTCGCGCGCGGCCGCGCCGCTGCAGCCCATGTCGCCCGGCCTGGGCGAGAGCGGGCTGCGCCGCTACGCCGCGCGCAGGGCGGAGAGCATCTCGCGCGCGTACCTCGACGTCTACGGCGCCGTGGAGCGCTGCGCCGAGTGCGTAAACGACAACGACGTCGCGCGCGTGTTCGACCGCGCGGCGGACGCCGCCTGCGTCAAATGCCGCCGCCGCGACGAGTGCTGGGGCGCGGGCTACGCCCAGACGCTGGACGCGCTGAACTCCGCCACTGCGAGTATGCTGGAGCGCGGGCGGCTGGAGGCGGAGGACATACCGGCCTGGTTCCGCGAGAGCTGCCGGCATATGGACGCCTTCGCCGCGGCGGTGAACGGGGAGCTGCGCGCCCAGGCCATGCGCGCGCAGTTCGCTGCCAGGCTGCGCGCCGGGCGCATGACCGCCTGGGGCCAGTACCGCGACTTCGCCGCGATACTCGCCGGCCTCTCGCGCGAGCTGGGCAGCGTGAACGGCGCGGACCCGCTGGCCGAGCGGCGTCTGACGCGCTACCTGCGCAGCCTGGACATAGAGGCGGACGCGGCCGTGTTCCGCGACTCCTCCGGGCGGCTGCGCGCGGTCATAGAATCGGGGGCCATAGGCGCGCTGACGCGCGACCCCGCCTGGCTTGACCGCCTGTCCGCGGTGCTGGGCGTGCGCCTCTGCCACCCGGACGACGGCGCTCAGGGCCGGCTGACGCTGCTGGAGGCCGAGCCGCTGTGCGTCTCCGTCGGCGTGGCCGCGCTGAAGAAGGCGGGGGAGAGTGTCTCCGGCGACCGCGGCACGTACTTCAAGACGGACGCCGGGGTGCTGTGCGTCATCCTCTCCGACGGGATGGGCGCGGGAGAGGACGCGGCCGGCGGGAGCGTGGAGGCCGTGGGCATACGGGAGCGCTTCCTGCGCGGCGGGGTGGAGCCGGACGTGGCGATGAAGATACTCAACGGCGCGCTGCTGCTCAAAAACGAGGACGAGTGGGGTTTCGCCACGGTGGACCTGATGTGCGTGGACCTCTTCAGCGGCGAGGCTGGCTTCTACAAGTACGGCGCTGCGCCGAGCTATGTGCGCTCGGGTAAGAGCGTGCGGCGCATAGACTGCGAGAGCCTGGCCGCCGGCATGGCCCCGGGCGAGGGGGCGGCCCCGGACGCCGTGCATATGGTCCTGCGCCCGGGCAGCGTGGCCGTCATAGCCTCCGACGGCGTGGCCGCCTCCGCGGACGACGCCTGGCTGCGCGAGCTGATCGCCGGGAGCGAGGCCACGGATATGAAGGCGCTCGCCCGCCGCGTCCTGCGCAGGGCTGCGGAGCTGTTCGGCAGGGACGACGACATGACCGTCCTCGCCCTGCGCGTGGACGCCAGGCCATGAGCGGCCCGGGGCTTAAGCGCCGCGCCGTCGTGCGCGGCACGGCGCGGCGGGTGGTGATAGTCCCGCCGCCGGAGGGCAGCGTGTTCGAACAGGCCATATTCGTCCTGCGCCCGGGCGCGGAGCGACGGGCCGTCACGCCAGACGAGCTGCTGCG
>CALWYT010000021.1 GCA_944385835.1 uncultured Oscillospiraceae bacterium | reverse complement strand
GCGAGAACAACCACGGCCCTGAGAAGGTCGCGCGCCTGCGGATGGAGTACCCGGGCGTGGAGGTCGGCGAGTTCTACTCCGACTCCCTCTCGGATACGCCCATGGCCGAGATAGCCGGACGCGCGTTTATAGTGAAGCGCGGCGAGCTGCAGCCGTGGCCGGCCCCGCGCGGATGAGCGCGGCGCCGGACTGATCTGGCTGCGCAGGGCCGGAAAAAATACCGCCCTCCCGATTGGGAGGGCGGTTTGCTTTGCCTGGGTTAAAGCGTCAGGATGCGGTCAAGGCCGCATGCGTCGAGCTTTTCGCGCGGACCGAGGACGCAGACGCCGGCGTCCGCGAAGCACACGTCGAGCAGGCCGGCCATCCTCTCCAGGTCGGCGCCGCCCGCGGCGAGCAGCTGGCGGCGCTGCTCGCGGCGCTGCTCCTGCGTGCAGCCGCGGAAATACAGCGAATCGGCCGTGATGCCCTTGGCGCGGGTGGTGAGCAGCGGCTCGCTGTCGGAGACCGCGCCGATGATGAAGCCGTCCAGCTCCTGGCCCGAGGCGGCGAAATCACGCAGGAAGCCCGGGACCTTGCGGTAGCTCTCCAGCGAGGCCGCGGCGTTGGGGTCGCGGTAGGAGTAGCAGCCGGCGAAGCGCGTGTCGCGCGCCAGCATTCCCGTGCCGTAGGCCCCGCCCTGGACGCGCACGGCGTTCCACAGCCAGGCGAGGGAGGCCACGCGGCTTGAAAGCTGCCATGTGCCGTCGAAGGGCGCGTCCAGCACGCCGCCCATCGAGGCGTAGCAGACGTCGGAGGGTATCTCTATGCCCTCGCGGGCGCGCCCCAGGGGCGAGACGCCGCCCCCGGCCGCGCGGCCGCGGCCCGGCAGGGACTCTATGAGCGACGCGACGGCCCGGTCCACGGCCTCGCTGCGCGAGCCGGTTACGCTGACGGTCAGCGTGTCGCGGCTTATGGCGCGGCGGTACAGGGCCTCCAGCTCGGCGGGGACGTCGCGGCTTCCCCATTCGGCCTCCGCGCGCTTGAGCCAGTCGTAGAAGCTGTAGCCGCCGGCGCACTCCGCGGCCGCGGCCGCCGCCGAGAACTGCGCGGAGACGCGGCTGATGGACAGGCTGTGTCCGGAGTTTACGATGCTCTGGAACATGCGGTTCTTGCTCTGGCGCAGCAGGTCGAGGATCTCCTGCGCGCTGTCGAAGCGCGTCTCGGTCAGCACCTCGCTCAGCAGGGAGAGGGCCTCGGCCGCCTTGGACTCGAGCAGGCTTACGGAGGCGCAGAGCTTTAGGCTGTAGTCCCCCGGCCGCTGCCGCATTTCGAAGGAGCTGGCGAAGAAGGACATATCGCCCGTCAGCAGCTGGACGCGGCGGCTCAGATCGCTGGCGCCGGTCCTGGCGGTGGAGACGCGCCGCAGCACGCGGCAGAGGAAGCTGAGCGCGGAAATCTCCTCGGCGGAGAGGCCGCTGACGTCGAAGTACAGCGTGACGTAGCTTATCCCGCCAGCGGGTATCTCGTGGCGCAGCAGGCTTGCGCCGGCCAGCCCGTCAAGCTCGCAGGGGAAGCTCTCAGGCTCCCCGGAGAGGTCGGACAGGCGCAGCCTGGGCAGGGAGGCGAGGGCCTCCGGGCTGTCGCTGGAGGCCTGCCACGCGGCCAGCTCCTCCTGCTCGCGGCGCAGCCGCCCGCGCTCTTCCTCCGTCCACCGGCTTGCCGCGCGCTCTATGCGCGCCGCCTCGGCGCGGCGGCGCTCCTCGCCCAGCGTGGAGGAGGGCAGCAGCAGCACCTCGGCGCAGTGGCCGTTCTCAAGCAGCAGCTCGCGCAGCAGGCCTTCGAAGTAGCCCTCGTCCAGCTTGGCGCGCAGCCGGTCGAACAGGTCGCCGACCTCGAGATTCTGCTCCGGCGCGCCGCCGCGCATCCAGCTGTCGAGGATGTTCAGGCCGTAGATGAGGCCCTGCGGCCAGGTGCCGTAGTCGCGCTCGCGCATCTGGAACTCCATGTTGGCCATGGAGGCCAGCAGCTTCTCGTGGTCGAGGCCCTCGCGCGCGAGCCGCTCCAGCTCGGCGCGCAGCGCGCCGCGCACGGCCTCCTCGCCGCCGTAGGCGAAGTTACGCACCTCCAGCTTGAGCCATGGCTGGGACGTGCCGTCCCAGAGCGACATATTCACGGCCTCGGCCAGCTGCCGCGAGAGTATGCAGCGGCAGAGCGGGGCCTGGTTGTCGCCGCAGAGGGCCGTGCAGAGCAGCTGCGCGGCCGTCAGCTTCTCGCGCTCGGAGAAGTCCGCGGCCACGCCGCCCCAGTAGAGACGGCAGCGCTTTTCGCCCTCCTCGTCGCCGGGCAGCTCGTAGCGCAGGGTCTGGCTGGCCGCCTTGACGCTCTCCTGCGCCGCAGGCGGGGCGATGCGCGCGCCGGGCAGGGCGCCGTCGAGGTACTCGCCGCTGAGCAGCGAGAGCGCCGCGTCGATGTCCACCGCGCCGTCGAGGAACACGTAGGCGTTCGACGGGGAATAGAAGCGGCGGTGGCTGTCCACAAAGGCCTCGTAGCTCAGCTCGGGGATGTGCTCGGGGTCGCCGCCGGAGACGAAGCGGTAGGGCGAAGCGGGGAACAGCGCGCGCAGCAGCGCCGCGTCCGCCAGCTCGTCCGCGTCGGAGAACGCGCCGCGCATCTCGTTGTATACGACGCCCTTATAGCCTATCCCGCCGTCCTCGCCGAACTCGTAGTGCCAGCCCTCCTGGCGGAAGATCTCCGGCTTGGAATAGATGAGAGGGTGGAACACCGCGTCGAGGTAGACGCGCATGAGGTTCAGGAAGTCCTTGTCGTTGCGGCTGGAGATGGGGTAGAAGGTCCTGTCGGCGAAGGTCATCGCGTTGAGGAAGGTGTTCATAGAGCTTTTCATCAGCTCCACAAACGGCTCCTTGAGCCGGTAGCGGTCCGAGCCGCAGAGCACGGAGTGCTCCAGGATGTGGAATACGCCCGTGTCGTCCTCGGGAAGGGTCTGGAACGCTATACCGAAGGTCTTGTTCTCGTCGGCGCGCTCCAGCCAGATAAGCTCCAGGCCTGTGGCGCCGTGGCGCAGGTGATGGAGCTGCGCCTCCAGCTCCTTGACGGGCTGAGTGCGCAGCAGTTCAAAGCCGTATTTGGGGTCAAGGTTCAGCATATGCCGCCTCCGTTTCGTGTGTCTTTCGTATTATTCTGCGCTGTCCGCGCGTTCTTATTTCTTAGAATATATCTCCGTCAGGCCGCGAAGGACGGCCACGACGCTGTCCATGCCCTCGGCGGTGATGTGCTCATAGGGGCCGTGGAAGCACCAGCCGCCCGTGCCGAGGTTCGGGCAGGGCAGCCCCTGCCAGGAGAGTACCGCGCCGTCCGTCCCGCCGCGCACGGGTGTCACGTCAGGCTCCATGCCCGCGGCGCGTATGGCCGCGAGGGCGCTGTCCACCAGGTGGCTGTGCTCCGGGCAAATGGTCTCGTACATATTGCGGTAGCCGTCCGTTATCTCGACCGAGACCGTGCCGGGGCCGTACTTCTCGTTCAGCGCCGCGGCCGCGTGGAGCATGGTGCGCTTGCGCGCTTCGAGCATGGCCGCGTCGTGGTCGCGCAGGATATAGCGCGAGACGGAGCTTTCGCAGCAGGCGTTAATGTCCGTCAGGTGGTAGAAGCCCTCGCGCCCGGAGGTGCCGCGCGGCGTCTCCGCGCCCGGGAGGAGGGAGTTGAACTCCATCGCCAGCAGCGCGGCGTTCACCATCACGTCCTTGGCGTCGCCGGGGTGGACGTTTACGCCGCTGATGCGCACGACGGCGGAGGCCGCGTTGAAGTTCTCGCAGCTGAACTCGTTCTCCGCGCCGCCGTCCACGGTGTAGGCGAAATCGGCGGCGAAGCGCGCGGCGTCGAAGGCGGCGGTGCCGCGCCCCACCTCCTCGTCGGGGGTGAAGCATATGGACAGCGGCCCGTGAGCGGCGCCGGAGGCGAGCAGCTCCTCGACCAGGGTCATTATCTCCGCAACGCCGGCCTTGTCGTCCGCGCCGAGCAGCGTGTCGCCGGAGGCGGTGATTAGCGTGCGGCCCGCGAGGCCCCTGAGGTGCGGGAAGGCGGCGGGACTGAGCGTCCGGCCGCAGCCAAGTTCCACCTCGCCTCCGTCGTAGTTCTCTATGACGCGCGGCTTCACGCCCTCGCCGCAGAAATCCGGCGCGGTGTCCATGTGCGCGATAAAGCCCAGGCGCGGCGCGCCCTCGCAGCCGGGCGTGGCGGGGAGGTGAGCGTAGACGTAGCAGCTCTCGGAGCACTCCGCGTCCCGGACGCCGAGGCCGCGCAGCTCGTCGACCAGCATATGCGCGAGGGCAAACTGCCTCTCCGTGCTGGGCGAGCGTTCCACCCCCTCCTCGCTGGCCGTGTATACGGCGGCGTATTTTATAAGTCTTTCGTATGCCTTCATGCTTGCAGCTCCTTGCTGGGTTATTTTTCTTACGTTGATATTGTACCACATTGCCGCGTAAGTTCAAGCGGCAGTTTTGGCCCGATAACGCCGCGCGCCGCGCGGCGAATCTTGCCGGGGCGCGAGGGCTGTGATATAATGCCTGTAGGCGGCTGATTTAAGCCCTTTTTCCCCCTCTTGCGGGGAGACTAAATAATCTCAGCGCCGGGCGCCGCCCCGGCGCGTGAAAGGCGAGTGGTCAGCTTTGGGATATTCCGTTTACCGCCTCTGCCCCGAGGGCGGGCTTTCGCCGTACAAGACCTTTGAGTGCGGGCAGTGCTTCCGCTGGAACAGCGCCGGACCGGACGGCTACCTGGGCGTCGCCTCCGGCAGGGCGGCGCGCGTCTTCGTGAGCGGAGGCGAGGCCTGCATAGAGTGCGACGGGGCCGACCTGGACTTCTGGCGGGACTATCTCGATATGGACACCGACTACGACGCCGCGCGCAAGAGCGTCATGACCTGCGAATATCTCGCCGGCTGCGCCGAGTACGGCGAGGGCATACGCATACTCCGCCAGGACAGGTGGGAGGCGCTGTGCTCCTTCATAATCTCCCAGTGCAACAACATCCCGCGCATCAAGTCCATAGTCGAGAAGTTCTGCTCCCTCTTCGGCGAACCGTTTGAGACGCCCTGGGGGACGAAATACGCCTTCCCGGACGCGCGGAGGGCATCGTCGCTGGAGGTGGACGACCTTGCGCCGCTCCACGCGGGCTACCGCGCGCCGTACATAATCAGCGCCGCCAGGGCCGTGGCGAACGGGGACGTAGACCTCGAGGCGGCGGGGAGGATGGACGCGGAGGGGGCCAGGCGCTATCTCAAAACGCTCAACGGCGTGGGCGACAAGGTCGCGAACTGCGCCGTGCTCTTCGGGCTGCACCGCCTGGACGCCTTCCCGATAGACGTGTGGATAAAGCGCGCGCTCAGAGAGCATATGCCGCAGGGCTTCGACCCGGCGAGCCTGGGAGAGTACGCGGGCCTGGCGCAGCAGTATATGTTCTTCGCGGAGAGGGAGCGTGGCAGGGCGGCCGCCGGAGCGAAGGAAACAGTTTAAGGAGGCGCGGACATGGACGAGAGCTTACGCTGGCTCAAATGGGCCACGGAACTGCAGGCCCTGGCGCAGGCCGGGCTGTGGTACAGCAAGGACCCCTACGACATAGAGCGCTTTGAGCGCATACGCGAGATAGCGGCGGAAATCATGGCGCACAAGACGGACGTGCCTATAGAAAAGGTCCGCGGCCTTTTCTGCAATGAGAGCGGGTACCAGACCCCGAAGATAGAGACGCGCGCGGCCATATTCAACGGCGGCAAAATCCTGCTTGTGCGAGAAAACGACGGGCTGTGGTCTCTGCCGGGCGGCTGGTCGGACATCGGCCTCTCCATCGGCGAAAACGCCGTCAAGGAGGTGCGAGAGGAGGCCGGGCTGGAGGCCAGGGCGGAGAGGATAATCGCCCTGCTGGACCACGCGAGGCACAACCGCCCGCTGAACGCGCACAGCATATACAAGGTTTTCGTCCTCTGCGAGGCCCTTGGCGGGCATTTCGAGGCGAATATCGAGACGACGGAGTCCGGCTGGTTCGCCGAGGACGCCCTGCCGCGGCTCAGCGAGGGAAAAAACAGCGCCGAACAGGTCAAAATGTGCTTCGCCGCCGCGCGCGACGCGCAGTGGAAGGTGGTCTTTGACTGAGCGGCGTTCCGCTTGACAAGACGCTTATCTATGATAAAATAACTAGAATCCCAGCAGGAAAAACACTTATATACATTTCGGGGGTGCGTGACATATGGACATTACAAACAACTATGCCGGACGCTTCGTGGGCGAGGGGCTGACCTTTGACGACGTGCTGCTTGTCCCGGCGGAGAGCAACGTGCTGCCGCCGGACGTCAGCCTTTCCACAAACCTGACGAAGAGGATAAAGCTGAACATTCCCATCATGAGCGCCGCAATGGACACGGTCACCGAGTACCGCATGGCCATCGCCATCGCGCGCGAGGGCGGCATCGGAGTCATACACAAGAGTATGCCCATCGACGCCCAGGCTGAGCAGGTGGACATGGTCAAGCGCAGCGAGAACGGCGTTATCACGAACCCCTTCTACCTCGGGCCGGACAACACCATAGGCGAGGCCGACGCGCTCATGGGCAAGTTCCGCATCTCCGGCGTCCCCATAGTGGACGGGGATGGCAGGCTCATCGGCATCATCACGAACCGCGACATGAAGTTCGAGGAGGACATGACGAGGCCGATACGCGACGTTATGACCAGCGAGGGCCTTGTCACCGGCCGCGAAGGCACCACCCTCGAGGAGGCCAAGGACATCCTCCGCCGGCACAAGATAGAGAAGCTGCCCATAGTGGACGACGACTTCCGCCTCAAGGGCCTCATCACCATAAAGGACATCGAAAAGGTCGTCAAGTACCCCAACTCCGCCAAGGACAAGCACGGCCGCCTGCTCTGCGCCGCCGCCATCGGCGTCACGAACGACATACTCGACCGCGCCGGCGCGCTGGTCGCCGCGGGCGTGGACGCGCTTGTGCTCGACTCCGCCCACGGCCACAGCGCCAACATCATGCGCTGCGTCGGCCTTGTCAAGGAGCACTTCCCCGAGGTCGGCCTCATAGCCGGCAACGTCGCCACCGCCGAGGGCACGGAGGCCCTCATAAAGGCCGGCGCGGACTGCGTCAAGGTAGGCATAGGCCCCGGCTCCATATGCACCACCCGCGTGGTGAGCGGCATCGGCGTGCCGCAGGTGACCGCAATACTCCAGTGCGCCGAGATGGCCGACAAGTACGGCGTGCCCATAATCGCCGACGGCGGCATAAAGTACTCCGGCGACATAGTCAAGGCCATAGCCGCCGGCGGCAGCGTGGTCATGATGGGCTCCA
>CALWYT010000020.1 GCA_944385835.1 uncultured Oscillospiraceae bacterium | reverse complement strand
AGCCGTTCAGGCGGCGCGAGATAGAGGACCTGCCGGCCGGGGCCTACGGCGGACACGCCCGCGCCTGGCTGAAGATTGAGGACGGCTGCGCCAACTTTTGCAGCTACTGCATCATCCCCTACTCGCGCGGGGGCGTGCGCTCCCTGCCGCTGGAGAGGATAGCCGCCGAGGCCGCGCGCCTGGCCGACTCCGGCTACCTCGAGATAGTGCTCACGGGCATTGAGGTCGCGTCCTACGGCCGGGACCTCCCGGGCAGGCCGGGCCTCGCCGACGCGGTGGAGGCGGCCGCGGCCGCCGCGCCCGGGGCGAGGATACGCCTCGGCTCCATAGAGCCGACGGCGGTGACGGAGGACTTCTGTGCTCGCCTCGCCGCGCTGGAGGGCGTCTGCCCGCACTTCCACCTCTCCATGCAGTCGGGCAGCGACGGCGTGCTGCGGCGCATGAACCGCAAGTACGGCACGGCGGAGTTCTACGCCGTCTGCGAGCGGCTGCGCAGGTATTTCCCGGGCTGCGCGCTGACCACCGACCTCATCTGCGGCTTCCCCGGCGAGACGGAGGAGGAGTTCGCCGAGACGCTGGAGTTCATAAGGAGGTGCCGCTTTGCGGCCATGCACGTGTTCCCGTATTCCGTCCGTCCGGGGACGAGGGCGGCGGCCATGCCGGGGCAGCTGACGCGCGCGGTGAAGGACGCGCGCACGCACGCGGCGCACTCCGCCGCGCGGGAGATGCGCCTGGAGTACCTGGCCGGCTGCGTCGGCAGCGTGCAGAGCGTGCTGTTCGAGACGGAGGAGGCCGGGCGCTGCTTCGGCCACGCGCCCAATTACGCCGAGGTCAGCGTCGCGGGCGAGGGGCTGCGCGGGCTTGTCAAAATGGTTAAAATAACGGCAATATCGGGTGAAATGCTTGTCGGAGTTGCAGTTTGACGCGGCAAGGCCCAACAGCTATAATTTATATATCTGTAATCAGAGCAACATTTTTGCGTCAAACCGCACCGAAAGGGGCTGCTTTTTATGGCGGACAGGGCGTATAATTTCGCGGCGGGGCCGGCGGTCATGCCGGAGCCGGCGCTCAGGAGGGCGCAGTCGGAGCTGCTGAACTGGCACGGCTGCGGCATGAGCGTCATGGAGATGAGCCACCGCGGCAAGCAGTTCGCCGAGATACACGCCGAGGCCAAGGAGCGCTTCAAGCGCCTGCTGGGCGTGCCGGACACGCACGAGGTGCTGTTCCTCCAGGGCGGGGCGACCGCCCAGTTCGCGGCCGTGGCGCTGAACCTCATGGGCGCGGGGCCGGCCAGCTATGCCGTCACGGGCAACTTCTCCGGCATCGCGGCGAAGGAGGCGGCCAAGTACGGCGCCGTGCATATCGCCTACGAGGGGAAGGACAACGGCTATTCGCGCATCCCCGGGCAGGGCGAGCTGGACGTCGCGCCGGACAGCGCGTATTTCCACTACTGCGCCAACAACACCATCTTCGGCACCGCCTGGGGCTACGTCCCCGAGACGGGCGGTGTGCCGCTGGTCTGCGATATGTCCAGCGAGATAATGAGCCATCCCGTGGACGTGGGCCGCTACGCGCTCATCTACGCCGGGGCGCAGAAGAACATCGCCCCCGCCGGTCTGACGGTGGTCATCGTGGACAAGGCCTTCGCCGGGCGCGAGTCCGCCGCGACGCCGCAGATAATGAGCTACGCCAAGATGATAGCCAAGGATTCCATGCTCAACACCCCGCCCTGCTGGTGCATTTATATGCTGGGGCTGGTGCTAGAGTGGGTGGAGGAGCAGGGCGGCGTCGCCGAGATGGACCGCCGCCGCCGCGAGCGCAGCGCGCTGATATACGACGTCCTGGACAACTCCCGGCTCTACAGGCCGCACGCCGAACCCGGCTCCCGCAGTATGATGAACGTCACCTTCCGCACGGGCAGCGAGGAGCTGGACGCGGAGTTCTGCGCCGGCGCGGCCGCGCGCGGGCTGCTGAACGTCAAGGGCCACAGGCTCACGGGCGGGATGCGCGCCTCACTCTACAACGCAATGCCCCTCGAGGGGGCGAAGGCGCTGGCGGACTACATGAAGGCTTTCGAGGTGGAACACCATGTATAAGATACGCACGATGAACACTATCTCCCCCCTCGGCACGCAGATACTTGAAAAGCACGGCTGCGATGTCGGGCAGGAGGTGGAGCGCCCCGACGCGCTGCTGATACGCTCCGCGGACCTGCACCATACGGAGCCGTGGCCGGAGCTGCTGTGCATAGGCCGCGCGGGCGCGGGCGTGAACAACATCCCGGTCGCCGCCTGCTCCGAGCGGGGCATAGTGGTCTTTAACGCCCCGGGCGCCAACGCCGACGCGACCAAGGAGATGATAATCTTCGACATGCTGCTCGCGAGCCGGGATATGCTCGGCGCCATCGCCTGGGTGAACTCCATAGCCGGCAAGGGCGACGAGGTCCCCGCCCTGGTCGAAAAGGGCAAGAGCGCCTTCTCCGGCCCCGAGCTGTGCGGCAAGAGCCTGGGCGTTATCGGCCTGGGCGCGATAGGCTCCCTGGTGGCCAACCTGGCGCTTGAGTTCGGCATGACCGTGCGCGGCTACGACCCGTACATCAGCGTGGAGAGCGCCTGGCGGCTGAGCCGCAACGTCATACACGTGGACTATGTGGAGGACATCTTCCGCACCTGCGACTACATCAGCCTCAACGTCCCGTACAACGAGAGCACGCACCACATGATAGGCGCCGAGGCCCTGGCCTCCATGCGGCCCGGCGTGCGCATCATGAACGAATCGCGCGCCGAGGTCGTGGACGACGAGGCCATGATAGCCGCGCTTGAGAGCGGCCAGGTGGGCAAGTACGTCACCGATTTCCCCAACGCGAGGCTGATAGGCGTCAAGAACTGCATCACTCTGCCGCATCTGGGCGCCTGCACGCCGGAGAGCGAGGAGAAGTGCGCCATCATGGCCGCGCAGGAGATCTACGACTACCTCAAGAACGGCAACATCAAAAACAGCGTCAATATGCCCAACGCCAGCCTGGACCGCATGGGCGAGTGCCGCCTGTGCGTCATCCACCGCAACGTTCCCAACAAGATAAACTCCATCCTGGACTTCATCAGCGCGAGGAACATCAATATCGAGCACATGCTCAACAAGCCGCGCGGCGAGTACGCCTACACGATGATCGACCTCTCCGAGAAGGTCAACGGCGAGATAACCGAGGAGATACGCCGCGACCCGGACGTGCTGCGCGTGCGTGTGATATGAAGGACCCGCCCGGGGGCCGCCGGCCTCCGGGCAGTTTTTCGCATTTGCGGCAAAATGGAGCTTATTCACATATTGTTCACTGGAAATTCCACGGGGATGTGCTAGAATAGCCGTTATGAGAAGGATAAAGAAGGACAAGGTCACAATGGAGCAGCTGCGGCGGAACGTCCCCGTCTTCGAGGCCGAGGCCGGGCAGGGACTGAGCACCCGCCAGGCGGAGGAGCGCGAGCGCGCCGGCTGGGACAACCGCCCGATCGAGCCGCCCGGCAAGACCGTGGGGCAGATCATACGCTCCAATATCCTGACGTATTTCAATATGCTCTTCTTCCTGCTGGCCGTCTGCGTGATAGTCGTCGGGCAGTGGCAGGAGGCCATGTTCCTCGGCGTTGTGTTCGCCAACATCATAATCGGCATAGCGCAGGAGCTGCGCAGCAAGGCCACGCTGGACAAGCTGACGCTGCTGACCGAGCCGAAAGGCACCGTTGTGCGCGACGGGCGCGAGCGGACTATAGAGACGCGGCTGATGGTGCGCGACGACATCGTGGTGTTCTCCGCCGGCAGCCAGATTTTCGCCGACGCCGTGGTAGTCTCCGGCGAGTGCGCCGTGAACGAGGCGCTGATAACCGGCGAGGCCGACGAGATAAAAAAGACGCCGGGGGCCGAGCTGCTGTCCGGCTCCTTCGTGGTGTCCGGCGTCTGCCGCGCGCGGCTGACGCGCGTGGGCGCGGACAGCTACGCCAACCGCCTCACGACGGAGGCCAAGGAGTCGCGCCCGCCCAAGCAGAGCGAGATGATGCGCTCCCTGACAAGGCTGGTGCAGGTGATCGGCGTCGTCATAATCCCCCTCGGCGTGCTGATGGGCGTAAAGGAGATAGCCTGGCTGGGCCGGAGCGTATCGGACGGCGTCGTCGCCACGGTGGCGAGCCTTGTGGGCATGATCCCGGAGGGGCTGTACCTGCTCACAAGCCTGGCCCTTGTGGCCGGCGTGGTGCGCCTCGCGCAGAAGAAGACCCTGGTCCACGACATGGGCTGCATAGAGACGCTCGCGCGCGTGGACGTCCTCTGCGTGGACAAGACCGGCACGGTGACGGAGAACAAGATGACCGTCGAGGACGTCGTCTGCCTCTGCCCGGACAGGTTTATAGAGAGCGACATACGCCTCATCATGGCCGACTACGTCGCCGCGATGAGCGCGGACAACGACACCATGGCCGCCCTGCGCCGCTACTTCACCGGCGAGGTAAAGCAGCAGGCCGAGAAGGCCCTGCCCTTCACCAGCGCGAAGAAGTACGGCGGCGTCAGCTTCCACTCCGACGAGACCTATCTCCTGGGCGCGCCGGACGTGCTGCTGGGAGAGCGCTACGGCGAGTACGCCGGCAAGATAGACGCATACAGCGCCAAGGGCTGCCGCGTGCTGCTGCTGGCGCTCTACGACGGCTCGCTGGACGACGAGCGCCCCACGGCGGAGCTGATGCCCCTCGCGCTCATACTGCTCGCGAACAAGATACGCGCCGAGGCGCCCGACACCTTCAGGTACTTCGCCGAGCAGGGCGTGACTGTCAAGGTCATCTCCGGGGACAACGCCGTCGCCGTCAGCGAGGTGGCCAAGCGCGCGGGCATAGCCGGCGCGGAGAAGTACGTAGACGCGCGCACGCTCCAGACCGACGGGGACATAGCCGCGGCGATCGAAAACTACAACGTCTTCGGGCGCGTGACGCCGGACCAGAAGCGCAAATTTGTCCGCGCCCTCAAGGCCAACGGGCATACGGTCGCCATGACCGGCGACGGCGTCAACGACGTGCTCGCGCTCAAGGAGGCCGACTGCTCCGTCGCCATGGCCAGCGGCAGCGACGCCGCCAGCCAGGTGAGCCACATAGTGCTGCTGGAGAACAACTTCGCCTCCATGCCCAGCGTGGTCGCCGAGGGCCGCCGCGTCATAAACAATATAGAGCGCTCGGCGGCGCTCTACCTCACGAAGAATATATTCAGCTTCACCTTTGCGCTTGTCTCGCTCATCTTCACGCTGCCCTTCCCGGTGACCAGCGCGCAGATGAGCCTCATCTCCGCGCTGACCATAGGCATACCCAGCTTCGTGCTGGCCATGGAGCCGAACAGCGCGCGCATACAGGGCCGTTTCCTCCCGAACGTAATCTACCGCGCCTTCCCCGGCGGCATAACGGACTTTTTCCTCGTCCTGGGCGTGGTGCTGTTCTGCACCGTGTTCTCCATAGGCGAGAACATCATGGGGACGGTCTGCACCCTGGTGCTGAGCATTGTGGGTATGCTCATCGTACACCGCATGTGCCAGCCGTACAACCTCATACGGAAGGCGCTGATGGTCGTGCTCTGCCTGGGCTACGCCGTCTGCCTGCTGTTCCTGCCGGGGCTGTTCTCCCTCACGAACGTGGACACCGGCGGGACGCTGGTGCTGATCGTGTTCGTCCTGCTGGCCTGGCCCGCGCTGAAGGCCGTCACCATCGCCGAGGAGAGGGTCTGCTCGGCCGTGCGCGGTATGCGCCGCCAGGGCCGCCACGCCGGCGGGGTGAAGAGGCGGCGGCGCGGACGCTGAGCCTGCGCCGCGTCAGAAGGCCGCGCCTATGTCTATGACCCCGCGCGGCACCCTGCCCCAGTCGAAGAGAGGTATAAGCTCGCGCGGTGGTATCGCCTCTGGACGGTCGAGAAGCCCGCAGAGGAAGGCCAGGCGCCCGGTGAGCTGCTCCGGCGTGTAAATTTTCCGCAGCTCGCCCATGTGCAGGCTGCCGTCCCGCTTGGAGAGCTTGCGCCCGTCCGCGGCGGCGAGCAGGGGCGCGTGGGCGTACTCCGGCGCGGCGCCGCCCAAGGTCTCGATCAGCCAGCGCTGCCTCGGCGCGCTGGAGAGCAGGTCCTCGGCGCGCACCACGCGCGTCACGCCCATGAGCATATCGTCCACGCTCGCGGCCAGCTGGTAGGCGAACACGCCGTCAGAGCGGCGGACGATGAAGTCCCCGCCTTCGCGGGCGAGATTCTGCACGTATTCGCCCAGATGCCCGTCTATGATGGTCACCGTCTCGTCCGGGACGGCGCACTTATAGGCCGGCGGCCGCTTCCCGGCCTCGCGCGCGGCAAGCTCCGCGCCTGAGAGGCGGCGGCATTTGCAGCTGCCGGGCTGCTCCTCGCCGGGGTGCGGCGCGCTGGCCGCCAGCCGCTCGGCGCGCGAGCACCAGCAGCGGTAGAGCAGCCCCCGGCGGCCCAGCTCCTCGAAGGCGCCGCGGTAGAGCGCCGTGCGCCCGCCCTGGGCGAAGCCGTCGTCCTCAGGCCAGCCGGAATCCCAGTCCAGGCCCAGCCAGCGCAGGTCCTCCGCCATCAGCCGCGCGCAGTCCATATAGCTGCGCTCGGGGTCGAGGTCCTCCAGGCGGAAGATTATCTCCCCGCCCAGGCTCCTGGCGTCCAGCCAGGCCAGCAGGCTCGACGCCATATTCCCAAGGTGCAGCCTCCCGCTCGGGCTGGGGGCGAAGCGGCCGCGTATTGCTCTTGACATTTCCATCACCGTTGAACCTCAGTTGATAATCCTATTTTAACATAGCTGATCAGCAATCCTCAAGGAGTGAGCGATATAATTCGCAAAGCGTTCCACATCGCCGCGGACTTCGTGCGCGAACACAAATACGTCTGGCTGGTGCTGTACTTCCCCGTGTACGTCGCCGCCTTTTTCATCATCGAGAAGCACACCCCCACAAGCGGCTACTGGGTCACGGACCTGCCGATAGACGGCTGCATACCCTTCGTACCCGGATTTGCGGTGTTTTACGTCATCTGGTACCCGCTCTTCGCCATGGTGGGCATACCCACGCTTATAAAAGACGGCGCGGCCTTCAAGCGCTGGATGCTCTATCTGATGATAACGCTCTCCGCCACGCTGGCCTTCGACGTGCTGGTCCCGAACGGGCAGCACCTGCGCCCGCAGGGCGTGGAGGCGGACGGCCTCGGCACCTGGATAATGAGCATAATCTGGGCCGCCGACACGCCGACCAACGTGTTCCCGAGTATGCACGTCCTGGGCTGCCTGGGCGACATCATCTGCTGCTTCGATTCGAAGATATTCAGGCCCTGGCAGCGCGCGGCGATAACCGTCCTGTGCGTGCTCTGCATGGCCAGCACCGTGCTCGTGAAGCAGCACGCCTTTATCGACACCGTCGGCGCCGTGGCCTTCGCCATACCCGTGGCGCTCATAGTGTGGAGGCGGCGCATATTCTGCAGGCGCGCCGCGCCGAGCAAAGCGTAAGAAAGGCCCCGGGCTTCTGCCCGGGGCCTTAAGTCTGCCCGAGAGGGCGCTCATTTCGCGCAGAGCCGGCGTATAAGTTCATAGCGCGCGGAGGCGGCCTCCTGCAGCTCCTCCAGCGCGGCGGCGTCGAGGCGGGAGAACTTGCCTATGCCCTCGACGAACTGCGCCATCGTGATGGGCGAGCGGTTCTCGCTCATATACCAGCGGCCGCGCTCGCACTCCCAGAGCGGGAACATATTGCTGGCCACGGCGCGCCGGGCGACAGCGATGCTCTCGCTGGGCTTGAAGCCCCAGCCCGTGGGGCAGGGCGAGAACACGTGGATGTAGGCGAAGCCGCGCTTGCTGGCCTCCAGGCCGTGCTTCACCTTGGCGACGAAGTCCGGCATATGGCTGGGGCTGGCCGTGGCGCAGTACTCGATGTTGTGCATCGCGAGGATGAGCGGCACGTACTTCGCGCCCTGCTCCTTGCCGTTTATCGCCGCGCCGGAGGGGGTCGTCGAGGTGCTGGAGCCGCGGCTGGTCGTGCTCGAGCGCTGGAAGCCGGTGTTCATGTAGCCCTCGTTGTCATAGCAGACGTACAGCATCCTCGCGCCGCGCTCGGCTGCGCCGGAAAGGCTCTGGAAGCCGCAGTCGGCGCTCGCGCCGTCGCCGGCTATGGCCACGATGTTGACGTCCCCGCGGCCGCGCCGCTGATACATCTCGCTCACGCCGGACATGAAGCTCGCGGTGTTGTCCAGCAGGGGTATGTGCATCGGCGCGGTGCAGCCGTTGGTGTCGCTCCAGCCCACGGCCCCGGCTCCGGCCATGCAGCCGGGAGGCACGGCAAAGACGCTGTTCGCGCCGGCGATCTGCATTACGCGGCGGAGTATAAGCTCGCCGCCGCAGCCCTGGCAGGCCGAGGTGCCGGGCGTGAGCACCTGCGGCGCGGTCTTCAGTATGTCCATATAGCTCATTGCCGCACCTCCTCGCTGAGCCAGAGCGTGTCCATGCGCCCGGCGCCTTCAGCCCCCGCCAGGCGGCGCGCCGCCGCGGCCAGCTGCGCCACAGAGAGGTCCGCGCCGCCCAGCCCGCCTATGGCGGAAAAGTGGGCCTTGCCGGCCAGCAGCCCGCCCAGCGCGGCGCAGGCCTCGACGTACATCGGCCCGGCGTCCCAGCCGAAGCTTACCGAGCGGTCCACCACGGCGAAGCCCTTCACTCCCGCGAGCGCCTCGCGCACGCGCGCAGCCGGGAAGGGCCGCGTGAAGCGCAGCTTGACCAGGCCGAAATTCAGCCCCTCGCCGCGCAGCGCGTCCACGACCTCGCGCGCCGCGCCCGTCATGCCGCCGACGGTGACGAGGGCGTAGTCCGCGCCGTCCATGCGGTAGGCCTCTATGGCGCCGCCGTAGGAGCGGCCGAAGGCCTTTGCAAATTTTATGTCAACCTCTTCAACGACCTCCAGGGCCGCCTGCATCGCCTCCAGATGGCTGCGGCGGTACTTCGTCAGCAGCTCGCCGGGCGTCATGGGGTCCAGCGAGCGCGGCTCGCGCGGGTCGAGCTTGGCGGGCAGGCCGTACGGCGGCAGGAAGGCGTCCGCCTCCGCCTGGGACGGCACGTCCACGCCCTCCATCAGGTGGCTGGAGTAGAAGCCGTCGTAGCAGATGTTGACGGGTATCAGCACCCGGGGGTCCTCCGCGAGCATATAGCCCTGGAGTATCATGTCCAGTATCTCCTGGTTCGTCTCGCAGAAGCACTGTATCCAGCCGGCCTCGCGTACGCTCATGGCGTCCTGCTGGCCGGACCATATCGTCTCAGGCGAGGTCATCTCGCGCGTGGCGATGGCCATGACCATGGGCAGGCGCAGCGTGCTCATGCGGAAGTACGGCTCGAACATCAGCGCAAGGCCCTGGGCGCTGGTGGCGGTGAACACCCGCCCTCCGGCGGCCGCCGCGCCCTGGACCACGCTCATGGCGCTGTGCTCGCTCTCTACCTGCACCATGCGCGCGTCGAGCGCGCCGGAGTAGACCAGCCCCGCCAGCTCCTCCACCACGCTGCTCTGCGGCGTTATGGGATACGCCGCGATGAGGTCGGGGCGGCAGAGCGCCGCGCCGTAAGACGCGCATTTGTTGCCTGTGAGGGCCATACGTTCGCCCATTTACTCCACCTCCGGGACCATTGTAATCGCCCGCTTGGGACACTCGGCGGCGCAGATGCCGCAGCCCTTGCAGTAGTCGTAGGAGATCAGGATCTGCCTGCCCTCCGCGTAGATGCTGCCCACGGGGCAGTAGGCCAGGCACTGGCCGCAGTTGACGCAGCGGTTCTTGTCCATGACGGGCCGCACGACGCGCCAGGACGCGGTGTCCAGCACATACATGCCGGGGCCGCCCATCGGGGTGACATGGCCCATATCAGGCCCCTCCTTTCACAATGCGCAGCCCGTCCCGGGCGCGCAGCGCCGCGGCGCGGTTGGCCTCGCCGAACTCGAGCGCGATGTTCTCCAGCAGCGCGGCCTCATCCACCAGGCCGGTGACGCGCGCGAGCGCGCCGAGCATGG
Source organism: uncultured Oscillospiraceae bacterium (assembly GCA_944385835.1). Classification (GTDB taxonomy): domain Bacteria; phylum Bacillota; class Clostridia; order Oscillospirales; family Oscillospiraceae; genus Scatomorpha. The sequence continues at coordinate 14,347 of CALWYT010000020.1, read as the reverse complement.
CCGTGTTGGGTATGGCGCGGCCTATCTCCGCGATGGCTATGCCCGTGGCGTCCACGACCGCCACGGTCCCGGCCTGCGGCGGCAGGCCGAGCGAGCCAGGCTCGCGCGCGCTGTTGACTATGACCGTGCCGCCCGGCTTCAGCCCCGCGCAGGTGGCGGGCAGGGCCAGCAGGCTGTCGTCCAGCACCACCAGCACGTCCGGCTCGTACACCTGCGTCTTGCGGCGTATCGGCTCGCCGCTCAGGCGCAGGAAGCCGAATACCGGCGAACCCTTGCGCTCCACGCCGAAGAAGGGTATGAACTGCCCGTAACGCCCGGTCTCCACGGCGGTCTTGACAACCAGGTGGCTGGCCTTGACCAGCCCCTGCCCGCCGCGGCCGTGCAGCCGAAGCTCTTGCATATGCCTCACTCCTTTGCAGTTTACACAAATTTAAAGCTCTGGATTTGTGCATTTCCTCAGGCGAACGCTTCGCCCGTTGACGGGCGCCGGAGCGTTCGCTATAATAACGCTGCGTTCGTAATACGAACGTCCCATGGCTCATAAATACCACAGCGGGAGGTAAATGTCAATGACAAGACGCATGACTGCCGCGGAGGCCGGCGCTGTTGCGGACATCTGGCTTGCGGCCAACCTGGATGCGCACGGCTTTATCCCGGCTGATTACTGGCGGGGCTGCCATAGCGCCGTGCGGCGCGGCGTTGACGGGAATACCGGCGGGGCGGAGCCGGCTATGGTGTGGAGGCGCGTATGACGGAGCAATATATCCTCAGTTCGCTCGACCACGCGCTGCAAGCCATGGAGCTGTTCTTCGAGCGGGAGGAGCTGACGGCGGCGGAGGCGGCGAGGGCGCTGGGAATAAGCCGCACGGCGGCCTTCCGCATACTCTGCACCCTGGAGCAGCGCGGCTTTGTCACGCGCGCGGCGGACGGCGGCTGGCATCTGGGCGTAAAGCTCTTCTCCCTGGGCCAGCTGGCGCAGAGGCGTATGGTGCTCAGCGGCGCGATGCGCCCGCTGCTGGCGCGCGTGGCCGCCCGGACGGGCGAGACGGCGCATCTGGCCGTGATGGACGGGCCGTACCACGTGGTCTTTGTGGACAAGGTCCTGGGCAGGCTCAACCTGAAGATGGACACGGCCCTGGGAGAGCGACGCTGGGCGCACCAGACAGCCACGGGCAAGCTGCTGCTGAGCCTGCAGGGCCGCGAGAGCTGGGAGCAGTACGCCCGCGCCGCCGACTTCTCCGCCCTCACGCCGAACACCCTGACCACGCCGGAGGCGCTTTTGCGCGAGCTGGAGCTGACACGCGCGCGCCGCTGGGCGCTCGACCGCGAGGAGGCCGAGGAGGGGCTGACCTGCTATGCCGCCGCGCTCTTCGACGGCTCCGGCGCGGCCGTCGCGGCGATAAGCTGTTCGGGGCCGAGCACCCGGCTGGAGCGCCACCGCGCCCTGTGCCTGGACGCGCTGCGCGCCGCGGCGGCGGACGCGCCGCTGTGAGCGGGACGCTCAGGCCCGCGCGCAATATGTGGTTGAAAATCCGCGGGCAATGCGGTATAATTACCTGATTTACTCCTAGTTTAGAGGTAAGCGTTTTTCATGAGAGACAGCATCTTTGTAAAGGGCGCGAGGGAGAACAACCTCAAGAACATAGACCTTGAGATACCGCGCGACAAGCTGGTCGTGTTCACGGGCCTCTCCGGCTCGGGGAAGTCCTCGCTGGCCTTCGACACCATATACGCCGAGGGGCAGAGACGCTATGTGGAGAGCCTCTCCAGCTACGCGCGCATGTTCCTGGGCCAGATGGACAAGCCCGACGTGGACTACATCGAGGGCCTCTCGCCGGCGATAAGCATAGACCAGAAGACCACCAGCCGCAACCCGCGCTCCACCGTCGGCACGGTGACGGAGATATACGACTACCTGCGCCTTTTGTGGGCACGCATAGGCGTGCCGCACTGCCCGAAATGCGGCAGGGAGATACGCCAGCAGACCATAGACCAGATAGTGGACCAGGTGATGGCCTGGCCTGAGGGCAGCCGCATACAGATACTCGCGCCCGTCGTGCGCGCGCGCAAGGGCGAGCACGCCAAGGTGTTCGAGGACGCGCGCAGGTCGGGCTATGTCCGTGTGCGCGTGGACGGCGCGGTGTACGACCTCGGAGAGGAAATCCGCCTGGACAAGAACAAAAAGCACAACATCGAGGTGGTGGTGGACCGCCTGGTCGTGCGCCCGGACAGCGCACGCCGCCTCACGGACAGCGCGGAGACGGCGGCGGGCCTCTCCGGCGGGCTGGTGCTGGTGAGCGACGTCTCCACGGGGGAGGAGCAGCTCTTCTCGCAGAACTACGCCTGCGAGGACTGCGGCGTCTCCATAGAGGAGCTGGCGCCGAGGAGCTTTTCCTTCAACAGCCCCTACGGGGCCTGCCCCACCTGCTCCGGCCTGGGTACCCAGCTCAGGGCCGACCCGCAGCTGATTGTCGGCAACCCCAACCTCTCCATACTCGAGGGCGCCATACAGGCCCCCGGCTGGGGCAACGCCAAGGCCGATTCCATCGCCAAGATGTACTACGACGCGCTGGCGAAGAAATACCGCTTCAAGCTCACGACGCCGGTCAAGGACCTGCCCCGCGAGGCCGTGGACGCGCTGATGTACGGCACGAACGGCGAGGCGCTGGAGCTGCAGTATGACACCGCGCGCGGCAAGGGCGTGCTGCGCCAGCCCTTCGAGGGCCTGGTGAACAGCATAGAGCGCCGCTACCGCGACACGCAGAGCCAGAGTATGCGCGAGGAGTACGAGCAGTACCTGGGCGAGTACCCCTGCCCCGACTGCGGCGGCAAACGCCTGAAGAGGGAGGTCCTCGCCGTCACCGTGGGCGGCCTCTCCATAATGGACTTCTGCGATATGCCCGTGACAAAGTCCCTGGCCTTCATCGAGGAGCTGCCGGGGAAGCTCTCGCCGCGCGAGCGGATGATAGCGGACATGATTATAAAGGAAATACGCTCCCGGCTGCACTTCCTGGCCAGCGTGGGATTGCAGTACCTCACCCTCTCGCGCGCGGCGGCGACGCTCTCCGGCGGCGAGAGCCAGCGTATAAGGCTGGCCACGCAGATAGGCTCCTCCCTCGTGGGCGTGCTGTACGTCCTGGACGAGCCGAGCATCGGCCTGCACCAGCGCGACAACGGCAAGCTCATCGCCACGCTCAAGGAGCTGCGCGACCTGGGCAACACGCTGATAGTCGTCGAGCACGACGAGGACACCATGCGCGAGGCCGACTGGATAGTGGACATCGGCCCCGGCGCGGGCATACACGGCGGCGAGGTCGTCGCCCAGGGTACGGCGGCCGACCTGATGCGCGAGCCGCGCAGCATAACCGGCCAGTACCTCTCCGGCGCGCGCAGGATACCCGTCCCGGCGAAGAGGCGCGCCGGCAGCGGGAAATTCATGACCATCCGCAACGCGAGGGAGAACAATCTCAAGGGCATAGACGTCAAAATACCGCTGGGCGTCCTCACCTGCGTCACCGGCGTCTCCGGCTCCGGCAAGTCGAGCCTCATAAACGAGGTGCTGTACAAGACCCTGGCCGCGGTGAAGAACCGCGCGCATATCCGCCCGGGCAAATGCGACGGCATAGAGGGCCTCGAGCACGTCGACAAGGTGATATGTATAGACCAAAGCCCCATAGGGCGGACGCCGCGCTCGAACCCCGCCACCTACACCGGGGTGTTCAGCGACATACGCGAGCTGTTCGCCGGCACCAACGACGCCAAGGCCCGCGGCTACGGGCCGGGCCGGTTTTCCTTCAACGTCAAGGGCGGGCGCTGCGAGGCCTGCTCCGGCGACGGCCTCATCAAGATAGAGATGCACTTCCTGCCGGACGTCTACGTCCCCTGCGACGTCTGCAAGGGCAGGCGCTACAACCGCGAGACGCTTGAGGTGCGCTACAAGGGCAAGAACATCTCCGAGGTGCTGGACATGACGGCCGAGGAGGCCGCCGCGTTCTTCGAGAACATCCCGAAGATACGCGACAGGATACAGACCCTCTGCGACGTGGGCCTGGGCTATGTCAAGCTGGGCCAGAGCAGCACCACCCTCTCAGGCGGCGAGGCGCAGCGCGTCAAGCTGGCGACGGAGCTTTCGAAGCGCTCCACCGGCCAGACCGTCTACGTCCTCGACGAGCCGACCACCGGCCTGCACAGCGCGGATGTGCAGAAACTTGTCAACATCCTGGACCGGCTCACCGACGCGGGCAACACCGTGGTCGTGATAGAGCACAACCTGGACGTCATAAAGGTCGCCGACCACATCATCGACCTCGGCCCCGAGGGCGGCGACGGCGGCGGGCGGATAGTCTTCGAGGGTACGCCCGAGGGCTGCGCGGACTGCGCGGAGAGCGCCACGGGCGAATACCTGAAAAAAGTTTTGCAGTAAACGGCGGGCGCGCCGCGGCATAGCATGGGCATGGGGGTGATCTTCATGCTCTGGGATGTCCTGGGCGCCGCGGCGGTCGCCGCGCTGGTCATACTGCTTGTCTGGACGCTGCGCGGGCTTATGCTCACGCCCGTGCGCACGGGCGCGGACACCCGCATCCGCGTTACCCTCTCCGTCCGGGGCGCGGACGCGATGCTGGAGGGCGCGGTGGGCGCGCTGCTCTGGCTGGACGCCAACGGCACGCTGCCCTGCGAGATAGCCATACGCGACCTCGGCATGGACGAGGAGACGGCGCGCGTCGCGGAGGCCCTGGCTCGGGAGGGACGGGTTACCATCATACGGGAAGGGAATTAGGTGCAAGAGGAAGAGCTGCAGGAGCTTTACGGAAAAATCTCCAGCGTGATCTACACAAATGAAGAAAACGGCTACACCGTCCTGCGCATGGAGACGCAGGACGGGGAGCTGGTGAACATCGTCGGCACGCTGCCCTCGGCGTACCCGGGCGAGGAGCTGCACGTGTTCGGACAGTGGACGGTGCATCCCAACCACGGCCGCCAGTTCAAGAGCGAGTACGCCGAGCGCAGCCTGCCCAGGACCAAGGAGGCCATCTACGCCTACCTGGCCGGCAGGGCCGTCAAGGGCATAGGCCCCGCGACGGCGGCGCTGATAGTGGACAAGTTCGGCGACAGGACGCTCGACGTGCTGGAGAGCCGGCCCGAGCTGCTCGCGGGGCTGCGCGGGATAAGCCCGGCCAAGGCGGAGAAGATCTCGCGCGAGTTCCGCCGCCAGGCGGGGCTGCGCCGGCTGATGGAGTTCCTCTGCTCGCACGAGCTGCGCCCGCTGCTGGCTGTGCGGCTCTACCGATTTTACGGCGAGGAGGCCATGCGCGTCGTGGAGGAGGACCCCTATATCCTTGCCGCGCCGCACATAGGCGGCAGCTTCGCCGAGGCTGACCGCCTGGCCTTCGACATGGGCGGCGAGGCGGACAACCCCGCGCGCGTGCGCGCGGCGGCGGTGTTCGAGCTGCGCCACAACGCCGGGAACGGCCACTGCTTCATACCGACGGAGAAGCTCTCCGCGGCCACGGCGCAGTTCATAGGCGTGGAGGGCGCGGACGTGGACGCAGCGCTGGACAGCCTCGCCGAGCGCGGCGAGGTCGTGCGCGCCGAGCTGGCCGGAAGGCCGGTGACCTATCTCACGGAGCTGTACGAGGCCGAGCGGGGCGTGGCCGCGCGGCTGCGCGCCATGGCCGCCTCGCCCGTCGGGACCGCGGACGCGGAGCCAGTCTTGGACGCGCTGGAGCGCAGCCGCGGCATGAAATACGCGCCAAAGCAGCGCGAGGCGGTCGCCCTGGCCGCGCGCTGCCGCGTCATGGCCCTGACCGGAGGCCCCGGCACGGGCAAGACGACGTCGCTCAGGGCCATACTCTCGCTCTACGACTCGCTGGGCATATCCGCCCTGCTCACGGCCCCCACGGGCCGCGCGGCGAAGCGCATGGGCGAGCTGACCGGCCGCGAGGCGGCCACCATCCACCGCCTGCTGGGCGCGGGCTTCTCCGAGGACGGGGAGCGGGTGGTTTTCTCCAAGGACGAGTCGGACAGGCTCGACTGCGGCGCGGTGGTGCTCGACGAGTGCTCTATGGTTGACATAACTCTAATGGACGCCCTGCTGCGGGCCATACCGGACGGCGCGCGCCTGGTGCTGGTCGGCGACGCGGACCAGCTGCCTAGCGTGGGGCCGGGCAGCGTGTTCTCGGACATACTGCGCAGCGGGGCCATACCCGCCGTGCGCCTGACGGAGATATTCCGCCAGGCGGAGGAGAGCCGCATAGTCTCCTATGCGCACGCCATAAACCGCGGCGAGCACCCGCCGCTGACGGCGAACAGGGGGGACTTCTTCTTCCTGCGCCGGGCGGACCCGGTGAAGTGCGCGGAGACGGTCTGCGAGCTGTGCGCCAGCCGCCTGCCCGGGAAGATGGGCATACCGGCCTCGGAGATACAGGTGCTCAGCCCGACCAGGAAGGGCGAGGCCGGGACGCGGGCGCTGAACCGGCGGCTCCAGGCGGCGCTCAACCCGCCGGACAAGGCCAAGCGCGAGAAAAGTTTTGGCGAAATCACCTTCCGCGAGGGCGACAGGGTGATGCAAAATCGGAATAACTATGATATGATATGGAAGAGGACGGCCCCCACCGGTGCGGTGGAGCACGGCGCGGGGGTGTACAACGGCGACATCGGCGTCATCCTGGCCATAGACGAGGCCAACGAGACGCTGAGCGTGGACTTCGACGGGCGCGTGGCCACGATGGGCTTCGACGCCCTCATAGAGCTGGAGCACGCCTGGGCCGTCACCGTCCACAAGAGCCAGGGCAGCGAGTACCGCGCGGTGGTCCTCGCGCTGGCCGACGCCGCGCCGCGGCTCCTCACCCGCGGCGTACTCTACACAGCCGTCACCCGCTCGCGCGAGCTGCTCATCGCCGTCGGCGACGAGGCGGCCGCGCAGCGCATGATAGATAACCACGTCCAGTCCCGGCGCTACAGCGGGCTGCGCCTGCGGCTGCAGGAGGCGGGGGACTGAACCGGCGGCGCGCCGCCGGCAGCATACGAAAGGGGTGTGGAGCCGTGTCATCGGGAAAGTTCAACCTGCTGGACCTCATTTTCGCGCCCAGGTGCGTGTTCTGCGGCAAGCCGCTCGCGCGCGGGGAGGACGGCGGCGTGTGCGCCGCCTGCGAGAGGGACCTGCCCCGGCTAAGCCCGCCGCGGCGCGACGGGCCGGATTTCGTGGACGCGGTCTGCGCCCCGCTGGAGTACGCCGGGCCGGTGCGGGAGGCCCTGCGCCGCTATAAGTTCGGAGGGAAAAAGGGCTACGCGCGCCTCTTCGGCAGCCTGGTCGCGGGCTGTGTGCGCGAGAACCTGGCCGGGGAGTACGACCTCATAAGCTGGGTGCCGCTCTCCAGCGAGCGCCTGGCCCAGCGCGGCTACGACCAGGCCATGCTCATCGCCCTCGCCACGGCGCTGGAGCTGGGCGACGTGGCGGTGGAGACGCTGCGCCGCACCCGCAATTCCGAGCCGCAGTCGATGAGCGGCAGCGCGGAGAAGCGCCGGGCCAACATCTCCGGGGCCTACGAGGCCGTGGACCCCGAGCTGGTCGAGGGCAGGCGCATACTGCTCATCGACGACATAATCACAACAGGCTCCACGATAAGCGAATGTGCGCGCACCCTCGGCCTCGCCGGGGCGGAGAGCGTCGCCGGCGCGGCCCTGGCGCTGCGCACCGGCGGGAGCCTGGACTAAAGTCCCGCCAGCCTGTCTAAAATCAGGGGTAACGGACGCAGCACAGGAGAAAGGTTGCTAAGATATGCAGATACTTGATAGGGATATAGCCCTGGATATGGGGACCGCCGGCGTCGCGCTGTACGTAAAGGGCAAGGGCATCACCAACAGGCAGCCCACGCTGGTCGCGGTGGACAAATACTCCGGGAAGCTGCTCAGCGTCGGCGTCGAGGCGCTGAATATGCTGGGGCGCACCCCGGCGAGCATCGTGCCGATACGCCCCATAGTGGGCGGGGCCATCTCCGACTACGACATGACCGTGGCCATGCTGCGCGAGCTGCTGCACGCCGACGTGAGCCGCAGCCTGTTCAAGCCGAGGGTGCTTGTCTGCGTGCCGGGCAGCATCACCGGCGTGGAGGAGCGCGCCATGATAGACGCCGTCACCGAGGCCGGGGCGCGCAAGGTCTACCTGGTGGAGAGCGCCGTCGCCACGGCCTACGGCGCCGGGCTGGACGCCTCCAAGCCCGACGGCCACCTGATAATCGACATAGGCGGCGGCACCACGGAGACGGCGGTGGTCTCCCTGGGCGGCGTATCCGAGTGCGAGAGCATAAAGACAGCCGGCGCGGCCTATGACGACGCCATTATCCGCCACATCCGCCGCCGCTACAACGTCCTGGTCGGCGAAAAGACCGCCGAGGAGCTGAAGATGGCCATAGGCAGCGTCGTACCCCGCCCGGAGACCCTGGTGGAGGAGGTAAAGGGCCGCGACCTGGTCACGGGCCTGCCCAAGACCGTGCAGGTCTCCTCCGCCGAGCTGGCGGAGGCGCTGATGGAGCCGACGAGGGACATACTCGAGAGCATACACATGGTGCTGGAGCGCACACCGCCCGAGCTGGTGAGCGACATCTCCCAGAACGGCATCATCTTGTCCGGCGGCGGCAGCCTCATCTACGGCATAGACCGCCTGGTGGAGCGCGACACCGGCATCCGCACCGTGGTCGTGGACGACCCCGTCTCCTGCGCGGCCTACGGCGCGGGCAAGATGCTCAACCGCCTGAACGGCATGAGCGACGGCATGGTGAACTTCGCGCGCAAGCGTATGCTGCGCGCTTAAAAGCGAAATGCGCCCGTGGAGACGATGCCTCCACGGGCGCTTTTTATACTGGCGAAGGGGCGGCCGGCCGTCCCTTTTTTTATTTCCCGGCGCGGCGGCGCGCTCAGCCCCAGAGCCTTTCGGGGTACTCGCCGGCGTCCGTCAGCGCGCGGATGGCGGCGATGACCTCGGGCCGGTCGGCGCGGTAGGTCATGCCGTGCCAGACGTCCTCGCTGCGCATGACCTCCACGCTGCACAGGCCCTCGCGCAGCATTTTGCCGACGAGGTTCGGGACCAGCATCTCGGCCTGGTTGTCGTTCGCCGCCTCGTTCGCCAGGAAGCGGGGGAAGCGCCGCTCGATCTCGTCGAATATGCCGCTTGTGAAGCCCCAGAAGTTCATGCTCACCGTGGTGTCCGCCGGGAGCGGGCGCAGGGTCTCGCCGCCGTCGAGGCTGTAGGCGGGGCCGTCCGGGGTCTTGACCACGTGCGTAAATTCCTCTATGTAGTCGAGGAAGCCGCCCTTCGTGCGGCAGAGGCCGCGGCAGACCCGCCCCGCGCCCGTGACCGTGTTGCCGAGGCGGTAGCCGACCATGTAGTAGCGCGGCGGCCGCTCGGAATCTCCGGCGGCGCGCAGCGCGGCGCTCATCATGCGGAAGGCGCCCGCGCCGTAGAAGTCGTCGGCGTTTATCATCGCGAAGGGGCCGTCCACGGCGTCGCGGCAGCAGAGCAGGGCGTGGGCCGTACCCCAGGGGCGTACGCGCCCGGCCGGGACGGAAAAGCCCTCCGGAAGGCGGCTGTCCAGGCTCTGATAGGCGTAGGCGACGTCGATATGCCCCTGGACGCGGCGCCCGATCGCGCTTTCAAACTCCTCGCGCATCTGCGGCGCAATCAGGAACACCACGCGGCTGAAGCCCGCGCGGACGGCGTCGTAGACAGAATAGTCGATCAGGAACTCTCCGCTGGGGCCGATGGGGTCGATCTGCTTCAGGCTTCCGTAGCGTCTGCTGAGGCCGCCGGCAAGGATTACGAGAGTCGGGTCGTTCATCTGCAAGTCCTCCTTGGATGTCCACGACAGATATTGTAGCAAAGCAAAGTCAAATTGTCATCAAAAATCTTGAGAATTTTCCCGAAGGGGCATAAAATCCGTCGCCGCGGCGCAGAATCCCGACAAGGTGGTGATATAATGTGCGCAAAGCGGCTGGGCCGGGCCACCCTCGAGCTGGAGAGGCGGCCCGGCGTGCTCGCATCGGCGAGCGCCGTCGGGAAAAAGGAGGGGGAAGGCCCTCTCAAGCGCAGCTTCGACTACGTCTGCCCCGACGCCTATTTCGGCGAGAAGAGCTGGGAGCGGGCGGAGAGCGCCATGCTCAGGAAATGCCTGCTGCTGGCCTGCGGCAAGGCGGGCCTCGCGCCGGAGGGGCTGGACTTCATCCTCTCGGGCGACCTGCTGAACCAGTGCGCGGGCAGCGCCTACGCGCTCAGGGACAGCGGCGCGCCCTACCTCGGCCTCTACGGGGCCTGCTCCACCATGGCGGAGGCCCTGCTGCTGGCCTCCTTGATCATAGACGGCGGCGGGGCGGAAAAAGTTGCAGCCCTTACCAGCTCGCACTTCTGCTCAGCTGAGCGGCAGTTCCGCTACCCGCTCGAATACGGCAGCCTGCGCGCCCCGGCCAGCCAGTGGACGGTCACGGGCGCCGGGGCGGTCATCCTGGCGACGGATGCGCCGGGGCCGTATATAACCTGCGTTACGTCCGGGCGGATAGTGGACCTCGGCGTCACGGACAGCGCGAACATGGGCGCGGCCATGGCCCCGGCGGCCTGTGACACGCTGGAGCGCCACTTCGCCGAGACCGGCCGCGCGCCGGACTATTACGATGCGGTGATAACCGGCGACCTGGGCGAGACCGGCTCGCGCCTGCTGCGAGAGCTGCTCTCGCTCGACGGCGTGGAGCTGGGCGCGCGGCACTTTGACTGCGGCGCGATGATATACGACGCGGAGCGCCAGGGCGTATGCTCGGGCGGCAGCGGCTGCGGCTGCTCGGCCAGCGTGCTGGCCGGGTACGCGCTGGACAATATGCGCTCCGGCGGCTGGAGGCGCGTCCTCTTCGCCGCGACGGGCGCGCTGATGAGCCCGACGTCCTCGCAGCAGGGCGAGAGCATACCGGGAATCTGCCACGCCGTGGCGCTTGAGACGGAGGTGGACTGAGATGGAACTGCTGCTGGGCTGCGCCAGGGCCTTTGCGGCCGGCGGCGCGCTCTGCGCCATAGGCCAGCTGCTGATAGACCGCACGGCGCTGACGCCGGCGCGCATACTGACGCTGTACGTCGTCGCGGGAGTCGTCCTGGGCGCCACGGGCCTGTACGCGCCCTTTGCGGAATGGGCGGGCGCCGGCGCGGCGGTGCCGCTGACGGGCTTCGGGAACACGATAGCGCGCGGCGTGCGCGAGGCCGTGGAGGAGGACGGCCTGCTCGGCGCCATAGGCGGGGGCCTTGCCGCATCCTCCGCCGGGATAAGCGCCGCCGTGTGCTGCGGCTTCCTCGCGGCGCTCATTTTCCGCCCCAGGGAGAAATAGCGAAAAAAAGCCGGCCGGGGAGGGCCAACGCCCTCCCCGGCCGGCACGGCTGCGGCTTATCCGGCGACAACGGCGGTGCCGGAGGCGGAAACCATGAGCATACCGTTGTCGGTGCCGAGGACCTCGTAGTCGATGTCCACGCCGACGACGGCGTTGGCGCCCACGTTCTCCGCGCGGCGGCACATCTCGTTGAGCGCCTCGGTGCGCGCGGCCTGCAGCTCCTCCTCATAGCCGGCGCTGCGGCCGCCGAAGATGTTGCGCAGGCCCGCGCCGATGTCGCGGAACACGTTGATGCCGGTGATGACCTCGCCGAAGACGATGCCGCGGTACTCGCTTATGCTCATCCCTTCAATGCTGTTGGTTGTGGTGACTATCATATTTTCTCCTCCAAACGCCTGGTATGCCTATATCTAACTACATACGCCGGCGTTTGTCAAGCGCGGCGTCAGCGGCCCAGGCGGCTGACGTCCACAAGGCGGGTGGAGTCCTCCGTCCAGCCCTCCTCCAGCAGGCTGACGGCGGCGAGGGCGGTGTCCAGGCTGGTCAGCGTGGGGACGCCGCGCCTCGTGGCCTCGTAGTGCAGGGCCACGAAGTCGCCCATGGTGTCGTCGTGAAGCGCGCCGGTGTATATGACGAGGCCTATGCCCGCGCGCTACAGCACGCCGCCGATGTCCGCCGTGCGCGCGACCGCGCCGACGGCGTAGGCGTATACGCCGTGGGCCTTTACCGCCGCGGCGGTGCCCGGCGTGCCGAAGATGCGCCTGCCGGCGCGGTCCAGGCGGCGGACAAGCTCGCCCAGCTCGCCGAGCTGGCGGTTCTCCACGCTCAGCAGCACGCCCATGCGCTTCTCCCCGCCGTCGGAGACGAAGCGGAAGCCGGCCGCGGTCAGGCCCTTGTAGAGCGCCTCGGCAAAGCTGCGGCCTATGCCCAGCACCTCGCCGGTGGACTTCATCTCGGGACCCAGCAGGCTGTTCGCGTCCGGGACCTTCTCAAAGGAGAACACCGGCACCTTTATGCCCACGCAGCCGGGCTGCGGCGCGAGGCCGTCGGGCAGGCCCATGGACTCCAGGCTCTCGCCCATCATGACGCGCGTGGCCGCGTCCGCCATGTGGAAGCCGCTTATCTTGCTCAGGTACGGCACGGTGCGGCTGGCGCGGGGGTTGACCTCTATGACGTACAGCTCGTCCCGGTACACCAGGTACTGGATGTTAACCAGGCCGCGCGTACCCAGCGCGAGGGCCAGCGCCCTGGAGCACTCCGCCACGCGCGCCGTCATGGCCTCGCTGAGGTTGTAGGGCGGGCAGACGGCGATGGAGTCGCCGGAGTGGACCCCCGCGCGCTCGATATGCTCCATTATGCCGGGAATCAGCACCCGTTCGCCGTCGGATATGACGTCGCACTCCAGCTCCGTACCGGGCAGGTACTGGTCTATGAGTACGTTTGCGCCGTTGCCCGCGGTGATTATTACGTCCATATAGCGGCGCACGTCGGCCTCGTCGTGCGCTATCACCATGTTCTGGCCGCCTATGACGTAGCTGGGCCTGAGCAGCACGGGGTAGCCCAGGCGTCCGGCCGCGGCGACGGCCTCATCGAGGGAGTGTACCGCTGCGCCGCGCGGGCGCTTTATCCCAAGCCGCTCGAGCAGGGCGTCGAACTTCTCCCTGTCCTCGGCCAGGTCTATGCCCTCCGCGCTGGTGCCGAGTATCCTGACGCCGTGGTCCACCAGGTACTGCGCCAGCGAGATGGCCGTCTGACCGCCGAAGGCGACGACCACGCCCACGGGCTTCTCCACGGCCAGCACGCCCATGACGTCCTCGGGGCAGAGCGGCTCAAAGTAGAGCCGCGAGGCGGTGTCGTAGTCCGTGGAGACGGTCTCGGGGTTGTTGTTGATTATCGCCACGTCGTAGCCCATGGAGCGCAGCGTGCTCACGCAGTGGACGGAGGAGTAGTCGAACTCTATGCCCTGGCCTATGCGTATCGGCCCGGAGCCGAGCACCACCACGCCGGGCCTGTCCCCGCGGCGCTCGCGCGCGTCGCAGCGCTCCCCGCCCGGGACGGAGTAGAAGTAGGGCGTCCTGGCCTCGAACTCCGCGGCGCAGGTGTCCACCATCTTGTAGCTGAGCGGCTCCGCCGCGGGCGGGGCCTCGCCGGAGAGCTTGGCTATCAGAGCCTCGGTGTAGCCGAAGCGCCTCGCCCGGGCGAGGTTCTCGTCCGTGAGTCCGCCTGCCAGCTCCTCCTCCAGCGCCGCCATGCCGGCGAGCTTCGTGAGGAAGAAGCGGTCCACCTTCGTGAGCGAGTGCAGCTCCTCGACCGTGTAGCCGGCCTTGAGCGCCTCGAAGAGCGTAAAGACGCGCATATCGTCTATCTCGCGCAGGCGTATCTGGAGCGGCCGCCCGGACGGGACGCGGCGGTTGAGGCCCTCCTCCTTTATCCCCGCGCCGCGTATCGCCTTCATCAGCGCGGCCTCGAAGGTCGGGGCGATGCTCATGACCTCGCCGGTAGCCTTCATCTGCGGGCCGAGGGAGCGGTCCGCGCCGTAGAACTTGTCGAAAGGCCAGCGCGGCAGCTTGCAGACCACATAGTCGAGCGCCGGCTCGAAGCAGGCGTAGGTCTCGCCGGTGACCTCGTTTTTTATCTCGTCGAGCGTGTAGCCGAGGGCGATCTTGGCGCTGACCTTGGCTATGGGGTAGCCGGTGGCCTTGCTGGCGAGGGCGGAGGAGCGCGAAACGCGCGGGTTGACCTCGATGACCGCGTACTCGAAGCTCTCCGGGTTGAGCGCGAACTGGCAGTTGCAGCCGCCCTCTATGCCCAGCGCGCCGATTATGTCCAGCGCCGCGGAGCGCAGCATCTGATACTCCCGGTCGGCCAGGGTCAGCGCGGGAGCGACGACAATGGAGTCGCCCGTGTGGACGCCGACGGGGTCGAAGTTCTCCATGGAGCAGATGGTTATCGCCGTCCCGGCGCTGTCGCGCATGACCTCGAACTCGAT
>CALWYT010000019.1 GCA_944385835.1 uncultured Oscillospiraceae bacterium | reverse complement strand
AGAGCCAGAATTGGAAGCTGGCGTAAAGTCTTTATTTCTTCCAGTTTTATTATCTGCCGCGTCGGCTATAAATTTGAAATCTGAGGAATGCCATCATGGCTTGAAACGGCCATGGTGGTATTTTTTTGCGAAAACACCTATAAAAACACCCTTAAAAATGTCACGACTAATAGAGAGGTATTTTTAAATTTTTCTGCTGAACCCCCCGTAAAAATCCCCTCAAAATGAAATGACTATTAGAAGGGTATTTTTGTGTTTGTCCACGCAATAATTCCCTCGAAAATATACGGATATATGAGAGGGATTTTGAGCTATCTCAAATTTATTTTCAAAAGGGGGTGTCATTTTGCTGTCAAAATGTACGGATAAATAGAAGGGTGTGTTTTGACCGTCCAAAAGGAGGTGATAGAAATCAAAGAGAAAATCCCCGTGATGACCTACTCCCAATACCGCAGAGCTAGAAAGCTAGTCCATCAGTGCTGCAACTATGAGAGCGGGAACTGCCTTGCCCTTGACGATGGAGAAGAAATACAAAATAGTCAATATCAATCTATCTATCATAGCGATGAATGGATAGGAAGGAGAATTTATGATTCCATACAAAACAGATACCGATATTTCGTCTTATATCATTTTCCCACGATTCCTTATCCCCCTGGATTTATCCAATGACTCCAAGGTGCTGTACGCCCTGCTTTTGGACCGGGCGGGGATTTCCAGGAAAAAAGGCTACATCGAAACGGATGGAACCATCCGCCTGTACTTCACTGTGGCGGACGCAAAGACGAAACTCCGCCGGAGCAGGCAGGTGGCAACGCGGGCGTTTCACGAACTGGAATCCCGCGGTCTGATCTTCCGCCGGAAACAGGGCCTTGGCAGACCGGCTGTGATTACCCTGAATCTGCCGGCTAACGAAAGGAGGGGCGCCAATGATTGATGAACAAAAGCTGTATGAGCTGCTGAAAGATTTTGACCCCGCTGTGGGAGAACGGATGGAACAGCATTTCAAGGACGGAGCGTTTTACTTTGACCTTGGCGGCAGCAGCTATCCCTTCTTTGAGGGGAATACCGTCTACACGGTCATTCCCCACTTTGCGGAAAAAGGCTCGGAAGGAATCGTAAAGAAACTGAAGCGGCTGATGGAAAAGGATTTACGGGAAAAAGAATCAGAGACATAGCTGAAAAATCGAAACCGAAGCGTTATAATAAGGGCAACCGTTTACTTGGCTGCCTGAACAGAAAGGAGAAGTAAATGAACCAGCAGCCAGAGAAAATCACCGCTTTATACTGCCGCTTGAGCCAGGACGACGCCCTGGACGGGGAAAGCAATTCCATTACCAACCAGAAAGCCCTGCTGAGCAAGTACGCCGACGACCATGGATTCCGGAACATCCGGTTCTTTGTGGACGATGGTTTCTCAGGGACCAGCTTTCAAAGGCCGGGGTTCCAGGAGATGATGCGATATGTGGAGGATTACAGCGTATCCGCTGTGATTGTCAAAGACCTGTCCCGGCTGGGCAGGGAGTATTCCTACATGGGGCGATTGCAGGATTTCATCTTTCCTGCCTATGACGTCCGCTTTATTGCCATCAACGACGATGTGGACAGCGCCAAAGGGGAAAATGGTTTTGCGGTGGTCAAAAATGTATTCAATGACTACTACGCCAAGGATACCAGCAAGAAAATCCGGGCAGTGGTAAAGATGCGGGGTGAAGCCGGGGAGCATATCGCCAGCAATCCGCCCTATGGCTACATAAAAGACCCGCAGGACAAAAAGAAATGGATCGTGGATGAAGAAGCGGCAAAGGTGGTACAGCGTATCTTTAACCTCTGCATTGCGGGGAAAGGCCCCATGCAGATTGCAAAAATCCTAACAGCCGACAGGGTACTGACCGTCACCGCCTATCATGCGAAGCAGAAAGGCTGGGCCATGCCGGAAAACCTATACCGTTGGAATACCAACGCCGTGCTTAGAATTTTGGAGCGGCGGGAGTACACGGGCTGTACCGTAAACTTCAAGACTTATACCAAGTCCCTGAAATTCAAAAAGCGGATGGAAAACCCGGTTGAGAACCAGCGGTTTTTTGAGGACACCCAGCCCGCCATCATTGAGAAGGGACAGTGGGAACGGGTACAGGAACTGCGGAAGAACAAACGCAGGCCGACAAAGACAGGAAGAACCAGCATGTTCTCCGGTCTTCTCTACTGCGCCGACTGCGGAGCCAAGCTGTACTTCTGCACCTGCAAGAGCTACAAGGACGACAGCCAGAACCATTTCGTCTGCTCCAACTACAAGAGCAACACCGGCTCCTGCAAAATCCACTATATCCGGGAACAGGTGCTTTACCGAATTGTGCTGGAAACCATACGGCAGACATTGAGTTATGTCCGTATGTTTCGGAAGGATTTCAAACTGGAAATGCTGGCGCAGGACGAGGAAAGCCGCAAGGCAGAACTGGCGGAAAAGCAGAAAGCCCTTTCCGGGGCGAAAAAACGGATGGAGGATTTGGACAGGATTATCCAGCACATCTATGAGGATAATGTGCTGGGGAAGCTGTCTGACAGCCGGTACTTAAAATTATCCCGCCAATATGAGAATGAACAGGCGGAGATTGAGCAGCTTGCCGCTGTACTGGAACGGGAAATTGAGGCACAGGCCGGGCAGGTTTCCGATGTGAACGAGTTTCTGAAGCTGGTAGACAAGTACCTGGATATTCCGGAACTTGACGCCGCCATTCTCAATGAGCTTGTGAGCAAGATTGTGGTACACAGTCCGGTAAGGGAGAATGGAAGAAAGCAGGTGCGAATCGATCTGTATTTCACCTATGTGGGACAAATCCGTATCCCTTTGAAGATTGGAAGAGAGTCCCTAAACAAATCGGAACCGGCGTGACCTAACACACCGGTTCCGACCAAAATTCTTTTTACTTCCTTATGGGACGCTGCCAAAACCCGCGGGGAGCTTTTTTGTCAGGAATCACATGATCAGCAGGCTCACCGCCATGACGGCCATGCCGGCGATGAGCCCGTATATCGCGAGATGGTGCTCGCCGTATTCACGGGCGGACGGCAGCAGCTCGTCGAGCGAGATGAACACCATTATCCCTGCCACGGCGGCGAAGATGCAGCCGAACACCACATCGTTCATCACGGGCATGAGCAGCAGCCAGCCGATGAGCGCGCCGGCCGGCTCCGCGAGCCCGGACACGAACGAATACAGGAACGCGCGCCTGCGCGAGCCGGTCGCGTGGTATATGGGCACGGACACGGCGATGCCCTCGGGGATGTTGTGTATGGCGATGGCCGCGACGATGGGGATGGCTATGCCCGGGTCCTGAAGGGCGGAGACGAAAGTCGCAAGCCCCTCGGGAAAGTTGTGTATGGCGATGGCTGCGGCGGTGAAAACGCCGGTGCGCATGAGCTTTGCGCTGGAAGTGCGCTCCTCGCCCTCGACGAGCTTAGGCTCGTGGGGGTTCTCCTCGGATGGGACTATCCTGTCGATGACGGCGATGACGAGCATTCCGGCGAAAAACGCCGCTGCCGCCGTCCAGCCGCTCCCGTCAGCGCCGAGCGGGGCGGCGAGCATGCCGCGCGCGGTGGGAAAGATCTCCACCATGGACACATAGATCATCACCCCGGCGGAAAAACCGAGGCTCACCGACAGAAACTTCCTGTTAGTGCGCTTTTGCATGAAAGCGATGCAGCTGCCTATGCCGGTGCACAGCCCGGCGGCAAGCGTGAGCATAAAAGCTTGCAGAATATTCAAACGATTACCTCCCGTTGACGGTTAGTTATATATAACCACCATTATATTATAAACGGGAGCGTTTGGGAAGAGAAAATTATTCGCCGGTGAGGCGCGAGACGAAGCCGCTGTCCCACTCATAGTTTGTGAGCTGGTCTGAGCCGACGGCGAAATAGTTGAACCAATAGTCCGCGCGGCCGCGGTCGCTGGTCGCGTCGAAATAGCACCACTCGCCGTCGAGGTAGGCGATGTTCCACATGTGGTATTCGCTGCCCATGCTGCCGCTCACGGTGTAGCAAGGTATGCCGGCCTTTTCAAAAAGCGCCTGCAGCGCCTGGGCGTATCCGCCGCAGATGGCGAGACCGTCGTGCAGCGCGCCGTAGGCTGTCTGTGAGTCGAAAGGCATGTTTGCCCTGTCGCTGTAGTACCTGTGGTCATAGCGCACGGTCTCGGTGAGACAGGTATAGAGCACCTCGGCCGCCTCGCGCTGAGTCATGCCGTCCGTCACGTTCGCGGAGAACACGCCCTCGGCGAGCGCGTCGATCTCGCTGAGCTTTGCCAGCGCATCGCTGTGGCTCAGGTTGTTTTGCGGCGTGTAGACTATCTCCGTGCCGTCGCGGCTGAGCTGGCAGAGAATGTATCCGCCGCCGACCTGCTGGAGGGCTTTGTTCATGTCGTCTACCGTGAGCGCGGCGTTCGTTATGCGCACGGGCAGGGGCTCGCCCGAAGCAAGGCCGCTGCGCGCGGCCTCTATCAGCTCGGCGAGCGAGCCGGCCTCAACGCCGGAGAAACCTTCCGGCCAGTCGCCGGTGCGGTACGGCATATATGAGAACTCACATTGCAGCGCGCCGTCGGAGAGCTCGACGCTGAGGTCATAGGCGTATTTGAGCTCCGGGTGCTCGGATGTGATGGAATGGAACACATTGCGTATATCCATATCGGCCCCCTCCGGCATAGGGTCGAGGCGGAACTCGGGCGGCTGTGACGCCGTGAGGATGGCGAGCGTGAGATACGGCTCAGCCTCGCTGATGTCATCGAGTTCGACGACGTCCGGAGGCGCGGCAAGAGATGAGAAGATGGACACGGCGGAGAATACTATTGAGAGAATGGTGCTTATCATGGGGACCTCCAAAAACAAACTGAACAGTCTGTTTATCATACAACAAACCGACCGGCCAGTCAATATATTATTGCGGTGCGCCGCGCGGTCTGATATACTGGCTCAAAAAGGGGGAGAGCGCAATGAGACAGGCAGAGAAAAACTCGCGCAGCAGGGAGCAGATAGTCGCCTGCGCTTTCGCGGAGTTCGCGGAAAACGGCTTCGCCGGCGGCAGTGTGAATCGGATATGCGCGCGCGGGGGCATATCAAAGGGGCTGCTGTATCACTATTACAGCGGCAGGGAGGAGCTCTACCTCGCCTGCGTGGAAAAGCTCTTTGCCGACATGACGGATGCTCTGACGGATGCGCTCGGGAGCGGTGAGGTGACCGTGGAGAGCTATTTCGCCGCGAGGGCGGGCTTTTTTGCCGCGCACCCGCAGCACAGGGCGCTGTTCGGCGATCTCCTGCTGTACCCGCAGAGCGCGCTCGCGCCTGAGGTGAACCGCCGGCGAGCGAAATTTGATGAGCTGAACAGCTCGGTCCTGCGCGCTGTGCTCAGCCGCGAAAAGCTCTCGCCCGGCATCACGCCGGACGGCGCGGTGGAACAGCTGCACATATTTGTCGACTTTCTCGGAGTCAGCCTGCGCGAGTCGGGAGGCGACTTTGAGGAAAAAGCCGCCGCGCTGCTGCATACCATGCTGTACGGCCTCATAGCCAGGTGAAGCGGGCAGAAAAAAGCGGAGAGCAACAGCTCTCCGCTTTTTTATTTGTTTATGATATCACATGCCGTTCGCGCTGGGGAGGATGCCGTAGAAGTATTCAGGATAAGAGCTCTCAGAGGACACGTCGGTCGCGGAGGGGCGTTCCTCGTCAAAGACTATGCTGAGCGTTATATATCCGCCGTCACGGTAGACCGTGAGCTCCGCGGTATCGCCCGCGCGGTAGGACTTGATGGCGCTGGACAGGTCGGAGCTGGAAGTGATCTCCGTGCCGTCTATGCCGGTGATGATATCGCCGAGCTCAAGGCCGGCGTCGTCGGCGCAGCTGCCGCTCTCGATATAGTAGACATAGGCGCCTGCGGGCACGCCGTAGTAGTTGCGCACGTTCTGCGGCATGGTCTGGACGGTGACGCCCATGTAGGGCTTGCCGCTGACGTAGCCCTGGGTGATGAGGTCGTTCGCGATGTCGACTGCGTCGTTGATCGGGATGGCGAAGCCGAGGCCCTCGACGCCGGTGTCCTCATACTTTGCGCTCACAACGCCGACCACCTCTCCGCGGCTGTTGTAGACGGGACCGCCGGAGTTGCCGCCGTTTACCGCGGCGTCGATCTGGAACATGTTGACGGTGTTGGTCTCGCCGGTGGACTGGTCGACGGTGCTGATCTCGCGGTCGAGCGCGCTCACCATGCCGCCGGTCATCGTGTATGTCAGCTCGCCGAGCGGGTTGCCGACGGCGTATATCTGCTCGCCGACCTGGAGGTCGCCGCTGTTGCCTATCTTGACGGGGGTGAGGCCGGTGGCGTCTATCTTGAGGACCGCGATGTCGCTGCCCTCGTCCTCAAAGCCGATGATCTCGGCGGTATATGTGTCGCCGCTGTAGGTGATGACCTGCACGTCGTATCCGCCCTGATAGGCGTCCTCGATGACGTGCTCGTTGGTGATGATATAGCCGTCCTCGGAGACGATGAATCCGGTGCCGGACACGGTGGTGGTGGTCTGGCGTCCCCAGATATTGTAGCTGATCTCGGTGCGTATGCCGACGACCTGCTGGGTCGCGAGGGCATATATGTCGGTGGCGCTCATCTCGCCGGACGAGTCGGTGCTCACATTGAGCACGGGCGTGGGGGCAGCCTCCGGTGTCGATGAGGCCGCGGACGGCGCGGTCGCCAGCGCCTCGGCCGGCTGATCGACTATGCCGGCGACGCCTATGCCTATGGCCGCGCCCATGAGCAGGCCGGCTGCGAGCCCGGCCGCGACCTTGCCGAAAATGCCGTTCTTCTTTTTCTCGTCGCGCGGCGGCTTGGGCGGGCGCTCCTGCTTCTCCGGCGGAGTATAGTAGCGGCGCGGCGTCGTAGGCGCCTCGTCTGAGAGGATGTAGCCCGCGTCGGAATAGGCTGTGTGCTCCTCGTCGTCGAGCGTTATCGGCTCGCGCTTCTCGAGCTCGCGTTCGACGTGCTTTGCCACGGTGTCGGACACTGAGCTTGCATCGAACGAATCGCCGCTGTCGGCAACGGGGCCGTCCGCGCTGCCGGAACTCTCCGAGGGGATGGAGCTGTTTTCTTTCTTCTCGTAGTCATTGCTGGGTTCGTACATATCTGAAGCCTCCCTGAGGATAGAAAAGTGTTTTGCCGGTCCTGTTTCGCAGGACCTTCTTTTAATGCGTATTCTAACCAAGATTTGTTGCTAAAGCATGAATAAAGAGAAAAATAAATTTAACAAAACGGACTTTTTATTCCTGCCAGACCAGGCTTTTTGTGGAGCTGAGCACGTCGCCCGTCGCGGCGCTGACCTGGGCCACGCGCACGCAGTCGCCGTCCTCGAGGTAGACGCCCGGGCAGGTGAGCGCCCCGTCCGAGAGTTCGCACGGCTGTTCGCGGTCGTTTATGTACACGCGGCTGAACTCCGTGAAGCCGCTGCCGTACACGGTGATGCCGAGCGGGCCTTGCGTGACTTCCGTGCAGCGCACGGGCACGGCGCCCATTCTGAGCTGCGTGGGTTCGTAGGGGTTGACGCCGCCGAAGGCCTCGAGGTCTCCGTACAGGAAGTCGTATTGCAGCAGCTCGAGCGAACGCAGGTAGCCGGCCGTGCCGGCGAGCTGCTGGTGCAGCTTGGTGAAGGTGCCGCTGTCCATGCCGAGGAGGGACTGCACATAGGCCGAGAGCTGGTACGCCGCGATGTCGCGGTCGGGCGCCTCGAGGCCGAAGTTGCTCCATATGACATACTGTGTCTCATACAGATCGCCGTCGCGCAGGTCGCCCTCCTTGAATCCCAGGCCGGGCAGATGGTCGCCGAACATCACGAGCACGACCGGACGGCCGTATCGCTCGAGCGCGCCGGTGAGCTCGCCGAGGAATGTGTCCATCTCCTGTATCTGGCTGAGGTAGTATTCGAACGAGGCTTCGTCGAACTCCGCGCTGATGTCGGGCATGTTGTCGCCGTCCGGATAGTGGCCGTGCGCCTGGACGGATATGGCATAGATGAGGTCCTCTCCGGGCGTGGAGCCGAGGGCGCGCAGTATCTCCGCCGTGAGCACCTTGTCTCGGGCCCAGCCGTTTTCGTTGTACTCCACTCCGCGCATGTACTCGACGGAGGTGAACGTGTCGAACCCGAGGTTTGAAAAAACGATGTTCCTGTCGTAGAAGTCGCCGGCGTGGTCGTGGATGGCGTGGGCCGTATAGCCGAGGGCGCGCATGTTGTAGGCGATAGACTCGCATGCGCGTTCGTGCAGTACGGTGGAGTAGGGATACTCGCCCACCCCGAAATATGCCCGGGCCATGCCGGTCAGCACCTCGAACTCCGTGTTTGCCGTGCCCGTCGCGAGTGACGGCACGGCGAGGTCGCCGGAGGGGAAATCCGCCTCCAGCCGGCTGAACACTGGCAGCGCGCCGCCGGGCACATCGAGGCCCACGAGCTCATTCACATCGAAAAAGCTCTCGAGCTGGAGGAAGATGATGTTGGGGTGTTCGAGCGACTCGGTCGCCTCGCGCGTGCGCAGCTCGGCGAGTATGGCGTCGACGCTGTTCTCCGAGTAGCCGATCGGACGGTCTATGCCGCGGTCGAATATGCTCATGACGAAGCAGACGGGGTAGCCGTAGGCCTCGGAGGTCTCGAGAGCGTTGGCGCGGCTCTCAGGCGGAGCGGCGGTCGCGTACACGGCGGGGAATCCCGCCGCGATGACCGCGCAGGCGCACAGCAGCACAGGTAAGGCGCATTTCGCGCGCGCCGAAGCTTTGGGGCAGAGACGGAAGCCGACCGCGGTCAGGGCGATGGCGGCTGCGGCCGCGGCGAACAGCAGCACCGTCTGCCGCGGGGAGAGATATTTTGAGATTATGCTGCCGACCGAGCCGATGAGCGCGAAATCCGCCGCCGTGAGCGGAGCGGTGCGGAAGCTCTGCATTATAAAATTCGCCGCAGAGAAGCCGAGCACAAGCGCACAGACGAACAGAAACACAAACATCCGCCGCCTGAACAGCAGCGACAGCGACAGCAGAAAGAAAATGAGTGCCGCGTTGAGCAGCGCCGCCGCCGGTTCGGCGGCGAAAAAACTGAGCGCCGAGAGCAGGCTGCGCCGCGCGAGCGCCTCTGATGCCACGCACAGCAGCAGGGCGGCGGCGGTTATGACGGCCAGCGGATGGCGGCTGAGCGCGGCGTGGAACGCCGCGGACGCGCCGGTTTTTTTCAACGTGTTCCGCCTCCTTTCGCGGGTGTCTGCCGAAAGACAGTTATGCTTAGTTTACAGCCCCGGAAAGCAAAAATCAAGTGTGCAAAATTATCCACTGTAGATATTTGATAAAATTATGACAAATCGATTATTTTTTAACAAAAAATATAGCGAAAAATACTGATAATAAAAGAAATTATGACAGAAAAATCGTGTTGCAATTATTATAATTATTTATTATAATAAATCCATCGGATACAGAGCCGCCACGCGACTTTGCAAATATAATTGTAAAGGGGACATCCACATGAGCAAAAATGCCATCATCACCGGCGGTACCCGCGGACTCGGGGAAGCTATGACGCTCAAACTGGGCGAGCTTGGGTATAACATCGCCATCAACTACACGAGCGACCGCTCTGAAGCCCTTGCAGAAGCGCTCGTAAAGCGCCTAAAGGACGAAAACGGCGTCGACGCCATCGCCGTCAAGGCCGACGTGAGCGACTACGCCTCGTGCGAGAAGCTGGTCAAGTCCGCCCTGGATCACTTCGGCGGACGGCTCGACGTTCTCATCAACAACGCCGGCATAACCAACAACTGCAACTTCATCGACATCAAGCCGGAGGACTACATGCGCGTCATCAACACAAACCTCGTGAGCATGCTCCACATGTCCCACCTCTGCCTGCCATACCTCGTCGACCACGACTCCTGCATAATCAACACCGCCTCCGTCGGGGGGCTTGTCGGCGTCATCAACCAGGCGGACTACTGCGCGGCCAAGAGCGGCGTCATCGGCCTCACCCGCGCGCTTGCCATGGAGTTTGCCCCGCGCAAGGTGCGAGTGAACGCCATCGCCCCCGGCATGATCATGACCGACATGCTGCGCGGCGTCAATCAGGACGAGCTCAACGCGCTCGCCGCCACAATACCGATGGGCTACATCGGCTCGCCCTCGGACATCGCGGGCTGCATGGCCTATATCCTCTCCGCCCCGTATCTCACCGGGCAGACTATCTCGCCGAACGGCGGGTTCGTCATGCCGTGACGCTCCTTTCTCAAAATAAAACAGAGCCGGCCATGTCAAAGACATGGCCGGCTCTGTTATGCGGCGGAGAATTTATTCCGCGGAGATGATGTAGTAGTACACGGGCTGCCCGCCGGACAGGAGCGTGAGCTCCGAGTCGGGGAAGCGCTCCTCGAGCACGTTGGAGAAGGAGAGAGCGTCGCTCTCGGCAACGTCGCTGCCGTAGTACACGGAGAGGAACTCGGGCTCGAGCTCCTCGAGCGCGGCGCCGAGGCTCTCGAGCAGCTCGTCCTGGCTGGAGAAGCTGCCTATGAGCCCGCCGTCGAGCAGGGCGAGGTACTGCCCGGCCTTGATGTCGTACCCGGCAAACTCGCTGTCGCGAGCCGCGTAGGTCACATGCGCGGTGTGCACGCCGGTGATGACCTCGTTGAACACCTCGGTGAGCTCCTCCTCGCTGAGGGCGGGGTCCATGTTGAGCATGGCGGTTATGCCCTGCGGCACGGTCCTTGTCGGGATGACGACGACCTTTTTCTCGGTGAGCTTTGCGCACTGCTGCGCCGCCATGATGATGTTTTTGTTGTTCGGGAACACGAACACGACCTCGGCCGGCGTGCGGTTGACCTCGCGGAGTATGTCCTCAGTGGAGGGGTTCATGGTCTGGCCGCCGGAGACTATGCCGTCGGCCCCGAGTTCACGGAAGAGCTTTTCAAAGCCGTCGCCCGCGCAGACGGACACGGCGCCGAATTTCTTCTCGGCGGGCGCGACGTAATCCTCCGGCTCGGCGGGGGCGTCATCCTGAGGAGGCGCGCTGTTTACCTGGTTCGTGTGCTGGATGCGCATGTTCTCTATCTTCACCGTGGCGAGGTCGCCGTAGGTGAGGGCCTCTGTGAGTGCCCTGCCGGGCTCGTTGGTGTGGACATGCGTCTTTATGATCTCGTCGTCATCGACGACGACAACGCAGTCGCCTATGCTCTCGAGGAACTGGCGCAGGATGAGCGGGCTCTTGTCGCTGCGCTTGTCGACGATGAACTCGGTGCAGTATGTGAAGTTTATCTCGCCCTCGTCGAATTCGGCGAACACGTTGGAGGCGCCGGCGGCGCCCTCTTCGGCGGCCGGGGCGGCCTTTGCCGCGGCGCGCCCCTCGAGCGAGGCGAGCATGGCGTCGAGTATGACGATGTAGCCCTCGCCGCCCGCGTCGACGACTCCGGCGCGCTTGAGCACGGGGTTGAGCTCCGTCGTGTTGGACACGGCCTCACGGCCGACGTCGATGGCGTGCTCCAGCATGAGCTCGATGTCGCAGCCGGCGGCCGCGCTCTCCTCGGCGGCGGCCGAGGCAAGGCGCGACACGGTGAGTATCGTGCCCTCGGTGGGCTTCATGACAGCCTTGTAAGCCGCGCGCACGCCGCGGCTCATGGCGGCGGAGAACTGCACGGGGTCGGCTGTGTCGAGGCCTTTGAGCTGCTTCGAAATGCCGCGGAACAGGAGCGAGAGGATGACTCCGGAATTGCCGCGCGCTCCGCGCAGCATGGCGCTCGCCGCGGCATCGGCCGCCTCGGTGACGGTCTGGGGCTGCTTTTTGCGCAGCTCGTTGGCCGCGGCGGTGAGCGTAAGGCTCATATTAGTGCCCGTGTCGCCGTCGGGCACCGGGAAAACGTTGAGATCGTTAATGCGCTGTTTGTCGCTCTCAAGAGCGTCGGACGCGCAGAGCACCATCTGCGTGAATGCCGCGCCGTCAATGAATTCTCTCAAAAATAGCACCTCCGTGGCGCGCGTGGGACCGGCCTGCGCGCCTTTTTAAAAGGAATAGACAAGTGACAGTTTTTAAGCGCTCAGTCGGTCATGACCATGGAGTCGACATAGACGTCGACGCTCCTGACGGGCACTCCCGTGGCGTCGTGCAGCTTGTAGCTGACTTCGTTCATTATGCTGGAGCAGAGGGCAACGACGTTCACGCCGTGATCGACGACGATGTGCAGGGCGATGGAGATGCTGTCGTCGTCATTGTAGGTCACGGAGACGCCCTTGGACATCGACTCGCGGCGCAGAAGCTGGTATATGCCGCTCTCACGGCTTTTTCCGGCCATGCCCTTCACGCCGAAGCAGTTGGTCGCGGCGTCGCCGGCGAGAAAGGTGATGACGTCGTCGGTGATGCGGATGTTCCCGCGTTTGTTCTGGATAGTCACCATATATTGGAGCTCTCCTTTCGAAAGATTGGATTGCATTGGAAACGCACTGCCTGCATTTTAAGTATTATATTACACTCGCGTCCAAATAACAAGTGTAAATATCTTTTCCATAATCTGACTGCGCACGGCGCGCAGCGGGTCAAAACGGACATTTCGTTGAGAAAAAATAATATTTTTAGTTTACAAGGAGAAAAAATGATGATAGAATTACTGTGTTCGTCTGGAATGTGAAGTAATTCACAAAAATGAATGTACAATCAAATATTTTTATAGGAGATGTATATCGTTATGGCAAGAAAGCTCAAATCCATGGACGGTAACAACGCCGCGGCGCATGTTTCCTATGCGTTCACGGAAGTTGCGGGCATCTACCCGATCACCCCGTCCAGCCCGATGGCTGACTATGTCGACCAGTGGTCTGCCAACGGCCTGAAGAATATCTTCGGGACAACCGTAAAGGTCATAGAGATGCAGTCCGAGGCCGGCGCCGCCGGTACCGTGCACGGCTCCCTCGCAGCCGGCGCCCTCACCACCACTTACACTGCTTCGCAGGGCCTGCTGCTGATGATCCCCAACATGTATAAGATCGCCGGCGAGCTGCTCCCCTGCGTGTTCCACGTCTCCGCGCGTACCGTCGCGAGCCACGCCCTCAACATCTTCGGCGACCACTCCGACGTCTACGCCTGCCGTCAGACCGGTTTCGCCATGCTGGCCGAGAGCAACGTGCAGGAGGTCATGGACCTCGGCGCCGTCGCCCACCTCGCCGCCATCAAGGGCCGCGTTCCCTTCATCAACTTCTTCGACGGTTTCCGCACCTCCCATGAGATCCAGAAGATCGAAGTCTGGGACTACGATGATCTCAAAGAGATGTGCGACATGGACGCCGTCGAGGCTTTCCGCAAGCATGCCCTCAACCCCGAGCATCCGGCCATGCGCGGCAGCCACGAGAACGGCGATATCTTCTTCCAGCACCGTGAGGCCTGCAACAAGTACTACGAGGCTGTGCCCGGCATAGTCGAGGAGTACATGGCCAAGGTCAACGCCAAGATCGGCACCAACTATCAGCTCTTCAACTACTATGGCGCTCCCGACGCCGACCGCGTCATCATCGCCATGGGCTCTATCTGCGACGTGAGCGAGGAAGTCATTGACTACCTCAACGCCCACGGCGAGAAGGTCGGACTCATCAAGGTCCGCCTGTACCGTCCGTTCGCGGCCGACAAGCTCATCGCCGCCATCCCCGCCACCGCCAAGAAGATCGCGGTCCTCGACCGCACCAAGGAGCCCGGCTCCCTCGGCGAGCCCCTCTACCTCGACGTCGTCACCGCTCTGGCCAACGCCGGCATGAACGACATCAAGGTCTCCGGCGGCCGCTACGGCCTCGGCTCCAAGGACACTCCTCCCTCCAGCGTCTTTGCGGTTTACAAAGAGCTTGAGAAGGACGAGCCCGCCCGCCACTTCACCATCGGCATCGTCGATGATGTCACCGGCCTGAGCCTGCCCGAAGTCCCGGCCCCGAACACTGCGGCCGAGGGCACCATCGAGTGCAAGTTCTGGGGCCTCGGCGGCGACGGCACCGTCGGCGCCAACAAGAACTCCATCAAGATCATCGGCGACCACACCGACAAGTATGTCCAGGCTTACTTCCAGTACGACTCCAAGAAGACCGGCGGCGTCACCATCAGCCACCTGCGCTTCGGCGACAAGCCCATCAAGAGCCCGTACTACATCAACAAGGCCGACTTTGTCGCCTGCCACAACCCGAGCTACGTCACCAAGGGCTTCAAGATGGTCAACGACGTCAAGCCCGGCGGCGTGTTCATGATCAACTGCCAGTGGACTCCCGAGGAGCTGGAGCACCACCTCAATGCTGAGGCCAAGCGCTATATCGCCAAGAACAACATCCAGCTCTACACCATCGACGCTATCGACCTCGCCGCCAAGATCGGCATGGGCAAGCGCACCAACACCATCCTGCAGAGCGCCTTCTTCACCCTCGCCAAGGTCATGCCCCAGGCTGAGGCCATCCAGTACATGAAGGATGCCGCCACCAAGTCCTACTCCAAGAAGGGCATGGACATTGTCGAGATGAACCACAAGGCCATCGACGCCGGCGCCACCGCCTTCAAGAAGATCGATGTCCCCGCCTCCTGGGCCGACGCCGCTGATGACGCCAAGCCCGAGGAGCTCAAGGGCAAGCCCGAGCTCGTCAAGATGGTCAAGGAGATCCTCGAGCCCGTCGGAAAGATGGACGGCGACAGCCTGCCCGTCTCCGCGTTCGTCGATCATGTCGACGGCCAGTTCGAGCAGGGCGCCAGCGCCTATGAGAAGCGCGGCGTTGCCGTCAACGTCCCGACCTGGGATCCCGCCAAGTGCATCCAGTGCAACCAGTGCGCCTATGTCTGCCCGCACGCCACCATCCGTCCCTTCGCCATGACTGAGGACGAGGTCAAGGCCGCTCCCGCCGCTCTCAAGAGCGCCCCGGTCAAGGCCGGCAAGGGCAAGGGCGTCTACACCTACGCCATGG
>CALWYT010000018.1 GCA_944385835.1 uncultured Oscillospiraceae bacterium | reverse complement strand
AGGTTGATGCACTGCACCGCCGCGCCCGAGGCGCCCTTGCCCAGGTTGTCGAAGCGCGAGCAGAGTATCATGCGCTCGTCGTTGCCGAAGGCCGCGACCTCCATCGCGTCCGTACCCGCGAGGGCGTTGGAGGCGATGAAGCCGTTTTCGTCCATCGTCTCAACGTACCTGACGACCGGGCCGGCAAACTTCTTCTTGTAGCAGGCCCTGACGTCCGCGAGGGTGTAGCCGGGGTTGAGCTGCCCGGCGAAGAGCGGCACGGTGACCAGCATTCCGCTGTAGAAGTCGGCCACGATGGGGCAGAAAACCGGGTAGCTCTCAAGGGCGCTTATGCCGGCCATCTCCGGCAGATGCTTGTGGCTCTGCGAGAGGCCGTACTCGCGCGGGGAGGCGAAGGCCCCGGGCCGCCCCGCGGCCTCGTACTCGGCTATCATGCCCTTGCCGCCGCCGGAGTAGCCGGTCAGCGAGTGGCAGCTCAAAAGCGCCGTCCCCGGCAGTATGCCCGCCTCGACAAGCGGCTGCACCAGGACGATGAAGCCGCCGGCGTGGCAGCCGGGCGAGGCGACGCGCCTGCCGGAGACTATCGCCTCGCGCCGCGCGGCGCCAAGCTCCGGGAAGCCGTAGGCCCAGCCCGGGGCGACCCGGTGGGCGGTGGAGGTGTCCACCACGCGCACGGCGCTGTTCTCTATCATGGCCACGCTCTCGCGGCTGGCCGCGTCGGGCAGGCAGAGCACGGCCAGCTCGCAGGAGTTGAGCATCTCGCGGCGCTTTTCCGCGTCCTTCCTGGCCTCGCCCTCGAGCACGCTGACCTCGAGGTCTGGGCGGCCCTCGAGCCGGGAGCGTATGCGCAGCCCGGCGGTGCCGGCGCTGCCGTCTATGAACACCTTAGCCATCTATGACCCCCCTCAGATACTCCAGCTGCGCGGCGATGTTCGCCGGCGCGGCCCCGCCCGCGCTCACGCGCTTGGCGACGCAGGTCCGAAGCGAGATCTCCTCGTAGAGGTCCGCCTCGAACTCCGGCGAATAGGCCTTGTACTCCGCAAGCGTCAAATCCTCCAGCGCCTTGCCGCAGGCCGCGCAGTCCGCGACGATGCGCCCCGTCAGCTTGTAGGCCGTGCGGAAGGGGACGCCCTTCTTCGCCAGGTAGTCGGCGAGGTCGGTGGCGTTGATGTACCCGCCCTTCGCCGCGGAGAGCATATTCCCCGCGTTCACCTTCATCGTCGCAATCATGGGCGCAAAGACGGCCAGGCAGAGCTTCGCGGTGTCGAAGGCGTCGAAGACGGCCTCCTTGTCCTCCTGCATGTCCTTGTTGTAGGCGAGCGGCAGGCCCTTGAGCATGACGAGCAGCGCCGTGAGGTCGCCGTAGACCCTGCCCGTCTTGCCGCGCACCAGCTCGGCCATGTCGGAGTTCTTCTTCTGCGGCATTATGGAGCTGCCGGTGGTGAACTGGTCTGAAAGCTCTACGAACCTGAACTCCCAGCTCGACCAGAGTATCAGCTCCTCCGAAAGCCGCGAGAGGTGCATCATCAGCACGCTGAGCGCCGCGCACAGCTCCACGCAGTGGTCGCGGTCGCTCACGCCGTCCATACTGTTGAGGCAGTAAGTCTCGAAGCCCAGCGCCGAGGCGGTCATGGCCCTGTCTATGGGGTGCGTCGTCCCGGCGAGGGCGGCGCTGCCGAGCGGGCAGGCGCCCATCATGCGCGCCTTCGCGTCCTCGATGCGGCCGAGGTCGCGCGCGAGCATCATGCCGTAGGCCAGCAGATGGTGCGCGAAAGTCACCGGCTGGGCGCGCTGCAAATGCGTATAACCGGGCATTATCGTGTCCCGGTTGGCCTCCGCCACATGGCAGAGCGCGCTTATGACGTCCTTTATGAGCGCGGCGGTCTTGTCGCACTCGCCCCTGAGGTACAACCGCGTGTCCAGCGCCACCTGGTCGTTGCGGCTGCGGGCGGTGTGCAGCTTTTTGCCCACGTCGCCGAGGCGCGCGGTCAGCTCCGCCTCCACAAAGGAGTGGATGTCCTCGGCGGCGGCGTCTATCTCCAGCGCGCCGGAGTCGAGGTCGGCGAGTATGCCGCCCAGGCCCTCTATCAGCTGCGCGCCCTCCTCGGGCGAGATAACGCCGCATTTGGCCAGCATTCCCGCGTGGGCGACGCTGCCCGCGATGTCCTCGCGGTACATCCGGCTGTCCACGCCTATGCTGGAGTTCAGCTTGTCCGCGTATTCGTCCAGCGCGCCCGAGCTGCGCCCTGTCCAGAGCTTTTCCATTGCTTCCTCTCCCTCTTAAAGGCGAACGGGGCGGGAACTCCCGCCCCGTAGGCTGGTCTATTTATCCCGGGCGGCGGCGCCGCCTGCGGGCCTTCACTTCCCGGCGTTCTTCGCGTCCACCTTGGCCTGGACCTTTATCGGCAGGCCGAAGAGGCTGATGAAGCCGGCGCTGTCGGCCTGGTTGTAGACGTGGTCCTCGCCGAAGGTGGCGATCTCCTCGCTGTAGAGGCTCCAGTCGCTCCAGGCCCCGGCCTTGATGATGTTGCCCTTGTAGAGCTTGAGCTTGACCGTGCCGGTCACGTGCTCCTGGGTCTTGTCCACGAAGGCGCTGAGCGCCTCGCGCAGCGGGGTGTACCACTGTCCGTCGTACACCAGCTCGGCGAAGGTGATGGCCAGCTCCTGCTTCTTGTGCATGGTGAGCTTGTCGAGGCAGAGCGTCTCGAGATAGTCGTGCGCGGCGTAGAGTATCGTGCCGCCCGGGGTCTCGTAGACGCCGCGGCACTTCATGCCGACAAGGCGGTTCTCCACGATGTCGAGCAGGCCTATGCCGTTTTTGCCGCCCAGCTCGTTGAGCCTGAGGATAAGCTCCTTCGCGCTCATCTTCACGCCGTCGAGGGCCACGGGCACGCCCTGGACGAAGTCGATTGTGACATAGGTCGGCTCGTCCGGCGCGTCTATCGGGGATACGCCCATCTCCAGGAAGCCCTTCTTCTCATACTGCGGCTCGTTGCCCGCGTCCTCGAGGTCGAGGCCCTCGTGGCTCAGGTGCCAGAGGTTCTTGTCCTTGGAGTAGTTCGTCTCGCGGTTTATCTTCAGCGGCACGTGGTGCGCCTCGGCGAAGTCTATCTCCTCCTCGCGGGACTTGATGCTC
Organism: uncultured Oscillospiraceae bacterium; assembly: GCA_944385835.1. GTDB lineage: Bacteria > Bacillota > Clostridia > Oscillospirales > Oscillospiraceae > Scatomorpha. The sequence goes on along the minus strand of CALWYT010000018.1, from coordinate 6,868 downwards.
CACTCGCGCCAGGGCGCGATGATAGGCATGTCGGGGACGAAGTGCTTGAGCGTCAGCTCAAACCTGACCTGGTCGTTGCCCTTGCCGGTGCAGCCGTGGCATATCGCGTCCGCGCCCTCGGCTATGGCTATCTCCGCGAGGCGCTTGGCGATAACCGGCCTCGCCAGGGAGGTGCCGAGCATATAGTCCTCGTACTTCGCGCCGGCCTTGACGGCGGGTATCACGAAGTCGTCCACAAACTCGTCGGTCAGATCCTCGACGTACAGCTTGCTCGCGCCGGTCTTGAGCGCCTTCTCCTCCAGGCCCTCCAGCTCGTCGGCCTGGCCGACGTTGCCGGATACGGCGATGACCTCGCAGTTGTTGTAGTTCTCCTTCAGCCAGGGGATGATGATGGACGTGTCCAGGCCGCCCGAGTAGGCGAGGACGACTTTCTTGATGTCCGATTTATTCATGACTGCGCCTCCAATACGCTTCGTGCGTTGTGTTTATGCGTTGATTATACCCTTCTCTGAATAAATATGCAAGCGCTATTTTCACTTTCGTCAGTCCCTACAATTAGAGCGGCCCGGGCCGGGCGCGGCTCATGCTATCTGCCCGAAAGCCGCGCTAAGCGGCGGGCGTAAAGCCCGGCGGGGGACCTGGAGCTGCGGAAAAAGCGGCGCGCCTCCCCTCCCGCGGCGGGGCGGGAGCGGAGGCGCGAGGGGGATTTATTCGCTTTGAATGAATATTCTTACAGCGTCGGGGGAGGCCCTCCGCCGCAGAGGCCGCTGGTTATGACGCCGACGCCGTAGGCGCCCGGGCCGGTGTGGCAGCTTATAGAGAGGGCCAGCGGCGCGATGTAGCCGCAGTAGCGGCTGCCGAAGCGCGCGCGGATCTCGTCCGACCACTCGCCCGCCTGGGCGGCGGTGCAGCTGTAGGCGGCGGCGACCCAGGCGTCGCCGCGCCCGGCGAAGCGCCGCTCCAGGTCCCGCTCCACGGCGTCCAGCATACGGCGCTTGGCCGCGGCCATGCCCCGCTCGAGGCCCAGGGCGTCCAGCTTGCCGCCGTCGATGGTCAGCACGGGCTTGAGGTTCAGCGCGCTGCCCAGGGCCGCGGCCGCCGCGGTCACACGGCCGCCGCGCTTGAGGTACTTGAGCGTATCCACGCTTATGTAAATGCTTGCGTCCATGGCCGTGCGCTCCAGCTCGGCGCAGATTTCGGCCGCGGAGAGGCCCCCCTCCGCCAGCGCGAGCGCGTCGAGCACGCTCTGGCGCTGCGTCGCGGAGATGCGCAGGTTGTCGGCCACGCAGACGCGGCCGTCATAGTCGCCGGCCAGGGCCTTCGCCGTGGCGCAGGAGCCGCTGAGCGCGCTGGACATGGGGATGTACACAAGCTCTCCGGCCTCCTCGAGCGCCCTGTCCCAGACCGACAGCACGTCGCCCGGCGTCGGCTGGGAGGTGGTGATGTCCAGCCCAGCGCGCTGGGCGCTGAAGAACTCCTCCTGGCTGAGCGTCTCGCCCTCGAAGTACAGCGTCTCGTCGATAAAGAACGGCATAGGCAGGAGGTATACGCCGAGACGCCCGGCCTCCTCCGGCGATATGCCGCTGTTACTGTCGGTAACTATGGCTGTTTTGCTCATTATCTCTCCCCGTTTGCGCAAAAGTTAACACGTTAATTGTACTGCGCAAACGCCCGGCGCGCAAGCCACAGTCGCGCCGCGGTTGTGGGGCAAACTCAGAGCAGCAGCCAGATGGCGAGCGGCATCGTCACGGCGGAGAACACCGTGCTGACAAATATGCACTGGCTGGAGTACACCTCGTCGCCGCCCATCTGTATGGTCAGCGGCGTGGCGACCATGGCCGCGGGACAGGACGCCAGCACCACGCAGACGCCCAGCAGCAGCTCGTCGCGGACGAAGAGGCGGAGCACAGCCCAGACGGCCAGAGGCGTGACCAGCAGCCTCGCAAAGGAGACAATGTAGACCTTCCAGTCGCTGAGCGCGGCCCTGGCGGGTATGGCGCCGAGGCTGGCGCCCACGACCAGCATACTCATAGGCGCGGTGCAGCTGCCCACCATGTCCAGGCACTGGGTGACAAAGCCGGGCAGCGGCCAGCCGGTCAGGAACCAGGCCACGGCGATAAGCGTGCTCACCAGCGGCACGGAGATCATGTTGCGCACGCTGACGCCCTTCTCTCCGCCGCTGAGCAGGGCCGTGCCGATGCTGTAGGCGAGGATATTGAAGGGTATGTTGGAGAGTATGGCCACCAGCACGCCCTCCTCGCCGTAGATGGACTCTATTATCGGGAATCCGACAAAGACGGTGTTGGCGAAGCAGATGCAGAAGAAGGCGACGCCGCTGCGCGACTTCTCTATGCGCAGCAGCCGCGGCGTTATGAGGCTTATGACCGTTATCACGGCGAACATGGCGAAGAACACCAGGATGTCCCAGCCCACGTCGGCCAGCGAGAGGCCAATGTCCGCCGAAGCGACGGAATCGAAGATGGTGAACACCAGCAGGACGTTGAGTACGACCTTGCTGGCGGAGCGCGTGAACTCCTCTCCCGTGAGGCCGATCTTGGTGCAGAAGAAGCCCACGGCCATTATGAATACAAGTATGCCCATCTGTGTGAGCACCGGCGCCATGTCCAAGGCGAACCACTCCTTTGCGCGCCCGGGCGCGCCGTAGTCAGCTCCGGCCGGCGGCCGGAAGCGCGGCAGCCCCCGTGCGGAGGGGGCTGCCATATCATATGTGCAGTATCAGCGTCGCAAGCGCGAAGTATATGAGCAGGCTGACCGCGTCGGTTATGGTGCTTATGAGCGGGCTTGCCATAACGGCGGGGTCTATGCCTATCTTTTCGGCGGCCATGGGCAGGGTGCAGCCCACCGCCTTGGCAAAGGCGACGACAAAGACCAGGGTCAGGCTGACCGTGAGGGCCACGACGGCGCTGACCTCACTGTTGCCGAGCAGCATACGGTCCACCAGCAGCATCTTGACGAAGTTCACCGCCGCCAGGCTGAGGCCGCAGAGCACTGCCACGCGCAGCTCCTTCCACACTACGCGGAGGATGTCGCCCGGCTCCGTGTCGCCGATGGACAGGCTGCGTATGACGGCGGTCGAACTCTGCGAGCCGGAGTTGCCGCCCGTACCCATCAGCATCGGTATGAAGCCCGTCAGCACGGCGAACTTGGCCAGCGCGTCCTCGAAGCGCGTTATTATTACGCTGGTAAAGGTGGCGCTGAGCATGAGGAACATCAGCCAGGGGACGCGGCGGCGGAAAAGCTCCGTCACCCCGGCGCGGGAATAGGGCGTGTCCGAGGGCGCGACGCCGGCCATGAGGTCGAAGTCCTCGGTGGCCTCCTCCTCTATGACGTCGATGACGTCGTCGACCGTGACTATGCCCACCAGGCGGTCCTCCCTGTCCACCACGGGCACGGCCAGCAGGTCGTAGTCCGAGATGCGCTCGGCGGCCTCGCTGCGGTCGTCCGTGGTTCGCACGAAGATGACGTTGGTGTCCATGATGTCGTCTATCACCGCGTCGTCGTCCGAGAGCAGCAGGTCCTTTACCGTGACCACGCCCTCCAGCCTGCGGTGCGCATTGGTGACGTAGCAGACGTAGATCGTCTCCTTGTCCTCGCCGACGCGGCGTATGCGCGCGATGCTCTCGCGCACGTTCATGTACTTCTTGAGGTCCACGAACTCGGCCGTCATGATGCTGCCGGCGGAGTTCTCCGGGTACTTGAGGTACTGGTTGATGAGCGCGCGGGTCTCCGGCGTGGCCGTGCGCATGACGCGCTTGACGATATTCGCGGGCAGCTCCTCCATCATGTCCACGGCGTCGTCCACGTACATATCCTCGACGATCTCGCCCAGCTCCTTGTCGGTGATGGAGTTGATTATCTCCTGCTGCTCCGGCGCGTCCAGCTCGGCGAACACCTCGGCGCCCTGGCCCTTGCTCAGCAGGCGGAAGACCATCGCCATGCGCTGCGGCTCCTCCTCGCCCAGCTCGGTGAGGAAGGAGGCGATGTCGAACTCGTTCATGTCCTCCAGCTCGTTTTGCAGCGCCTTCAGCTTGCGCCCCTCGAGCAGGCGCAGCAGCTTCTCGCGCCGCTGCTCGTAGTTACGCTCTTCCAATCACGTTCACCGCCCTCCATCTAAACGTGCCGGCGCCGGCCCGAATGTCAGACGCCGAGGTAGTCTCTCTGCTCCGCGCTCAGCGCGTCTATCTCCACGCCGAGGCTGCGGAGCTTCCTCCTCGCCACGGCCTCGTCTATCTCGCGGGGTACCCGCATCGGCTCGCGCCTGAGTTCCCCTTTGTGCCTCGCCAGGTACTCCGCCGAGAGCGCCTGGATGGCGAAGCTCATGTCCATAATCTCCGCCGGGTGGCCGTCGCCGCAGGCGAGGTTCACAAGCCTGCCCTCGCCCAGCACGAACAGCTCGCGCCCGTCGGGCATGACGTAGGCGGTGATGTTGCGCCGCGCCTCGTACTTGCGCACGGCCGCGGCATTGAGCGCGTCCATGTCTATCTCCACGTTGAAGTGTCCGGCGTTGGAGAGTATGGCCCCGTCGCGCATAAGCGGGAAGTGCTCCGCGCCTATGACGTCCCGGCAGCCGGTGACAGAGCAGAAGATCTCGCCTACCTTGGCCGCGTCGCGCATGGGCATGACCTCGTAGCCGTCCATGACGGCCTCTATGGCGCGCACGGGGTCGGTCTCGGTGACGATGACCTTCGCCCCCAGGCCCGCGGCGCGCATGGCGACGCCCTTGCCGCACCAGCCGTAGCCGTTGACGACCACGTACTTGCCGGCGACGACGAGGTTGGTGGTGCGCATGACGGCGTCCCAGACGCTCTGGCCCGTGCCGTAGCGGTTGTCGAAGAGGTGCTTGCAGTCGGCGTCGTTGACCTCGACCATGGCGAAGGGCAGCAGCCCCGCGTGGTGGAGCTTGCGTATCCTGTGTATGCCGCTCGTCGTCTCCTCGCAGCCGCCTATGACTCCGCCGCACAGCTCCGGGAAGTCGGTGCGCATGGTCTCCAGCAGGTCGCCGCCGTCGTCGATGATGATATCCGGACCGTGGCGCAGGACGTTTTTGATGTGGCCGAAATACTCCTCCTCGCTCGCGCCGTAGACCGCGTGGACCTCTATGCCTCCGGCGGCGAGGGCCGCGGCGACGTCGTCCTGGGTGGAGAGCGGGTTGGAGCCGGTGACGTACATCTCCGCGCCGCCCGCGGCGAGCACGCGGCAGAGGTAGGCCGTCTTGGCCTCCAGGTGTACCGAAAGGGCGATTTTCATGCCGGCAAAGGGCTTTTCCCGGGCAAAGTCGGCCTCTATGCCGCGCAGGACGGGCATATTGCGCCGCACCCAGTTTATCTTCAGCTCGCCGGACGGGGCCAGGGCTATGTCTTTTATCTCGTTCATGCTGCTACCCCCATGAGTGATTTGTTTCGAACTTAATTATTGTATCACGCTTTCCCCGCCCGTTCAACCGCTTTCGCGTAAAGCCGCGCGAAAAACCCGCCCCGGTGAGGGGCGGGCTGCGGTATGCTGCCTGCGCCGCGCCGGAGAGATGGCGCGGCGGCTCCGGCATCGCCGCGGAGAGAACGCGGCGCTGCGGCTTTCATCCGTTACCGTACTTCTTGAGGCACTCGGGGTGCTCGCGGACGTACTTCCTGTTCTTGATGTTGCCGATCACGATGACGGGTATCACGATGAACACAAGGGCCAGGTAGCCGTCGTAGCCGTAGGCGTACTTGATGATGTCGGTCAGGCCGGCGAAGCTGATGACCATGCAGATGGCGATGAGCACGACGCCGACGGCGGCGAAGCGTATCTTCTCGTGGACGTTGGCCCGGACGAAGAACTTCTTGTCCACGCGCAGGATCATCGTGTAGATGAGCGTGACGCAGGTGGAGATGAAGGCGCAGAACAGCAGCACGGAGTACACCAGCTCCAGCCAGCTCCAGCCTATCTGCTTGCAGATGAAGAGGTTCGGGTAGGTGGTCTCCTCGGCGGCGTAGATGTCAGGCGCCCAGCCCAGCAGCATGAGGCCGGAGAGGGCCAGCATACCGCCGTTCATGATGCCGCCGAGCACGCCGGACCTCTTGACGCCCTTCTGGTTGAGCGTGACGGCCGCGGCTATCATCGGCGGGATGGACACGCACTGGAAGCCGCAGTATATTACGACGCCGTTCCAGAAGCCCTTGCCCGTGTCCTCCAGCGGGCGGCTGAAGGCCTCGGCCACGGCCTCGGGCCTGGTGGCGATGCCGACGGCGATGAGGATGCCCGCGGTGACCAGTATGCCTATGCTCAGCACGGTGGACGCGGCGATTATCAGCTTGACGCCGAAGAGGCACAGTACGATCAGCATGGCCGCGACTATGACGGTGCTGATGAGCGAGGCGCTCTCCTTGCCCGTCTCTATGCTGAGGAACTCGTCCATCAGGCCCGCCGCGCCGGATATGGCCGCTGCGACCGCCGCCAGGATGATGATTATGTAGAAGATTTCAAAGGTCACGCTCAGCCAGGGGTGCGGGCCCCACAGCTCGCGGAAGGTGTCGGCGTAGTTGTCCAGCCCGCGCAGCCGCGCGAACTTCATGATGACATAGATGACGTACGCCAGTATGCCCATGGATATGAGCGGGAAGATTACGGCCGTCCAGCCGTAACCGACGTAGTATTGCAGCACCTGGTTGCCGGTGGCAAACCCCGCGCCGACGTGCGTTCCGAACCACACGGAGGCAACAGAGAAGCCAGCCGCCAGCGTTCCCTTCGTCGCTGCCGACCTCTCGTTTGGATTTTCTTGCATTGTTTCGCGGTTCTCCTTCCCATCTTTTGTTTTGCTCTCTTCTCTCATAGCTGCTCTCAACAGCTGGCATGGATTATAATTCAGGCC
>CALWYT010000017.1 GCA_944385835.1 uncultured Oscillospiraceae bacterium | reverse complement strand
GCGCGCATCGTGCCGAATTTCCAGCGCTTTGTGAGCAGGCGCGGCGATAAGGAATACTATATGCGCGGCACCTTCACGCACTACAACCCGGACTTCACGCGCGACCTCTTCCACATGGCGGACCTCGGCTTCGACCGCCTCAGCATGGAGCCTGTCGTCTGCCCGCCGGACGACCCCTGCGCGCTGACTGCAGAGGACTTCCCCGTGCTCTGCGAGCAGTACGAGATCCTCGCCCGCGAGATGCTCAAGCGCGCGCGCGAGGGCCGGCCGCTGGTCTTTTATCACTACATGATAGACCTCAGGCACGGCCCCTGCATCTACAAGCGCGTCTCCGGCTGCGGCTCCGGCACCGAATACATGGCCGTCACGCCCTGGGGCGAGCTTTTCCCCTGCCACCAGTTCGTCGGCGACCCCAGCTACAGCCTGGGCGACATATGGAACGGCGTGCAGCGCCCCGAGATCCAGGAGGAGTTCCGCGCCTGCAACGCCTATTCGCGCGAAAAGTGCCGCGACTGCTGGGCGAGGCTCTACTGCTCCGGCGGCTGCGCGGCCAACAGCTACCACGCCACCGGCAGCGTCAACGGCGTCTACGAATACGGCTGCGAGCTGTTCAAGAAGCGGATAGAGTGCGCGATATGGTACCAGGCCATGCTCCAGGAGGGCGAGGGCGAATGACCACGCCCATCTGCGACTTCGTGCGCGCCTACGCCGCGTCCGGCGTCTCGCGGCTGCATATGCCCGGCCACAAGGGCCGCGGCGCGCTCGGCTGCGAAGTGGTTGACATAACTGAAATCGCCGGTGCGGACGACCTCTCCTGCCCGGACGGGATCATCGCCGAAAGCGAGGCGAACGCGACCGCGCTCTTCGGCTCGCGGCACACGTTCTACTCCACCGGCGGCAGCAGCCAGTGCGTGAAGGCCATGCTGCTGCTCGCGTACCTGTACAGGCCCGACGGCGCCGGCAGGCGGGTAATAGCCGCGCGCAACGCGCACAAGAGCTTCCTGCACGGCTGCGCCCTGCTCGGCCTGGAGCCGGACTGGCTCTATCCGGCGCAGCCCTCCCCGCTCTGCTCCTGCCCCGTCTCTCCAGAGGCGCTCGAGCGCGCGCTGGACCGGGGCGAAAAGCCCTGCGCGGTTTACATAACGTCGCCGGACTACCTCGGCGGTATGCAGGATGTGCGCGCGCTCGCGCGCGCCGCCCATGCGCGCGGCGTGCCGCTTCTGGTTGACAACGCGCACGGGGCGTACCTCAAGTTCCTCCCGCAGCCGCTCCACCCGCTGGACCTGGGCGCGGATATGTGCTGCGACAGCGCGCACAAGACGCTCGCCGTCCTCACCGGCGGGGCCTACCTGCACGTTTCGGCGGACGCGCGCGGCTTTGAAGCCGGCGCGCGGAAGGCCCTGGCCGTGTTTGGCTCATCCAGCCCCAGCTATCTCACGCTGCAGTCGCTCGACGCCATGAACGCACGCCTCTCCGGGACGTACCGGGCCGAGCTGGCCGCCTGCGTGGCTGAGCTGGGCGCGCTCAAGCGCCGGCTTGCCGCGGCGGGGCTGCCCGTCGCGCCCTCCGACCCGCTGCGGCTCACGCTGGCCGCGCACGAGGCGGGCCGCACCGGCTTCGAGCTGGCGGCGCTGCTGCGCGCGCAGGGCGTGGAGTGCGAATACGCCGACCGCGACGCGCTTGTCATGATGCTGTCGCCGGACACGGACGGCGCGGCGCGATGGCGCGTGCTCGCGGCGCTCGGCGGCCTGGAGCGGCGCGAACCCTTCGCCCCTCTCGGCGCGCCGCCCCCCGGCGAGCGGGCCATGACGCCGCGCGAGGCCCTGCTCTCGCCGCGCGAGAGCGTGGCCGCGGGGCTTTCCGCCGGGCGCATAGCCGCCTGCGCGGCGGTGTCCTGCCCGCCCGCCGTCCCCATCGCGGTGATGGGCGAGCGGATCACGCCGGAGGCCGCGCGGCTTCTGACCGAGTGCGGCGTCTCGCAGGTGGAGGCCGTAATAGAGTGAAAAACCGCCCGCATCCACGAAAGATGCGGGCGGTTTTCAGCCTTCTGGGCGGCTTCCCGGGCCTCCCTGCCTTAAGGCTCCTCCCTGTTGCGGTAGTCGCTCATCATGGCGGCGAACAGCTCCTTGGTGCTGGGCGGAGTGTAGCTTATCGCGTTCGCGCCGGCCTCGACGGTGCGCAGGATGCTCTCCTCCGTGCCGCCGCCGGTGGCGATAATGGGTACGTCGGGGAAGTCGCGGCGTATCGCGCGCACGACCTCGGGCGTACGGAAGGCGGCCGAGACGTTCAGTATGCTCGCCCCGGCGGCGAGGCGCGCGGCGATGTCCGTCTTTTCGCTGACCACCGTGACGACCAGGGGTATGTCTATGTAGTCGGCGATGCGGCGGACGTCCTCGTTGCCTATGGGCGCGTTGACCACAACGCCCATCGCGCCCTCGGTCTCGGCGTCCCAGGCCAGCTGCAGCGTGCGTATGCCCTGCGTGGTGCCGCCGCCGACGCCGCAGAACACGGGCAGGGACGAGTACCTGAGCACCGACGAGGATATGGTCGGCTGCGGGGTGAAGGGATACACCGCCAGAACCGCGTCCGCGTTGCAGTTGCGGATTATGGCGATGTCTGTGGTAAAGACCAGGGACTTTATGCGGCTGCCGTTGACAACGATGCCGCTGGCGTTCCGGGCCGCTACCGGCACCTTCAGGATGTGGTGGCGCAGCTTGCTGTTTATCTGCGGTACATACTTGCGGCTCTTGGCCCCGGGGACCGCCCCGCCGTCCAGGCCGCCTGCCATCTTCTCTTCCAGCATAACATCATCTCCTATGGCGTAGTCTTGCTGACACAGCTGATATAGGCATTATACTATATCCGCCGCGTCTAAAAAGCAACGAATTGTTAAAATTCGTCGAGATACTCGGCCTTCAGCCGCAGCACGCGCAGCACGCTCTCGTCAATGCGCGCCTCGGTGAGCCAGCCCTGCTCCACGGCCTCGGTCACGGCCTTGAGCGTGCCGGGGATATCGTCCACGCCGAGCAGGATGTCCACCCCGGCCTCCAGCGCCAGGACGCAGCGCTCGCCCATGTCGTACTGCGTGAGCGCGCCCATCTCCAGCCCGTCGGTTATCACGACGCCGTCGTAGCCCAGGGTGGTGCGCAGCAGCCCGCCTATCACCTCGCGGGAGAGGCTGGCCGGGTGCTCCGGGTCGATGGCGCTCATCGTGATATGGCCCACCATGACCATGTCCGCGCCGGCCTCTATCCCGGCGATGAAGGGCTTCAGCTCGCCCTCCATCAGCTCCTCGACCGTCTTGTCCACCACCGCGCCGCCGGTGTGCGTGTCGGTAGAGGTGTCGCCGTGGCCGGGGAAGTGTTTGAGCGAGCAGATTATGCCCGCTGCGTGGAAGCCCTCCACGGCGGCGGGGATAAGCTCCGCGGCCTGGTCGAAGTCGTCGGAATAGGCCCGGTCGCCTATGACGGTGTTCGCGCTGTTCGTCCAGACGTCGGCCACGGGGGCAAAGTCCGTATTGAAGTGCAGCGCGGCCATGTCCGAGCCAATGGTATGGGCGTTATTGTACGCCGTCTCGGTCCCCTCGTCCCTGTAGGAATACATCGAGTTCAGCCAGGTCGTGCCGAGCTTGTACATCAGCCGGCCGACATTGCCGCCCTCCTCGTCCGCAGAGACGAAGAGCGGTATCTCGCTGAAGCTCTGGGCGTTGTCTATCATTGCGATGGTTTGCTCGCGGGTGACGAGGTTGTCCAGGGAATAGATAAAGCCGCCCACGGGATAGGCCTCGAGCGCGGCGCGGGTCGTCTCCCCCGCCACGGTCACCGGCGAGACGCCCGTCAGCGCCTCGGGCCGGACTATCATCAGCTGGCAGATCTTCTCCGTGAGCGTCATGCCGGCGAGAATCTCCTCCGCCCTGTCCGGCGTCGGCTCGGGAGTCGGCTCCGGAGTCGGCTCCGGCGTCGGTTCCGCCTCGGCTGTCGGAGTTATGTCAACTTCAGGCGTGCCGCCCGGGACCTCCGGCGCGCCGCAGGCGGCGAGAACCAGTGCGAGGGCGAGCAGCAGCGCGGCTGCGGATTTTTTCATACGTGTTGACCCCTTCGTTAAAGAGTAGTATAATAAATATTTGCGGACGCAAAGTTTCGCGGGTATTGTAACACAGAATTTCTCATAAAGGAAGCGTTTTAGCATGGCAAAGATCGATATTTTCTCCGGCTTCCTGGGCGCGGGCAAGACCACGCTCATCAAGAAGCTCATTTCCGAGGCCTACAAGGGCGACAAGCTGGTGCTGATCGAAAACGAGTTCGGCGAGATCTCCGTAGACGGCGGCTTCCTGGCCGACGCGGGCGTGGAGATCACCGAGATGAGCTCCGGCTGCATCTGCTGCAGCCTGGTGGGCGACTTCGCCAAGGCCCTCGAGCAGGTCAAGGAGCAGTTCCACCCCGACCGCATCCTGATAGAGCCGAGCGGCGTCGGCAAACTCAGCGACGTCATACGCGCCGTGCAGGACCTGGGCGACGCCGAGCTGGTCCCCGGCAGCTTCACCACCGTCGTGGACGCCACCAGGGCGAAGATGTACATGAAGAACTTCGGCGAGTTCTGGTGCAACCAGGTGGAGAACGCCGGCACGATAGTCCTCTCCCGCACCAAGGGCATGAAGGAGGCCAAGCTCGCCGAGTGCGTCAAGATGCTGCGCGAGCACAACCAGAGCGCCGTCATCGTCACCACGCCCTGGGACGAGCTGGACGGGGCGCAGCTGCGCGAGGCCATGGAGCGCGAGGACACCCTCGCCGCCGAGCTGGAGCGGCTCGCCCATGAGGCCGGCAGCGAGGAAGAGGAGTGCTGCTGCCATCACGGCCATGAGCATGAGCATGAACATGAGCACGGCCACGAGTGCTGCCACCACGAGCACGAGCATGAGTATGAGCACGACCATGAGCACGACCATCACCATCACGACCACCACCACGGCCACGACGCCGACGAGGTGTTCTCCAGCTGGGGCGCGGAGACCGCGCGTGTGTTCACCGAGGAGGAGCTGGCCGGGGCGCTCAAGGCCCTCGATTCCCTCTCCTACGGCCAGGTGGTGCGCGCCAAGGGCTATGTCCCGGCGGAGGGCGGCTGGCTGTACTTCGACTATGTCCCCGGCGAGAGCGAGCTGCGCCGCGGCGGAGCGGCCGTGACGGGCCGCGTGTGCGTCATAGGCGCGCACCTGGACGCCGAGGGGCTGAAGGAGCTGTTCCGCCTTGCCTGAACGCCAGATACCCGTCTATCTCTTCACCGGCTTCCTGGAGGCCGGCAAGACGAAGTTCATACAGGAGACGCTGGAGGACAAGCGTTTTAACAAGGGCGAGCCGACGCTGCTGCTCGTCTGCGAGGAGGGCGTGGAGGAGTACGCGCCCGAGCAGTTCTCCGGCCACAGGGTCAAGCTGAAGGCCGTGGAGGACGAGGCCGAGCTGACGCCGGAGAACCTAGCTCGCTGGCTCGCGCAGGCCGAGGCCGAGCGCGTGCTGGTGGAGTACAACGGCATGTGGATGCTCGACAGCCTCTACAACGCCCTGCCCGAGGGCTGGCTGGTGGCGCAGGAGTTCATGTTCGCCTACGCGCCCACCTTCCTGAGCTACAACGCCAATATGCGCCAGCTCACCTACGACAAGCTCAAGAGCGCGGAGCTGGTGGTGTTCAACCGCTTTACGCCCGACATGGACAAGCTGGCCTTCCACAAGGTAGTCCGCGGCGCGTCCCGCCGCTCGGACATAGCCTACGAGGCCCCGGACGGCAGCGTACAGTACGACGACATCGTCGATCCCCTGCCCTTCGACCTCGACGCGCCGGTGGTCAATATCGAGGACCGCGACTACGCGCTCTGGTACCGCGACGTGGCCGAGGAGCCGAAGAAGTATGCCGGCAAGACCGTGCGCGTCAAGGCCCGCTGCGCCAAGCGGCGGGGCATACCTGACGGCTGGCTTGTGATGGGCCGGCACGTCATGACCTGCTGTGAGGCGGACATCAGCTTCCACGCCTTCATCTGCGACTTCCGCGGCGTCGGCGATATGCCCGACGACGGCTGGTTCATTGTGACGGCTAAGATGGAGTACAAGTTCCACCGCTCCTACGGGCGCAAGGGTCCCGTGCTGACCGCCGTGAGCGCCGAGGCCTGCGAGGCCCCGGAGCAGAGCGTGGCCACCTTTTACTGATTGCCCCGGCCGCGGCGCCGGGTTGGAAAAAGCAGCGGGGAGGGCTTCAAGCCCTCCCCGCTTGTTATATGCGCCGCGCGCCTCAGCCCGGGTCCGCGAGCAGGGCCATGAAGGCCCTGCTGCGCTCCAGCAGCTTCATGAGCGGCAGGCCTATGAGATACAGCACGCCCGCCTCCTCCACGGCCAGCTGCAGCGCCGCGAGCGGGAAGGCCGCGGCGAACGCGCCCGTGGAATAGGCTATCACCGCGCCCACGACCGGCGAGTTCCAGACTACGGGCATGGCGCAGACCAGCACGCAGCGCGTAAAGCCGAGCGGCCTGGGCCGGCCCTTGGCCAGGGCCGCGGCGCAGAGGCCCGCGCCCAGCGTGGCGAGCGAGCCGAACACGATGTCCGGCAGCCCGTAGCCGCCGAAGAAGTTGGCCAGCGCGCAGCCTATCCAGAGGCCCCAGGCGCCGGCCGGCAGGAGGGCCGGCAGGATGCAGAGCGCCTCCGCAACGCGGAACTGCACCACCCCGAAGGAGATGGGGGCGAGCAGCAGCGTCAGCGCGCAGTAGGCGGCGCCGGCGACCGCGGCGAAGGCGAGGTTCTTCAATGTGGTTTTCATGGGTCTACCTCCATTTTGGTTTTGATTTACATCAGCGCGGGTGTGGAAACCGCGGAATGTATGCAGTTATGGCGCGGGTTTTGAGTACAGGCAGCCGCAATAGCCCTGGCGGTACAGCCCGAACTCGCGGGAAAGCTCTATGCTGCGCTTATAGCCGTCGCGCTTCTTGAAATCGGACGGCAGCCATTTCACGCCGTATTTCCCGGCCAGCTCTTCGCCTATGGCGTTTATCCTCTGCGCATCCTTGTGCGGCGAGACGGTCAGCGTCGTGGCGAAATAGCCGCAGCCAAGGCGCTTTGCCTCGCGCGCGGCGAAGTCCAGGCGCAGGCGGAAGCACTCGGTGCAGCGCGCACCGCCCTCTGGCTCGGCCTCCAGGCCGCGCGCGGCCTCGTCATAGGCCCGCCCGTCGTAGGAGCACTCCGCAAGCGTCACGCCCGGGATACGCTCTATGACCTTGAGCTGGTTTTCAAGCCGCAGCTCATACTCGGCCAGAGGCTGGATATTGGGGTTATAGTAGCTCAGCAGCACGTCGAAATAGCGCGTGAGGTACTCGAGCACATAGCTGGAGCACGGCCCGCAGCAGGAGTGCAGCAGCAGCCGTGGGCGGCCCTCGAGGCCGGCCAGCAGCCTGTCCAGCTCCAGCTGGTAATTTCTCTTCATCATCTTGACTTCTCCCCGTCCGGCACGTAAAATGGGCAAAAGAGCACACGGAGGCGCAGTATGGACAACCGCACCAGCAAGGAAAACTACTATCTCGGCATAGCGGACGCCGTGCTGGCCCGCTCCACCTGCCTCAGGCGGAAATACGGGGCCATCATAGTGCGCAACGACGAAATCATCTCCACGGGCTACAACGGCGCGCCGCGCGGGCGCGTCAATTGCAGCGAGCTGGGCCGCTGCACACGCGACGACCTGGGCATCCCCTCGGGGGAGCGCTACGAGCTGTGCCGCAGCGTCCACGCGGAGGCCAACGCCATCATCTCCGCGGCGAGGCGGGACATGCTGGGCGGGACGCTCTACCTGGTCGGCCGCGACGCGAAAACCGGCGAGTGCCTGGGCGACACCATGCCCTGTTCGATGTGCAAGCGGCTTATCATCAACGCGGGAATCACCCAGGTTGTGGTCAGCCGCGGCGCGGCGGGGTATGAGCTTATCCACGTCCGCGACTGGGTGGCGCGCGATGAAAGCGTACCGGCCGGAAAATAGCGATACTGCAAAAAGGCCCGGGAATCCCGGGCCTTTTGCTGTCTCAGCTCAGTCGGTGACGTAGGGCAGCAGGGCGATCTGACTGGCGCGCTTGATGGCCTCGGTCAGCTCGCGCTGGTGCATGGCGCAGGTGCCGGTAGTGCGGCGGGGCAGGATCTTGCTGCGCTCGCTCATGAACTTGCGGAGCTTAGCGGAATCCTTGTAGTCGATGTACGCGACCTTATCGACGCAGAACTGGCATACCTTTTTGCGCTTGCGACTCTTGTTCTTGTTATCGAAAGCCAAGGTTATACCTCCAGTACATAATAAAGTGATGTTGTGATGTGCTTCGCCCGGCGCGCCGCCTTCGCAGGCGCCGCCGCGCGACTTTCCGTCTTCCGGCGTGCCGTCGCCTTCCGGCGCCGGCCGCAATCAGAACGGCAGTTCGCCGTCGCCGTCGTCCAGCTCGGAAAAAGCCGAGCCGCCTTCGCCGGCGCCGCCGCGCTCCGGGGCCTGGCGTCCGCCGTAGCCGCCGCTGTCACGGCCGCCGTAAGCGCCGCCCTCGCGGCCGCCGTAGCCGCCGCTCCTGCCGCCGCCGTAGCCGCCGTCCCTGCCGCCATAACCGCCGTCCCTGCCGCCGCTGTAGCCGCCGTCCTGGCGCGGCTCGCCGTCGCGGCGGGCGCTTTCGCCAAAATAGACGTTGTCGGCGACGACCTCGGCGCTGACGCGCTTGTTGCCGTCCTTGTCCTGCCACTCGCGCATCTGAAGCCGCCCGGAGACGACGATCATGCTGCCCTTGCGGAAGTACTTGCCGACGAACTCGCCGGTCGAGCGCCACGCGACGACGTCGATGAAGTCGGTCTGGCGCTCCTCGCCGCGGCCGAAGTCGCGGTCAACGGCGATGCGGAAGCTGGTGACGGTTATCTGCGACTGCGTGTAGCGCACCTCGGGGTCCCGGGTCAGCCGTCCCATGAGGACGATGTGGTTCAGCATTGCAAACCCTCCTTACTCGGGCCGCTTGGTGATGAGGCTGCGGATGACGCCGTCGGTAATGCCGAGGATACGGTCCAGCTCGGCCGGGAACTCCGGGCCGCTGGTGAACTTGACGAGCACGTAGTAGCCCTCGGTGAGATAGTCGATCTCGTAAGCGAGCTTGCGCTTACCCATCTCCTCCATCTCATCAAGCGTGCCGTTCTGCTCGACAAGCGTCTTGAACCTCTCGACGAGGGCTGCGGTATCCTCCTCGCTGAGGTCGGGGCGGAGGATATACATCACTTCGTACTTTTCGCTTGTTTTAGCCATTTGAGCACCTCCTTCTGGACTTTTGGCCCGCGCTCAGGCGCGGGCAAGGATAACCCGCCTTCCGGCAGGCCTATCAATTATACCCGAAATCCGCGATTTGTCAAGGGCTAACCGATCAATTGCGGGCGCGGATTTCCCGACGCTCACACCTTGAAGTTGACGCTGGTGTCGCCCTGGAGGTCGGTGCCGAACTCGTAGTCCTTGCCGGGGAGGATGGCGTTGAGGACTATGCCGACAATGGCGGCGGTGGCGAGGCCGGAGAAGCTGACCGCGCCTATGTGTATCGCGCCCTCGCCGGAATAGGTGACGCCGATCGCGAGCACGAGTATGAGCGCGGCGATGATTACGTTGCGGCTCTTGGTGAAGTCCACGCGGTTCTCGACCACGTTGCGCACGCCGACGGCGCTTATCATGCCGTAGAGCACGAGGCTGACGCCGCCTATCGTGGCGGTGGGCATGGCGTGGACCAGCTCGGCGAACTTGGGGCAGAAGCTGACGGCAATCGCCAGCACGGCGGCGATGCGTATGACGCGCGGGTCGTAGACGCGGCTGAGCGCGAGGACGCCGGTGTTCTCGCCGTAGGTGGTGTTGGCCGGCGCGCCGAAGAGGGCGGCGAGGCTGGTGGCGAGGCCGTCGCCCGTCAGCGTGCGGTGCAGGCCGGGGTCTTCTATATAGTTGCGCTCGCAGGTGGAGGAGATGGCGCACATATCGCCGATGTGCTCCACCACCGTGGCGAGGGAAATCGGGACTATCGTGATAGCCGCGGTGAGCAGCAGCCCGGCGTCGAGATCCTCGCGGCCGAAGAGGCCGAAGACCGTCTCGCTCCAGGTCACGGGGAGGCCTATCCAGGCCGCCTCGCGCACGGCGGTGAAGTCCACCTGCCCGGCTATGCCGCCGACCACATAGCTCACTATGACGCCGAGGAGTATGGGGATGATCTTGATCATGCCCTTGCCCCAGATGTTGCAGACGATGACGACCAGGATGGCCACCATGGCCACGGGCCAGCTGGCGGAGCAGTTGTCCACCGCGCTGCTCGAGAGCGAGAGGCCGATGCTTATTATAATGGGGCCGGTGACAATCGGCGGGAAGAAGCGCATGACGCGCCTGACGCCGAAGGCCTTGAAGGCCGCCGCCAGCACGAGGTAGACAAGGCCCGCGCAGGCCACGCCGAAGCAGGCGTAGGGCAGCATTTCGGTGTTGGGTCTGGTCGCGTTGCCCGCCTCGTCGAGCAGCATGGGCGCGACCGCGGCGTAGCCGCCGATGAAGGCGAAGCTGGAGCCGAGGAAGGCCGGGACCTTGCCCTTGGCCAGCAGGTGGAAGAGCAGCGTACCCAGGCCCGCGAAGAGCAGCGTCACGCTGACCGAAAGGCCCGTCAGCGTCGGCACCAGCACGGTCGCGCCGAACATGGCGAACATATGCTGCACGCCGAGGATAAACATCCTGGGCGCGCCCAGCGTACTGGCGTCGTAGATAGGCTCCGCTCCTATGTTTTTCTTGTTCATGTCTTTCCCCTTCTCGATACGCGTTTTAGGCCCGCGGCGGGCCTCGCCTATTATATCCGCATCACGGCCGGCGCGCAAGGGCTTTGTTCAAAGATAATTCACATGAATTCACGTTTTGCTCATATTATTATAATGACTCGTTAATTTTTCGCCTGTATTATTACAAGCGTAGACGGCGAGAGCCGTCGGCACACCTCTTTTTCCCCTCTCTTTTTTGTCCCGGACTCTCCCCCCTAACGGTTCGGGACGCGCCCCGGGGGCGCAGCACAGCCCCCGGGGTCCCCCCCTTATCCGAAAACACAATCGGGAAATCCACCCGCGAGACGGCGCGGGTGGATTTTTTATTTCCCTCGCGCCGTCCGTTGCAGAAAAATAAAAAAATTTTTTCTTTTCGCTTTTAACGTTACTTTAATGTTCGCGCCGTATTATAAGCTCACAAAACAAAAACAACCCGCTCAAATACATCAAATCTGAAAAGGAGCTAATCAAAATGACTTTCAATACTTCCACTTCTTTCGCCATCACCTCCGAGGCCGCCAGGCTGCTCGCCCTGCACGAGGCCGGACAGGAATGCGCCGAGTTTGACCGCGTCGAGCTTATCGACGGGCTGTGGGAGCTGGAGTTCAAGGCTGACGAGCTGAGCTACAGCTGCTATGTGGACGCGGAGACCGGCTTCGTACCCGGGATCACCTTCTCCCCCGTCCCGGTCGAGACCTATCCGGCCTATGCGCTCGCTGAGGGCGAGCGCGCCGCCTGAGGGGTATCCGCGCAGGTAGGTCGCGCTGTACCCGCGGGTCCGTCTGCCCGCCTGGCATGGCGGCGCGGCGCCGGACGAGTGCCGTCCGGCGCCGCTTTTTTGCGCTTATGGAGGTAACGGATATTGAATGTGCTGCTCTCGCTGTCGTTTTTGTTCTTCGCAGGCTCCACGCTCGGCTGGGTGCTGGAGCTTGTTTTCCGCCGCTTCTTCTCCTCGGCCAACCCGGAGCGGAAATGGATAAACCCGGGCTTCTGCACCGGCCCCTACGTCCCACTGTACGGCTTCGGGCTGTGCGCGCTGTACCTGATAGTCTCGCTGGAGAAATACTCCGCGTTGGAGAGCCTGTTCTGGACGCGGGCGCTGCTCTTCCTCACGGGCGCGGCGGCGATGACCGCGATAGAGTACGCCGCGGGCCTGCTGGGCCTGAAGGTGCTCAATATGCGCTTCTGGGACTACAGCGGCCAGTGGGGCAACGTGCGCGGGCTTATCTGCCCGAAGTTCTCCCTGGCCTGGGCGGCGCTGGTGGCGGCGTATTACTTCGCCGTCCATCCGTACATACTCGGCGCGCTGGACTGGCTCTCGCGCAACCTGGTTTTCTCCTTCGTCATAGGCTTTTTCTACGGCGTGTTCGTCATAGACGCGGCCCATTCCATACAGCTCGCCGCGCGGCTGCGCCGCTTTGCCGCCGAGTACGGCGTCGTGCTGCGCTATGAGCGCATAAAGGCCCAGGTGCGCGCGGAGTGCGAGGCCGCGCGGGAGAAATACCGCTTCTTCCGCCCCTTCCGCTCCACCCGCGACCTGGGCGAGCTGCTGCGTGAAAAGCGCGGCGAATGGGAAAGCCGCGCCGCCTCGCGCCGCCGCTGAGGGCCGCCGCTCCGGCTCGGATGCGATGCGCCGCGGGTCCAAAACGGACCCGCGGCCTTTTTGCGTCAATATGCGGCTATCCCGCCGTCCGCCCTGGGTTCGGTGGCGCCGCATAGGACGCCGCCGCCGTCGCGCCAGATCATCTGGCCGCGCCCGAAGTCGAGGCTGTCCCCCGTGCTCAGCTCGTGGCCCATGGCGGCGAGCGAGGCGGCGGCGCCCGCCGGGAAGCTGTCCTCCAGCTCCACGCTCCTGCCCTCCGTCCACTGCCAGCGCGGCGCGTCCAGCGCCTCCTGGGGGTTCATGCCCAGGTCCAGCAGGTTTATCATCACCTGCAGATGCCCCTGCGGCTGCATAAACGCGCCCATGACCCCGAAGGGGCCGACGGCCTCGCCGTCCTTTGTGAGGAAGCCGGGGATGATGGTATGGTACGGCCGCCGCCCCGGCGCGAGGCAGTTGGGCGAGGCCTTGTCCAGGCTGAAGTTGCAGCCGCGGTCGTGCAGGGCTATCCCCGTGCCGGGTATCACGACGCCGGAGCCGAAGTTCTTGTAGTTGGACTGTATCCAGCTGACCATGTTCCCCTCGCCGTCGGCCGTGCAGAAGTACACCGTGCCGCCGCAGTCCGGGTCGCCCGGTTCCGGGTACAGCGCCTTCGCGCCGATTTGCGCCCCGCGCCGCGCGAGGTAGGCCGGCTCCAGCAGGCTCTCTGCCCGGACGTCCATGTCCCGCCGCTCGGCAATGTAGCGCTTCCCGTCCGCGTAGGCCAGCTTGAGCGCCTCTATGGCGCGGTGCGCGCTCTCCGGCGAGGCGTCCAGGCGCGGGAAGCCCTGCAATATGCCCAGGGCCATCAGCGCGACCAGGCCGTGGCCGTTCGGCGGCAGCTCCCAGACGCGGTAGCCGCGGTAGTCCACGCCCAGCGGCTCCACCCACTCGGCGCGGAAGGCGGCGAGGTCCCCCTCGCGCAGCCAGCCGCCCGTCTTTCGCGACCAGGCGTCTATCTCCCGGGCCAGCCCGCCGCGGTAAAAGCTCTCGCAGTCCGTGGCCGCGAGGGAGCGCAGCGTGCGCGCCAGGTCCGGCAGGCGCACCGTCTGCCCCGCCTCAGGGGCCTTGCCGCCCGGCGCGAAGGTCTCGAACCAGGGCGAGTACAGCTCATCCGCCATGTACGGCCGGAAGCGCCCGGCCTCGCCGCGCCAGAGCCTGGCCACGACCGGCGCCACCGGCCAGCCCTCGGCGGCGTAGCTTATCGCGCTGGTGAACAGCTCCGCAAAGGGCAGCCGCCCGAAGCGGCGGTGCGCCTCGGCCCAGGCGGCGGGCGCGCCGGGTACGGTCACGCCGTACCAGCCCTGCTCGGGTATGCTCCCGAAGCACTTGCGCAGGAACTGCGCGTCGGCCAGCGCCGGGGCGGGTCCCGAGCCGTTCAGCCCATACAGCCGCCCGCCCATCCAGATCTGGGCGAAGGCGTCGCCGCCCACGCCGTTGGATGTCGGCTCCACCACCGTCAGCGCGGCGGCGGTGGCTATAGCGGCGTCTACGGCGTTACCGCCGCGGCGGAGTATGTCCAGCCCGGCCTGGGCGGCCAGCGGCTGGCTGGCGCAGACCATGCCTCGCTTCGCCAGCACGCAGCGCCGCTGCGACGCGGTGCGGTAAACGCTCGGGTCAAATGGAAAAGCCATGCGCGCCTCCTATTCGTCCAGCACGTCCAGCCGGAGCACGTCCGGCCTGGAGTAGTGGCCGCAGGGGTCGAACTCCATGCGGCTTGCCGCCACGGCGTCCATGTCCAGCCGGGCATAGATTATGCCCTCGCGGTCCCACAGCGGCTCGGTCACGTAATGCCCGTAGGGGTCCACTATGCAGCTGCCGCCGCGGCAGACGGTCTCCGGCAGGGCGGCCAGCTCCCCCGGCGCGTGAAGCCAGTCCGGGTACATATCCCGGGTGAAAAACATATTGCAGTTTATGAAATAGCAGCGCCCCTCCAGCGCGATGTGCCTGACGGTCGCCTGCCACTCCTCGTTGTCGTTCGTATTCGGCGACACGTAGAGGGCGACGCCCTTCTCGTACAGCGCCGCGCGGGCGAGGGGCATATAGCTCTTCCAGCAAATCATGGCGCCCATCACGCCCCAGGGCGTCTCCGCCACGGGGAAATAGGCCCGGTTTGCGTCGCCCCACACCACGCGCTCGGCGCCCGTGGGCTTGAGCTTGCGGTGGCAGGAGTGCAGCTCCCCCTCCGGCGTTATGAACAGGTTGGAGTTGTAGAGCGTACCCGTCGCCGCGTCGCGCTCGGACACGCCCACGCTCAGCCATACGCCGGACTCGCGCGCCGCCGCGCACAGCGCCTCGGTCTCCGGCCCCGGGACCAGGATAGAGTTCGCCGCATAGCGCGCCCAGTCGCCGCGCATACGCTCGTCCCTGTGTCCCACGGTGAAGCCGAAGGTCAGCCCGTAGGGATAGCCCGGGATGAACAGCTCCGGGAATACGATGAGTTCCGCCCCGTTGGAGGCGGCCTCGCGGATAAGCCGCAGCGCCTTCTCTGTGCAGGCCGCAGCGTCGAACATCACCGGTGCGGCCTGCGCCACGGCGATGCGGCAGCTCTTTTTGCAGTCGCGCATCTTTCTCCCTCCGTCAAAGTTTATTTCCCGCGCTCAGGCGTCGCGCAGCCTGCCGACAATCGTGCGGAACACGCGGTAGAAGGCCTCGACGTCCTCCGCGTCCAGGCCCTCGGAGACAAAGGCCAGCCTGTCGGCGACAATGGCGTTCATCGCCTCGGCCCTCTCCCGGCCCGCCCCGGTCAGCGCGAGCGCGCCCCTGTAGCGGCGCTTGCCGCCCGGCTCCGTCTCGCGCAGCAGGCCCTGGCCCAGCAGCTCCGACGTCACGCGCGAGATCTGCGCGCGGTCCACGCCGCACAGCTCGCTCAGCTCCGTGGCGCTAAGGCCCTCCGGCGCGCCCAGCAGGTGCAGCATACAGCTCACATGCACGCTCCTCAGCCCGAAACCCTTCATATACTTCTCCTGGGCCGCCCGCAGGGCCTTGCCGGCCTGCGCCACCAGCCCGCTGAAGTCGTAAAAACGTTCCGTGTCATACATCTCTCCCACCTCCGTTACATAATACAACTTTGCACTTGACAAGTCAACAAGGACGGGGTATAGTTGTTGAGCACTCAACTTTAATGGAGGTTATTATGGCTCTTAAGATACTGGTGGACTCCACCTTTGACTTCACCGCGGAGCAGCTAGAGGAGCTGGGCGTCTCCGTCGTGCGCCTGAGCGTGCGCTTCGGCGAGCGCGAATTTACCGAGGGCGTGGACATCACGCCGCGCGAGTTTTACGAGCGGCTGATAGAGAGCGACGAGCTGCCCACGACCAGCCAGGCTTCCCCCTCCGACTTTTCCCGGGAATTTGAGCGGCTGACGGGCGAGGGCAGCGACGTGCTGGCGCTGACCCTCTCCTCCCGGCTCTCCGGCACGTACCAGAGCGCGTGCATCGCCGCGGAGGACTTCCCCGGCCGGGTGCGCGTGCTGGACAGCCGGAGCGTCACCATCGGCGCGCAGATTCTCGCGCGCTACGCCGCCCGCCTGGCCGCGGAGGGCAGGGGCCTGGACGAGGCCTTCGCCCTGGCGGAGGCGGCGCGGGAGCGCGCGCAGGTCATCGCGCTGCTGGACACGCTGGAGTACCTCAAGCGCGGCGGGCGTATCTCCGGCGCGGCCGCCCTCGCCGGCGGCCTGCTCTCGATAAAGCCCGTCGTGACGCTTCGCGGCGGCGAGGTGGCCGTCATAGGCAAGGCGCGCGGCTCCAAGAATGGGACGAACCTGCTCTCGCAGCTCATCGAGAAGCACGGCGTGGACTTCTCCATGCCCTACGCGCTCGGCTACTCCGGCCTGAGCGACGCCACGCTGCTCAAGTACCGCGACGACAGCCGGCGGCTCTGGGAGGGCCGCGCCAGCGAGCTGCCCATATCGGTCGTGGGCAGCGTGATAGGCACGCACGCCGGCCCCGGCGCGATAGCCGTGGCCTTCTTCGGCCTGAAGTAAGCCCCAAAGCGTGAGAAGGCCCGCCGGCCGGAAGGACGGCGGGCCTTCTCATGCTTTGGGACAGCCGTCTGGAGGGCGTTTTTCCCGCTCGGGAGGCCCCTTTTTGCCGGTGGTCTGTCCATGAAATGCACAAAATCGCGCCGGAGGGCGAAACGCGCGGCATATTTACTTGATTTTTTCATAATTTTAGTGTAGAGTAAGCAAACGGTCCGCTTGGGCCGGATTGGAGGGGCAGACTTGTCCGAACCCAAAAAGCAGAATTATCTCCAGGGCGCGGCGATACGCGCCGCCGGCGTCGTGATTATGAAGATACTGGGCGCTATCTACAAGATACCGCTGGGCAACATCCTCGGCGACACCGGCTACGCCTATTTCCTCACCGCCTACAACATATACGGCGTATTCCTGACCGTGGCCACCGCCGGCCTGCCCGTGGCGCTCTCGCGCATGATTGCGGAGGCCAATACGATGAACCGGCCCAACCAGGTGCGGCGCACCTTCTCCGTGGCCTGGCGCACCTTCTTCGTTATAGGCGCGGTCTGCACGCTGATCATGGCGCTCTTCCCCACCGCGCTCGCCGGTATGCTGAACAATCCCGGCGCTGAGAGCAGCATCCTCGCGCTCAGCCCCGCCGTGCTGCTGGTGTGCCTCGCCAGCGCCTATCGCGGCTACTGCCAGGGCCACGAGAACATGACCCCCACCACGGTCGGCCAGGTGCTCGAGGTGCTGGCCAAGGTCGCCGCCGGCCTGGCGCTGGCCTGGTACCTGCTGCGCGTCTCGGGCGACCTTAAGACGGCCTCCGCCGGCGCGATCTTCGGCGTCACGGTCGGCTCCGTCGTGGCGCTCGGCTATATGTTCTACTGCAAGCGCCGCTACTACGGCTCCGGCCGCGAAGGCTCGGACACGCCGGAGAGCCGCAGGAGGATACTCGGCACGCTGCTGCGCGTGGCCATACCGATAACCCTCGGCTCCAGCGTACTCTCGCTTATAAACCTCATCGACACCGGCCTCTGCATGGGCCGGCTGCAGGACGCGGCCGGCTTTACTGAGCAGGCCGCGACGGAGCTTTTCGGCGTCTACGGAAAGGCCCAGACGCTGTATAACCTCCCGGCCAGCTTCATAACGCCGCTGACCATCTCCGTCGTCCCGGCGATCTCCGCCGCGATGGCCCTCGGCCGCCGCCACGACGCGGCCCGCATCGCGGAGGACTCCATGCGCATAGCCGTCGTGCTCGCCCTGCCCATGGGCGCGGGCCTCTCCATCCTCTCCGCGCCGATAATGAGCACGGTCTACCCCGGCAGCAACGAGCAGGGTCCCGCCCTGCTGGCCATCATGGGCGCGGCCAGCTTTTTCGTCTGCATGGCGCTCATGACCAACGCCATACTCCAGGCCGGAGGCAACGAGAAGTACCCGATCTACTCCATGGTCGCGGGCGGCGTCGTCAAGATAGCCGTCAACTGGGTGCTGGTAGCCAACCCCGCCATAAACATACTCGGCGCGCCCATAGGCACGCTCGCCTGCTACGCGGTGATGTGCGCGATGAACTTCGTCTTTCTCATCCGCCGCCTGCCCGAAAGGCCCAGCCTCGCGCGCATACTCCTGCGCCCCGCAGCCGCCACCGCGGCTATGGGCCTCGCGGCCTGGGCCGGCTACGGCCTCGGCTCCGGGCTGCTGGGCGAGGGCGGCATGGCCACGGCGCTCGCCATGCTCGCGGCCATAGGCGTCGCCGTCGTGGTCTACCTCGTGCTTGTGATAGCGCTGCGCGCCATAACCCGCGACGATATGCGGCTCATCCCAAAGGGCGAGAAGCTCGCGCGGATACTGCACATAAAATAACGCGATAGAGGGTCAGAACATGGTCGATTGGGAATTCAAAGAGAGATACGGCTTGAGCGACTTCATACGCCTCATAGACGTCCTGCGCGGCCCCGGCGGCTGCCCCTGGGACATCAAACAGACGCACGAGAGCCTCCGGCACAACGCAGTCGAGGAGGCCTGGGAGGTCTGCGACGCCATAGACGAGGGCAGCGCGGCGCATCTGCGCGAGGAGCTGGGCGACCTGCTGATGCAGGTGATTTTCCACGCCAGCATCTCGAAGGAGCACGGCGGCTTCGACCTCGACGACATCTCCGACGAGGCCTGCAAGAAGCTCATACACCGCCATCCCCACGTCTTCGGCGCGGTCAAGGCCGACACGCCCGAGGAGGTGCTCGCCAACTGGGACGCCATCAAGCGTGCCGACCGCGGCCAGAGCGTCGCGGGCGCGATGGAGGGCATACCCCGCGGCCTGCCGGGCCTGATGCGCTCCGAGAAGATACAGAACAAGGCCGCCAAGATAGGCTTCGACTGGCCCGACGTCTCCGGCGCGATGGACAAGCTGCGCGAGGAGGTCGGCGAGCTGCAGGAGGGTATAGACGCCGGCGATGTGGAGAATATTAAGGAGGAGCTGGGCGACGTGCTCTTCTCCGCGGTCAACGTCGCGCGCTTTTTCAAGCTCGACAGCGAGGAGCTTATGCACGCCGCCTGCGGCAAGTTCCTGCGCCGCTTCAGCTATCTTGAGCGGCACGCCGCCGAGCGCGGGCTGAAGCTGGAGGACATGAGTCTCGGCCAGATGGAGGAGATCTACCAGCAGGCCAGGCACGACCTCGAGGGCAAGGAGCCTGTCCCGGTAACTTTCGAGTGAGTAATCCGCGCTTTTCTGCGGGTTAACATATAAAAACCGGCGCCGCGGGCGCGCCCAGCGCGCAGCGGGCCAAAAATGTTTCAGGAGGAATACCAATGAACAAGGCTGAACTTATCGCCGCCGTAGCCGAGAAGGCCGGACTCTCCAAGAAGGACGCCGAGAAGGCCGTCAGCGCGACCTTCGAGACCATCACGAACGAGCTTGTGGCGGGCGAAAAGGTCTCCCTCGTCGGCTTTGGCAGCTTTGACGTCAAGAACCGCGCCGAGCGCAGCGGCCGCAACCCCGTGACCGGCGCGGAGATCACCATCCCCGCTTCCCGCGCCCCGCTCTTCAAGGCCGGCAAGGCCCTCAAGGACGCCGTCGCGAAGTAAGCCGCGCCCCAAAGCGAGCAGAGGCCCCCGGTCCATTGCGGACCGGGGGCCTTTCGCGCGGTGCGCGCCTCCGCTCAGATATAGCTCACGGTTTCCTCCAGGGGCTTTCGGCTGCCGTGGTTTGGCAGCGGCCCCGCGCCCTCGGCGGCGTAGCCGAGGTCGAGCAGCATGACAAGCGTCTCGTGCTCGGGGAGGCCCAGCGCCTTCGCGGCCTCGTCGGGGTCGAAGCGGTTTAGCCAGCAGCTGTCCACGCCCTCGGCCTTCGCCGCCAGCATCATGTGCGTGGCCACTATCGCCGCGTCTTCGACGCCGGAATCGCGCTTCCCGCCGGGATAGACGTACAGCTCGCGGCTGTCGTAGGCCACGGCGAGCACCGTCGCCGCGCCGTAGCGGCAGGGCGTGACGGAATCCACCGCCGCGAGGCTCTCCGGCGAGCGCAGCACGTACACGCGCTGCTCCTGCAGGTTCTTCGCCGTGGGGGCCAGGCGTCCGGCCTCCAGTATGCGCTCCAGCTGCGCGGCCTCCACCGGCCGGCCGTCAAACTTCTTGCAGGCGTATCGCGCCCGGGCAAGCTCCAGGAAATCCATAGATCAGTCCTCCCAACAGATATTTATACGCTGATTATACTCCAAGTACCGTGTCCGCCGCAAGCGGGCAATTCTTGTGCGCCGCACGGCTCAGACCAGCTGGAAAATGTAGAACTTCAGGTACTCCGTCTCCGGGACGCTCCAGAGTACGGGGTGGTCGGGCGCCTGCTTGCGCACCTCCACCTCGCGCAGCGTCACATTGGCGTCGTGCGCCGCGGCGCGGAGCATATGCTCAAAGCTCTCGCTGTCCATGAAGTGCGAGCAGGAGGCCGTGGCCAGGTAGCCGCCGCGAGGCAGCAGGCGCATGGCCCTGTAGTTTATCTCCTTGTAGCCGCGCCCGGCGCTCTTCACGGTGCGGCGCGACTTGGTGAACGCCGGAGGGTCGAGTATGATGAAGTCGTACTTCGCCCCCTCCTCCAGGAGCCGGGGCAGCAGCTCAAAGACGTCGGCGGCTAGGAAGTCCATGTTTCCCTCCAGTCCGTTGAGCGCGGCGTTTGCCCGGGCGAGCGCCACGGCGCTCTCGCTGACGTCCACGGCGGTGACGTGCTCGGCCCCGGCAGCGGCGCAGTTGAGCGCAAAGGAGCCGGTGTGCGTAAAGCAGTCCAGGACGCGCAGGCCCGGCGCTATGCGCGCCGCGGCGCGGCGGTTATACTTCTGGTCGAGGAAAAAGCCCGTCTTCTGCCCGTTTGCGAAGTCTACCGTGTACTTTATTCCGTTTTCGGTTATGAGCGTCTCCGTCCCGCCCGAGTGCGGCAGGCCCTCGTACCAGCCGGTGACGTCCTCCAGCCCCTCCTTGGCGCGGAGGGGAGATTCGCTGCGCTCATAGACGCCCCGTATCGCCACGCCCATTTCCGCCAGCTGC
Source organism: uncultured Oscillospiraceae bacterium (assembly GCA_944385835.1). Classification (GTDB taxonomy): domain Bacteria; phylum Bacillota; class Clostridia; order Oscillospirales; family Oscillospiraceae; genus Scatomorpha. The sequence continues at coordinate 7,579 of CALWYT010000017.1, read as the reverse complement.
GAGACCAGGGCGCGGTAGATAAGGCCCTTGCGCTGCTCCATGCCCAGGGACAGGATCTGCGCCGCCAGCACGTCCTCAAACCTGTCCACCGTCACGCCGGGCAGGCCGTCGGCCTCGCCGAACACAAGGCGGCAGGCGTTGAAGTCCCCGCCCATGACGCGGCGGCGGTACTCCAGCGCATAGCGCACGCGCCGCTCAAAAAAGGCGTCCGTAAAGCGCTCGTTGGCGTTATCGGACAGGACCCGCACGGCGATCTTGCTCGCGGGCGAGTAGATCCCCGCGCCGAGCCACGCCCCCTTGAGCGAGAACACGTCGGTTATCCCTCCGGGGCTGAGTTCGCCGCTCACGGAGAGTATCTCCTCGGCGTACAGCCAGGGATGCCCGGCGCGCAGGCTGCGCTCGGCCTTATTCGAGACGCTGACGCCCGGGAAGGGCCGTTCAGCCTTCATTTTCTCCGCCTCCCTCCGCAGGGGAAGATTCCTGCGCCGTCTCCGGCGCGGGGCTGGGCGACTCGCGGTACTCGGAGTAGTCTATAGTCAGGTCGGGGCCGGTGTAGGTCCCGCGGAGCTTGCTCATCGTGCGCTCGTACTCCTCCGTCCCCGGCTCATACGGCTCGGGCCGGAAGTCGTTGGTCACGGGCGTGGAGGACACGCTGCAGGGTATGGCCTCCCAGCCCTCCACGCTCACCGCGCCGTCGGCGGCGCGCTTGACCGTGAACTGGACGATGGCGGTGTCCCTGTCGCGCGGGGCGGTGTTCCCGCCGAACACGAAGTTCCCCAGCGAGTAGACGACGTAGGCCCCGTCCAGCTCTACCACGGGCTGCAGCACGTGCGGGTGCGAGCCGTAGACAATGTCCGCGCCCGCGTCCACGGCGGCCTGCGCCGCGCTGGTCTGGTGGCCCCAGGGGCGGTAGGTCCCCTCCATGCCCCAGTGCATCAGGCAGACGACCAGTTCCACCTCCGGGTCGGCCGCGAGAGCGGAGACGCCGGCCGCGATGGTGTCGTTTGAGGCGTACCAGGGCGGGGCGTAGAGGCCCACGCGCAGGCCGCCCTCCGCTTCGTATATGTAGCTCCCGTCGGGCGGGGTGTAGGGTATGCCGTAGCCGTCCAGCACGGCCATGGTGCTGTCCAGCCCCTTCTGCCCGAAGTCCATGGTGTGGTTGTTGGCGAGCGTGACGAAGTCCACTCCGCCCTCCAGCAGCATCTGCGCGTTCTCCGCGTCGCCGCAGAACTGGAAGGTGGAGCTGCCGTAGAGCGGCTCCTCGGAGAGCGAGCACTCCAGGTTCGCGATGGTCAGATAGTCCGCCTCGAAGAACTCCTTGACCCCGGAGAAGGGGTAGGCCATGTCCCCGTCCACGACGGTTTCGAACGTGTTTTCGCGCTGGCTGGAGCTGAGCGTGCAGTCGCCGCACATGGAGATGACGTAGTACTCGTCCTGCGGCTCCGGCGTGGGCGACGGCGTCGGCTCCGGCGTGGGCGTCGCCCACGCTGCGCTCGGCGCCACGGGCTCCGGCAGCTCGCCCTGTACGTGCGCGCCGCAGCCTCCCAGCAGCAGCGAGAGGGCCAGGAGCGCGGCTATGCCAATTCTCTTTCTCTTGCGCATATCAGCCCAGGATTTTCTCCTTCCAGACCTCCTTCAGCTCGCCGCGGTAGGACTCTATGTAATCTGCGAGCGCAGCTGGGTCGTCGAACGTCTCGTAGAGCGCCTTCCCGTCCGGCGTGAGGAACTCCTCGCGCACAGCCCGGCGCATCAGGGCCTCCAGCTCGGAGTAGTAGCCGTTGGTGTTCAGCAGGGCCATGGCCTTGGCGTGCCGGCCCAGCTGCTTGAGAGTCAGGGCCTCGAAAAACTCCTCGAAGGTGCCTATGCCGCCCGGCAGCGTAACAAAGGCCTCGGCCATGTCCTCCATAGCCTTTTTCCGCTCGCCCATGGTCTCCGTAAACACCATCTCGTCGCAGTCGAAGAGCACGCCCGGCTGGTCGAAGAAGCGCGGCGCCACGCCGATGAGCCGCCCCCCGGCGCTCCGCGCGCCGCGGGCCGCCGCGCCCATGAGGCCGCTGGCCCCGCCGCCGAAAATTATCTCATGCCCGCGCTGGGCCAGCAGCTCGCCCAGGGCGAACGCCCCGTCGAAGTATACCTGCGCTATGTCCTTGCTGGACGCGCCGAAAACGCAAACGCGCATAGGCTCACTCCTCCCCGAAATCCAGCACCCTGCGCATACGCATGAGGGTCAGGCGGTTCCTGATGGCGGCGGAAATCTCCAGCACCTCGCCGCCGAGCGACTCGTCTATGCCTATGTCGGAGAGGCGGTACTTGCCGCCCAGCCCGCGGAGCGTGTCGATAAACCACTGCTGCGAGGGTATCCCGGCGACTATGGCGCGTATCTCGTCCCAGTGCGCGACGATGTTCTCCGGGTCGAAGCCGGCGAGGCAGTCGTCCTCGTTGGCCTTGAGTATGCCGGGGGCCAGGGGGCCGAACTTCTCGCGCACCCACCCCTCGTCCAGTGGCGCGTAGGGCCTGGCGCGCGGGGTCAGCGCCGCCAGGCGGTGGTACTCGCCCGCGCACAGCACCGTCCCTACGCCGACGCACTCGCCGTGGACGCCGTGCGCGCCCTCAAAGCGCGGCGGCTTCATCTCCACAAGATGGGCCACCAGGTGCTCCGCTCCCGAGGCGGCGCGGGAGTTGCCCAGCAGCTGCATGGAGAGGCCGGCCAGCATCTGCGACATGGTCATGGCCGCAAAGTCCGGCCTCTCGCCGCGCAGCAGCCGCTCGGCGCAGCCGGTCATGAGCTTCAGCGCGCGGCGCGCCACGCCGGCGGTGCGCTCGCAGTAGTACTCGCCCGATACCAGGTGGGCTATCTGCCAGTCGGCCAGCGACACGTACTTGGCGAGTATGTCCGCTATGCCGCTGACCGTGAGGTGCTGCGGCGCGTTGGCGATGATGTCGAGGTCGGCCACGACCAGGCGCGGCGCCTTCATCGGGATGCTCTCCTTATGGCCGTCCACTACCACGGAGCAGACGTTGGCCGTGAAGCCGTCGGAGCTGGCCAGGGTCGGCACCGCGACGAAAGGCACGCCCAGCTTGTACGCCGGGTAGCGCGCGAAGTCCATAAGCGTGCCGCTGCCGACAGTTATGATGACGTCCGCGTCCGCCAGCTGCGGCATGACGGCCTCGATGGCGTTCTTCTCCGAGTGCAGGCCCCTGGCCTCGAGGACGATCTCGCGGTCCGCGCGCACGTGGACCATGTTCGGCAGGTTGTAGGTGTTGGTATCGTAGAGCACGGTGCGCCTGCCGGTGAGGCCGCAGCGCGCCATATAGCTTTCAAACTCGCGCAGGCAGCCGTAGTCCACGGCCACCAGCCTGGTTTCAAGCGGATGCTCCCGGCCGCAGGCGCAGGGGCCGGAGTACCGCTCGCAGTTAAGTATCATAGCTTGTCTCCCTCCGTTTAATGAGGCGCCGCCCAGGCGGCGAGATTATAATAGCACAGCCCGGCCGTTTTTTCAAACGCCGTCCGTCCGGGCAGCGCCGCGCGCGCAGGCCACGGCGCGGTGCCAGCCGCCGAGCAGCTCCTCGCGCCGCGCGCAGTCCATCTCCGGCGAGAACACCCGGGCGCACTCCCAGCTTGAGCGCACGTCGCCGAGGCCCTTCCAGAAGCCCACGGCCAGCCCGGCCAGGAAGGCCGCGCCCAGCGCGGTGGTCTCTATGCACTCGGGGCGCAGCACCTGCGCGCCCAGCACGTCGCTCTGGAACTGCATGAGGAAGTCGTTGGCCGAGGCCCCGCCGTCCACCTTGAGCTGCGTGAGCGGCACGCGCGCGTCGCTGGCCATGGCGCGGCAGATGTCGCAGGTCTGGTAGGCTATGCTCTCCAGAGTGGCCCGCACCAGGTGCGCGCGAGAGAAGCCGCGCGTTATGCCCGTTATCATGCCGCGCGCGTACTGGTCCCAGTAGGGCGCGCCGAGGCCGGTGAAGGCCGGCACCACGTAGACGCCCGCCGTGTCCGGCACGCTTTCGGCGTACTCGCGGCTCTCCGCGGCGCTGGAGATCACGCCCAGCTCGTCGCGCAGCCACTGCACGGCCGCACCCGCGGTGAAAACGCTGCCCTCCAGCGCGTACTGCGGCGGCCCCGGCAGCGAGGCCGCGACGGTCGTGAGCAGGCCGTTTTTGCTCTCCACGGGCCGCGCGCCGGTGTTCATGAGCAGGAAGCAGCCCGTGCCGTAGGTGTTCTTCATATCCCCAGGCTCAAAGCAGCACTGGCCGAACAGCGCGCTCTGCTGGTCGCCCGCCGCGCCCGCGACGGGGATCTCCCCGCCCAGCAGCTCGAAGGGCGTCCAGCCGTAGACCTGGCTGGATGGACGAAGCTCCGGCAGCATGGCCCGTGGTATCCCCAGCAACGAGAGCAGCTCGCCGTCCCAGCACAGGCGGTGTATGTCGAAGAGCATCGTGCGGCTGGCGTTCGTATAGTCCGTGACGTGCGCCGCGCCGCCGGTGAGCTTCCATATGAGCCAGGAGTCCACCGTGCCGAAGAGCAGCTCCCCCGCCTCGGCGCGCTCCCTGGCGCCGGGGACGTTCTCCAGTATCCAGCGCAGCTTGGTGCCGGAAAAATACGCGTCCGGGACCAGGCCCGTGCGCGAGCGGATAAGCTCCGTATAGCCGGCGCGCACCAGCTCGTCCACCATGCCGCTCGTGCGGCGGCACTGCCAGACTATGGCCGGGCAGACCGGGCGGCCGGTCGCCCGGTCCCAGACCACCGTGGTCTCGCGCTGGTTGGTTATGCCTATGGCCGCGACGTCGGCCGCCGGGGCCTTGAGCTTCAGCAGCGCGGTGCGCGCCACCTCCAGCGTCGTGTCCCATATCTCCTGCGCGTCGTGCTCCACCCAGCCCGGGCGGGGGTAATACTGCTTGAACTCCTTCTGCGCCGACGAACATATCCGCCCCGCGCGGTCAAACAGTATGCACCTCGAGCTGGTCGTACCCTGGTCCAGGGCCATGATGTACTTCATGCCTTGCCCCCCTTTGATATGCCTGGTTCCCGCGTCGCGGCGCCCGCCGCTGCGCGCAAATAAAAAGGCGCGGGGCGCGGATATGCAGTCCGCGGCCTCGCACCTCTCGCTTCCGTGCCATCTCAGACTATTTTAGTACAGGGGACGGCGCTTAGCAATTATTAAATACTCCGAAAATTCTGGTAAAATCTCAGCGTTCTGCACAACAATCCACGAAAAAGCGCCGGAGATTGTGCCGTGTTTGACAATCCTTCGTCTCAGCCCTTCTTCAGCTCCATGGCCTTGAGGGCCTTCTCGGCCATGACCTCGGCGGTGAGGCCGTAGGCCTCCAGCACCTCGAGGGCCTTGCCGCTGCGGCCGAATTCGTCGTTGACGCCGTGGCGCACGACGGGGACGGGGCAGGTCTCGGAGAGGAAGGCGGCGACGGCGCTGCCCAGGCCGCCCATGACGCTGTGCTCCTCGCTGGTGACGATGCAGCCGGTGTCCTTCGCGGCGGCGAGGATGGCCTCGGTGTCGAGGGGCTTTATCGTGTGGACGTCGAGCACGCGGGCGGAGACGCCCTTGGCGGCGAGGATCTCTGCCGCGGCCATGGCGCGCTGCACCATCAGGCCGGTGGCGGCGAGGGTGACGTCCGTGCCGTCGCGCAGCATTGCGGCCTTGCCCAGCGCGAACTCATAGCCGGCGACCTCGTCGGTCACGCTCTCGACGGCCATGCGGCCCAGGCGCATATAGGCCGGCCCGTCGTACTCCAGCAGGGCGCGCACGGCCTTGCGCATCTCGGGGCCGTCGCAGGGGTTGAGCACCAGCATACCGGGGATGGCGCTCATCAGCGCCAGGTCCTCCACGCACTGGTGAGTGGCTCCGTCCTCGCCGACGGAGAGACCGCCGTGAGAGCCGACGCACTTGACGTTCAGATGCGGGTAGGCGATGGAGTTGCGCACCTGCTCCCAGGCCCTGCCGGCGGTGAACATGGCAAAGGAATTGGCAAAGGGCTTCTTCCCGCAGGCGGCGAGGCCCGCCGCAAAGCCCATCATATCGGCCTCGGCTATGCCCATGTCAAAGAAGCGCCCGGGGTAGGCCTTGGCAAAGCCCTTGGTCATCGTGGCGCCGGCCAGGTCGGCGTCGAGCACCACCAGCTCAGGATACTCCTCGGCCAGTTTGACAAGCTCTTCGCCGTAAGCTCCGCGTGTGGCTATCTTCTCCATTTACTCCACCTCCAGTTTCTCGACGGCGGCCGCAAGCTCGGCGTGCGCGGCCTCGTACTGCTCGGCGTTCGGCGCCTTGCCGTGCCAGCCGGCTTCGTTCTCCATGAAGGACACGCCCTTGCCCTTGACGGTGCGGGCGATTATCACGCTGGGCCGGCCCTTGACGGTCTCCGCCTCGGCGAAGGCGGCGCGCAGGCTCTCGAAATTGTGGCCGTCGGCCTTTATCACGTGCCAGCCGAAGGCGGCGAACTTGGCGTCCAGCGGCTCGCTGGGCATGACGTCGGCGGTGGCGCCGTCTATCTGCAGGCCGTTGACGTCAACGATGCCGCAGAGGTTGTCGAGCTTGTACTTGGCGGCGGCCATCGCGGCCTCCCAGATCTCGCCCTCCTCTATCTCGCCGTCGCCCATCAGGGCGTAGACGCGGTAGTCCCTGCCGTCCAGCTTGCCGGCGAGGGCCATGCCGCCCGCGCAGGCCAGGCCCTGGCCCAGGGAGCCGGTGGACATATCCACGCCCTTGACATGGACCATGTCGGGGTGGCCGGACATATGCCCCTTAATGCTGCGGAAAAGCTCCAGCTCTTCGACCGGGAAATAGCCGCGCAGCGCCAGCACCGGGTAGAGGCCCGGGGTGCAGTGGCCCTTGCTCATGACGAAGCGGTCGCGGCCGGGGTCGCCCGGCTGGGCCGGGTCAACCTTCATGACCTCGAAGTACAGCTCCGTCAGGATGTCCATCGCGGAGAGGGAACCGCCTATGTGTCCGCTCGCAGCGCGGTAGACCATTTCGAGCCCCAGCAGCCTGCCCTTGGCCGCCGTAAGCTCCAGCTCTTTAAGAGTCATTTTACCTTCCTCCTATGCTGCGGTTTTAAAAACGCAGTTATCCTGGAGACAGTATAACATCCTACGCTGTCATTTTCAACGATAAAAGCCGGCTGCCCGGCCAAAAAATTTACGAAAGTACAGAAAACGCCGTACACGCCCCGCTGTGTTGAAAAAAAGCCGGCCCATATTCAAAATAGTGCTTGCTAACTGCCGGGATTTGGTCTATAATTTGGCCAATGTTCCCGAAAGGATGGCAAGATGAATGACTGAGTATCCCTACCAGATTACCGCCGACTCCGGCTGTGATCTCTCGCTTGAGAAGTGCCGCGAGATCGGCGTAATCCCCTATCATATGCCCTTCACCATGGACGGGGCGCAGATGACCGACGGCATGACGGAGGAGAGCTTCCGCCAGTTCTACGACCTCATGCGCGCGGGCGGCGTGGCCAAGACCAGCCAGATCAACCCCGGCGAGTTCCTCGACTTCTGGCGGCCCTTCGCCGAGAAGGGCATGGACGTGCTGCACATCTCCCTCGCGCTGGCCATCTCCGGCAGCTG
>CALWYT010000016.1 GCA_944385835.1 uncultured Oscillospiraceae bacterium | reverse complement strand
GTCGTGGAAGGTCGTCGAGCCGCTTTCGGGTATGCGCTGGCGTATGACGAAGCTCTCGCCCGCCGCGGCGCGCGCGTCGGACTCCTCCTTCGAGAGGCTGCGGCAGGGGTCGGCGGCCTTTTCGAACCTGCCGGCCTTTTCATCAGCCTCCTTCTCGTCGTGGTCGGTGTGCTCGCAGAAGCAGCGGTAGGCGTGGCCGCGCTCCATGAGCAGCTCGGCGTAGTCCATGTACAGGCCGCGGCGCTCGGTCTGCACATAGGGGCCGACAGGGCCGCCGACGTCCGGGCCCTCGTCGTGGTGAAGGCCGCACTCGGCGAGAGTCTTGTATATGACGTCCACCGCGCCCTCGACCAGGCGGCCCTGGTCGGTGTCCTCGATGCGGAGGATGAACTTGCCGCCGTTCGCGCGGGCTATGAGGTAGGTGTACAGCGCCGTGCGCAGGTTGCCGACGTGCATATAGCCCGTGGGGCTGGGCGCGAAGCGCGTACGCACCTCGCCGCGCGGGATGCGCGCCTCCATATCTTCAAACCACTGTTTGTCTTTCACTGTGATCCCTCTTAAGCTATGATTTGCCTTTTGGCTAGTACATATTATATTTTAACCCCGTCTTTGTCAAGGCGCATTGCAAATTATGCCGCTGTGTGGTACAATGCGCTTAGTTATGCCCAGCCACGGCGCCGGTCCGCGCCGTCCCGGGCTAGAGGCGGCCAATTCGCCTGTAACCCCCTCCGCACGCGGCGGGAGGAAAAGCGCAAGACGAAAAGCAAAAGAGGAATCGACAATGGAAGAAAAGAATCTCGGCGAAAAGAAGATAATGTTCTCGGGCATCCAGCCCAGCGGCGACCTGACCCTTGGCTCCTACATGGGCGCGATAAAGAACTGGGTCGATATGATAGACGACTATAACGCCTATTACTGCATCGTGGATATGCACGCCATCACCGTGCGCCAGGTGCCGGCCGACCTCAGGCGGCGCACCATGGAGCAGCTGGCGCAGTACATCGCCTGCGGCCTCGACCCGGAGAAGGTCACGCTCTTTATCCAGAGCCACAACCCCTGCCACGCCGAGCTGGGCTGGGTGCTCAACTGCTACACCATGTTCGGCGAGCTGAGCCGCATGACGCAGTTCAAGGACAAGAGCGCCAAGCACGCCGACAACATCAACGGCGGCCTCTTTACCTATCCCGCGCTCATGGCCGCCGATATCCTGCTCTACCAGACCGACTTTGTCCCCGTCGGCGACGACCAGAAGCAGCACGTGGAGCTGACGCGCGACGTGGCCATACGCTTCAACAACGTCTACGGCGAGACCTTCAAGGTCCCCCAGGCCTACATCCCCCGCGTCGGGGCGCGCATAATGAGCCTGCAGGACCCCACCAGCAAGATGTCCAAGTCCGACAAGGACCCCAACGGCTGCGTCCACCTGCTTGAAAAGCCCGAGGACGTCATGCGCAAGTTCAAGCGCGCCGTCACCGACTCCGACACGTCGGAAAACTGTGTGCGCTTCGACCCGGCGAACAAGCCCGGCGTCGCGAACCTCATGCAGATCTACTCCTCCGCCACCGGCGAGAGCTTCGAGCAGATCGAGCGCGACTTCACCGGTAAGGGCTACGGCGCGTTCAAGGCCGCCGTCGGCGAGGCCGTTGTGGAGCTGCTGCGTCCCATCCAGGCCGAAACCGCGCGCATACTCAAGGACAAGGCCTATCTCGAGGGCGTCTACCGCATGGGCGCGGAGAAGGCCGGCGCCGACGCCTGGAAAACCCTGCGCAAGGTGTATAAGAAGCTCGGCTTCATCGCGCGCTGACGTATCCTGCGCGCTTTGCCAAGTCCGCCGCCCGCGCCGTGCGCGAAGGCGGGGACGCTTTATCAAGCCGCGTGCGCGCGGCCTTAGGAGTGTATAGATAGTATGTTGCTCAATCTGGAGCTGTGGGTGCGGATACTGCTTGTCATGGGCGTGGCCTTCGCAATCAGCTTCGCCGCCACCCCGGTGGTCAAGACCTTCGCCGCCAGGATGGGCGCGATGGACGTACCCGACGGCAAGCGCCGCGTCCACGACCACCCGATACCGCGCATGGGCGGCCTTGCCATTTTCCTCGGCTTCCTGCTCAGCGTAGTGCTTTTCATAGACATCACGCGCCAGGTGCGCGGCATCCTGCTCGGGGCCGTGCTCATTGTCGCCTGCGGCGCAATAGACGACATCGTCAACCTGCGCGCCTGGGTCAAGCTCCTGGTGCAGGTAGCCGCCGCCGTGATAGCCGTGGCGCATGGCGTGGTGATAGAGTTCTTCTCCAACCCCATAATTTTCTCCAATAAGGAGCTGCTCGTCCTCGGCTGGCTGGCCATACCCGTCACCGTGCTGTGGATAGTCGGCATCACCAACAGCGTCAACCTGATAGACGGGCTGGACGGCCTCGCCGTCGGCGTCAGCACGATTGCGAGCACGACCATGTTCGTCGTCGCCCTGCTGGTCAGCGAGGGGAACGTCGCGCTGCTGCTCGCCGCGCTCATGGGCGCCTGTGTGGGCTTCATGCCCTACAACCTCAACCCCGCGAAGATATTCATGGGCGACACCGGCGCGCTGCTCCTGGGCTACGTACTCAGCACGGTCAGCGTCGTGGGTATGTTCAAGACCTACGCGCTCGTCACCTTCGTCGTACCCATATTGGCGCTGTTCCTGCCCCTTTTCGACACGGTCTGCGCCTTTTTCCGCCGCATACTCCGCGGCCAAAGCCCCATGCATCCCGACCGCGGCCACCTGCACCACAGGCTGATAGACATGGGCCTGAGCCAGAAGCAGGCCGTCGCGATACTCTATTCGCTTTCCGCAGTGCTGGGCCTCTGCGCCGTCGTCCTCGCGACCACGGGCATGGTGCGCACGATACTCATCGTCGTAGCCGCGCTTGCGGCCGTGGCCATCGGCCTCTTCATCTCCAGAACGCTCAAGGGCCACCACTACCACCCGCCCGTCGACCCCAACCTCGACGGAGTTGAGGAGCAGCACAACGTCCACCACAAGGAGGAGCCGCATGACTAAGCTCAAGGTCATGAGCGTATTCGGCACGCGCCCGGAGGCCATAAAGATGGCCCCGCTCGTGCTGGAGCTTGGCCGCCGCGCGGGCATCGAGAGCAGCGTCTGCGTCACGGCGCAGCACCGCGAGATGCTCGACGGCGTGCTGGGCGTGTTCGGCATAAAGCCGGACTATGACCTGAACATCATGAAAAGCGGGCAGACGCTCTCGGACATCACCGCGCGCGTGCTCGGCGGCCTGGGCGGCGTGCTTGAACGGGCGCGGCCGGACCTGGTGCTTGTCCACGGCGACACCACCACCACCTTCGCCGCCGCGCTCGCGGCCTTCTACGCGAGGATAGACTGCGGCCACGTCGAGGCCGGGCTTCGCACGCACAACCGCTGGTCGCCCTATCCCGAGGAGATGAACCGGCAGCTGGTCGGCCGCCTCGCCTCGCTGCACTTCGCGCCCACCGCGAGCAACGCGGCGAACCTCGCGCGCGAGGGCATAGGTGACAGCGTATACGTCACCGGCAACACGGTGATAGACGCGCTGGGCTACACCGCCCACGGCGAGGGCTTTGAGTCGCCCGAGCTGAACGCGCTGGACCTCGCCGGGCGGCGGGTCATAACCCTCACCTGCCACCGGCGCGAGAACTACGGCGAGCCGATGCGCGACATATTCTCCGCCGTGCGGCGCGTCGCGCTGGAAAACCCCGACACGCTTGTCGTCTATCCCGTCCACCTCAGCCCGGTGGTCCGCGAGGCCGCGCACGCGGGCCTCGACGGCGTGGACAACATCGCGCTCATAGAGCCGCTGTCCGCCGTGGATATGCACCGCCTCATCGCGCGCAGCTATATGGTCATGACCGACTCCGGCGGACTGCAGGAGGAGGCCCCAGCCCTCGGCAAGCCAGTGCTTGTCCTGCGCGACAAGACCGAGCGGCCGGAGGCGGTGGAGGCCGGCACCGTGGAGGTGACGGGTACGCGCACCGCCGAGATAGTCTGGTGCGCGAACGAGCTGCTGCGCGACCGCGCGGCCTATGAGCGCATGGCCCACGCCGTGAACCCTTACGGCGACGGCAGGGCGAGCGAGCGCATAGCCGACGCAATCGAGTATGAGTACGACCTGCGCGACGAGCCGCCGGAGGCCTTCAAGCCATGAGCCGCCGCTCGCGCCTGATGATAATAGCGCTGCTGGTGCTGACGGCGGCGGTGATAGTCTACGCGCTGTTCTTCATGGGCCGCGAGGTGGAGACGAGCCATGTCAGCCTGCCCACCCCCGGCCAGACGGACGGCGCGCAGCAGAGCGGGCCGCCAGGCGACAAGGAGCTGGAGCTTACGGCGGAGAACGTCTGCGCCGTCCTAGCCGAGCTGGACCGAGCGGAGAGCTATTCCTGCACCGTGACCGTAGAGGACTTCTGGCCCGGCGGCAGCTCCGAGCAGGAGCTGCAGGTCTGGGTCAGCTCCGGGCGCACGCGCATCCGCGGCGAGCTGGGCGGAGGCACGCGCAACCTGCTCTTGAGCGGCGGCACGCTGTACGTATGGTACGACTCCGTCTCCGGCGTGGCCGAGCTGCCCTACGGCGGCGCGTCCGACGCCTGGCTGCGCTCCATCACCTACGAGGACGTGCTCAGCCTGCCCGAGGGCAGCGTCACCGGCGCTGGCTATGAGCAGTACGGCGGGACGGAGTGCATAATGTGCCTCTACACCGACCCGCTCAGCGCCCTGGAAAACCGGCTGTACGTCTCGGCCTCCACCGGCCTCCTGATGGGCGCGGAGAGCCGTGACGGCAGCTCGCTGGTCTACCGCATGAGCGTCTCCGGGCTGCAGCTCGCAGAGCCTGACGGGGCGCTGTTCGACCCTCCCGATGCTTAAAGCAGCAGCATGGCCGCGAGTACGAGCAGCAGCTGCCCGTCCCCGCTCTCGCGGTACATGAGGTATATAACGGCGCAGAGCAGCAGGTCCTCCGTCTCCAGCGAGGCGAGGCGCCTGTTCATCTTGCCGCTGAAGCCGCCGAGCAGCTTATCCAGCCCGGCGAGCGGGCTTTCGCCCGGCCCGGGCAGACGCGCAGGGGCCGGGCGTTCGCGCGCCGCGGCGCGCTGGGAGTATACCGGGATTGCGCCGCTCTCCCGCCCCGGCGCGGCCCCCTCCGGCTCCCGGGCCGGCGGCTGTTCCCGCGCGGGCGCGCGGCGCGCGCCCGCGTCCCGCTCCGGCTCCGGCATATATATGTAGCTGCCCGTGGCGGCGTTATACCTGTTCAAGCCCGTCACCCCCGAATATACCCAGCTCCCCCGCCAGGTTGGCCAGGGCCGCCAGGCGCGCCAGCTTCATCGCCCTGTCCAGCCTCAGCCTCCGCTCCTCCGACAGAAACGGGCGCAGCGCGTCCAGCAGGGCCGCCTCGTCGCCGTTAAGCGCCCTGCCGCGCAGCAGCTTCACCGCCCGGCGCGCCAGGCCCTCGTCCGTCTGGCGCGGCTCTTCCGCGCCGGCCTCCCCGCCCATGAGCGACTTCGCCATCTCGGCAATCCGCCCCATGGCGTCCGGGTCGGAGAGTATCGCGCCGAGCTTATCCTCCAATCCGTCCACGCGCCGCGCCCCCTTCCGCCTATTTCATGGCGTCGGACAGCAGCTGTGCGAGCTTTTTACCCTCGTCCGTGGCCATAACGCGCCGGAGTATGCCGCGCATGGCCTCGCCGTCGCCGCTTCCGGAGGCCTTTATGAGTTCCGCCTCGGAGAACATACCCTCCAGGGCCTTCGCCGCCTCGCTCCTGCTCAGCGCGTCTATCTTGGCCCTGCGCCCGGCGTCCAGCCCGGCGGCAAAATTCTTGACGTCCATCATCATCCCTCCGCCGCAGTATATGCCGGAGAAGCCCAGGAGGTGCGCATATGCGCCTTGCCGTTTTCTCAGATACCCACGGGCGCAGCCAGCTGCTGGCCCAATGCGTCCGCCGCGTACAGCCGGACATCCTCGTCCATCTCGGGGACTATTACCGCGATTCTGCCGTGCTCTCCCGGGAATTCCCAAGCCTCCCTCTCTACGCCGTCGCCGGCAACTGCGACTTCATCAGCCGCGAGGACGGCGCGCTGACCTTCAGCGCCGGCGGCGTCCTGGTCTTTGCCACGCACGGCCACCGCTACGGCGTAAAGTCCACGCTGGACTCCCTGCTCAACAGCGCCCACTTCGCCGGGGCCGGGCTTGTGCTCTACGGCCATACGCACGCCGCACGTATAGACTACGTCCCGGGCATGACCGTCGTGAACCCCGGCAGCTCCGGCCTGGGGCCGGACCCCAGCTTCGCCCAGATAGACATACGCGAGGGGAAAATAGCGGCGAAGATCCTCCCCGTCTCGCCGAAGGACCCGTATATGTAACGCAGCAAAGGCCGCCCGCGCGGGAACCGCGCGGGCGGCCTTTGCCATGTGCTCCGGCCTCGGCCCGGACGGCGCGCTAGCGCAGCACGCGCCTCATCACGGCCTGCTTGGCCGCGGTCCAGGGCCTGTAGCGCAGCGGCGGCTCCGGGCCGAAGCGTCGGAGTACGCCCTCCTCGTGGGAAAAGGCCTCGAAGCTCCAGCGGCCGTGGTAGGCCCCCATGCCGCTGGCGCCGACGCCGCCGAAGGGCAGCGCGGGCGTGGTGAGGTGCATGACCGTGTCGTTGACGCAGCCGCCGCCGAAGCGGCAGCGCCGCAGCGTCTCGCGCTCGACGCGCCTGTCCCGCGCGAAGAGGTAAAGCGCCAGCGGCCTGGGCCGCGCCTCAACAAAGGCTATCGCCTCGTCAAGGGTGTCGTAGCTCAGCACGGGCAGGACGGGGCCGAAAATCTCCTCGCCCATGACGGCGTCGGAAGCCTCCACGCCGTCGAGCAGCGTAGGCTCTATCTTCAGCGACGCCGCGTCGCTGCCGCCGCCGTACGCCAGCTTTGCGCGGTCGATAAGGCCCAGCAGCCGCTCGAAGTGCTTCTCGTTCACTATGCGGCCGTAGGCGCCGTCGCGCAGCGCGTCGGGGTACTGCCTCGCCGTCTCGGCCTTGAGCGCGCCGAGCAGGGCGTCGTGGACGCGCGCGTCGCAGAGGATGTAGTCGGGCGCGACACAGGTCTGGCCGCAGTTCAGGAACTTGCCCGCGACTATGCGGCGGGCGGCGAGGTGGATGTCGGCGCTCGCGTCCACGATCACGGGGCTTTTGCCGCCCAGCTCCAGCGTGACGCTCGTGAGCGTCTCCGCCGCGGCGCGCAGCACCTCGCGGCCCACATTGCCGCCTCCCGTGAAGAATATCTTGTCCCAGCTCTGGCGCAGCAGCGCAGCGTTCTCCTCCCTGCCGCCGGAGACAACGGCGACATAGCTGCGGTCAAAGGCCTCCCCCAGCATTTTCGCCAGCAGCAGCGAGGTCTGCGGCGAATAGGCGCTCGGCTTCACGACGGCGGTGTTCCCCGCCGCGATGGCCCCGGCGAGCGGCTCGAGAGAGAGCAGCAGCGGATAGTTCCAGGGACTCATGATGAGCGCCGTACCGTACGGCGCATAGCGCAGCTCGCCGCAGCCCGGGAACTGCGCCGCGCCCGTCATGACTCGCTTCGGGCGCATATAGGCGCGCAGATGCCGCCGGAGGTAGGCTATTTCCGAAAGCAGCAGCCCCGTCTCGCACATATACGCCTCCCCGGCGCACTTGCCCAGGTCGGCCCGCAGCGCCTCAGCGATATCCTTCTCATGGCCCCGCACCGCCTCGTACAGCGTTTTAAGCGCGTGCGAGCGGTGAGCGTAATCCAACGTGGCGCCCGAGGCGAACAGCGCCTTCTGCTCCTCGACTATCCCGCCTATCTCTTCCGCCGTCATGGAAACACCTCCAGCCTTTTTTGCCAAGCACATCGTGACGGCCGCGCCGTCTTGGTGTAGCGTCATCTTTTTCGGTTGCCCCGCAAGGGGCGAGAAAAAGGATATTAACCCACGGTAAAATAGCCGCTTCGCGGCTATTTTACCACAGTTCTGCGCTGTTGGCAACGCGCCCGCGGCCGGTTGGCCGCGGGCGAGGTTTACATAATCTTAGAAGAAGCTCATCTGGCTCTCGTCGGGAAGGCTGCTGAGCGCGCCGACGGCCTTGAGCTGCTCGATATGCGCCTGGCTGAGCTTGGGGCAGGCCATCGACAGCTCCTCGACCGAGATGAACTCGCGGCCGCCCTCGCGGGCCGCGGCGAGGTCGCGCGCGGCCGCGCTGCCCAGGCCGGAGATGGCCACGAAGGGCGGGCGCAGCTGCTTTTCGCCGGCGACGAGGAACTTGCTCTCGTCGCTCTCATACAGGTCTATGGGCGCAAAGTCGAAGCCGCGGCGGTAGAACTCATACACCGCCTCCAGCGTGGTGAGCAGGTCGCCCTCCTTGGCCGTGGCGTCCTTCTTGTTCTGTATCTCGTTGATTTTGCGGCGCACCACGTCCTCACCCTTTACCATCAGCGCGGCGTCGAAGGCGTCCTTCTGGCTGCGGCGGTAGAAGTAGGCGCTGTAGTACTGAAGCGGGTAGTGTACCTTGAAGAAGGCTATGCGGAAGCCCATCATGACTTAGGCGACTGCGTGAGCCTTCGGGAAGAGGTACTTTATCTTCTTGCAGGAGCCTATGTACCAGTCCGGGACGCCGTGGCTGCGCATCTCCTCCTCCGCGCCCTCGGGCAGGCCGCGTCCCTTGCGCACGGACTCCATTATGCCGAAGCTGCGCTTAGGCTCCATGCCCACGCTTATCAGGTAGATCATGATGTCGTCGCGGCAGCCTATCGTGTCCCTGACCGTAGCGGTGCCGGAGAGTATCAGGTCCTTGGCGTTGCCCAGCCAGACGTTCGTACCGTGGGAGTAGCCGGACAGGCGCACAAGGGTGTCGAACTCCTCGGGCTGCGTGTCCACCAGCATCTGGCGCGTGAAGCCCGTGCCGAACTC
>CALWYT010000015.1 GCA_944385835.1 uncultured Oscillospiraceae bacterium | reverse complement strand
CCCGACCTCGCCTTCTACCTGCCCGAGGAGGAGACCTTCAACGTCTTTATCGACGCGATGTGCATCCCCGCGAGCGCCGAGCACAAGGAGGAGGCCGAGCTGTTCATCAACTTCCTCACCAGCCCTGAGATCTCCGGCGGCAACAGGGCCTACATCGGCTACGGCACGCCCGTCTCCGCGGCCAAGGAGCACATGGACCCCGAGATGGCCAACAACCCCGTCGCCTATCCCGACGCCGAGACCCTCGCGCGCGGCGAGGCCTTCGTGGCGCTGAGCGACGAGGCCACCGCGCTCATGGATAACCTCTTCAACGAGGTCAAGGCCGGCCTCGGCGCCTGACGCCCAGGTCAAAAAAGAAAAAACGCCGCGGCGGGCATTCTCCCGCCGCGGCGCGCATAAAAATAGCAGGATGCCAGATTGAGTTCGGCGTCCTGCTAGTTTTTTCCCGTCAGCCTCAGATCTTCTCCTCGAGCATACGGATGCAGTCAGAGCATACGTTCTTGCCGCGATAGTTCACGATGTCGCGCGCATTGTCGCAGAAGATACACGCAGGCTGGTACTTCTTAAGTATGATAGTGTCGCCTTCGATGTAAATCTCCATCGAATCCCTCGACGCTATGTCCAGCGTCCTGCGCAGCTCAATGGGGAGGACGATACGTCCCAGCTCGTCTACTTTCCTTACAATCCCTGTTGATTTCATAAAATTCCCTCCAAATCTGCCACGGCTAATACCACAGCACATTAGAATTATACACAAGTATTAGCATAAAGTCAACAGATACAAAATACATATCAGCGGTATAAAAGTAAATTTTTTTGCACGGCGAGTTTGGGAGGCGCATAAGAATATGTCGAATTTGTGGGTATTTTCTCTGGTAATTTCCGTGTTTTTCGCACTCTTCAGCAATAATATCGCAGAAACTGGGGCCGCCGCGCTGGAGGGCGCGCCCGCTGCGATAAATTTTCTTTTTTTGACGGGAGGGCTTATCTGCCTGTGGGGAGGGGCGCTTGAAATCATGCGGCGCTCCGGCCTGACGCGCGCGCTGGCGCGCCTGCTGCGCCCCGCGCTGGCCGCGCTGTTCCCCCGCGCCGCGCGCGACGGCGAGGCGCTGGGGGCCATGACGATGAACGTCTCGGCGAACATACTGGGCCTGGGCAACGCCGCGACGCCCATGGGGATAGCGGCCGCCCGGCGCATGGCCCGGCTCTCCGGCGGCGGGTCTGCGGACGCGGAGCTTTGCCTGCTTGTGGTGATCAACACCGCCTCCGTTCAGCTGCTGCCCACCACGGCCGCGGCCCTGCGCGCGGCGAACGGCGCGGCGCAGCCCTTCGACATCCTGCCCGCGGTCTGGCTCAGCAGCGCCGGCTCGGTCGCGGCGGGCATACTCGCAGCCAAGCTGCTGGAGAGGGTGTGGCCGCGTTGAGCGAGCTTATTTCGCTGCTGCCGGCCGCGCTGCTGGCCGGGACCGCCGCCTGGGGACGGCTGCGCGGCGTGGACGTCATGGCCGCCTTCGCCAAGGGCGCGCAGGACGCGCTGCGTATGCTGCTGGGCATATTCCCCGCCCTGCTCGCCCTGCTCACCGCCGTGGCGATGCTGCGCGCGAGCGGCGCGCTTGACGCGCTGACGGGCCTGCTCTCCCCCGCCCTCACCGCGCTGGGCATCCCCGCCGAGACGGCGCCGCTCATACTCCTGCGGCCCCTGAGCGGCTCGGGGGCCATGGCCGTCGCCGGGGACATCATAGCCGAGTGCGGGGCGGACTCCCTCGCCGGGCGCACCGCCGCCGTCATGCTGGGCAGCACGGAGACGACCTTCTATGTCGTCGCCGTCTACTTCGGCGCGGCGGGCGTAAAGCGCAGCCGCTACGCCATACCCGCCGCCCTCTGCGCGGACGCAGCCGGCTTTTTGCTCAGCGCTCTGACGGCCCGTTGGCTCTTCGGGCAGGGCTGAGCAGGGCGCGGGACAGATTTTCTCAAAATTATCACATTTTTTCTCATTTGTCCCCTTTACAAACCAGCACCCTTATGTTAATATAATGACACGGATTGTGAATTGTGCAACACAGTTCACTGTCTCCTCTCATTTTTTGATCTTTCTCTCTCTCCCCAAAAGGCACCCGTCAGGGTGCTTTTTGGTTTTTCGGGGACCGCAGCGCCGCACGGACGCAAAAACCCCGCCAGTGACACTGGCGGGGTTTTCCCCTGCGCTGCCGCGCGGGGCCTTGCTCCGGGGCTTAGAGGGCCTCGGTGATGCCGGCGTAGACCTCGTCCCAGCCTTCGGTCATGACGATGATGACCGTGCCGTCGTCGAGGGTCTTGAGGATGGCGTTGTTGGCTATCTCGCCCTGGTCGGGCAGGTAGAACTCAAAGCTGCTCTGCATACTCTCGACGTACTTCTGCAGCCCGGCGGAGACGGCCTCGGCCTTGCCCTCCACGGGCTTGAAGAGGCCGACGCAGTAGGCCTGGGTGTTCATCAGGGAGAGGCTGACGGCGTAGGCGTCGACGTCCTCGGCGGCAAAGCCCAGCATCTGCCAGAACAGCTCGCCCTGGTCCTCTCCGTCGCCGGTGCAGCTGATCGGGCGGTCGGCGTTGTCGGACTCGGTGCGGCCGGCCTCGATGGCGGCCTTGTAGTGCTCGGCGAGTTCGGCGCCGCTCAGCGGGGTCGGGGTCGGGTCGGCGGCGGGGGTGCCGCAGGCGGCCAGCAGGCCGAGGCAGAGGATGGCGCCAAGGGCGAGGGCTATAGCTTTCTTCATTTCATTTTCTCCTTGCAATCATACTTGGCGGCTTGC
>CALWYT010000014.1 GCA_944385835.1 uncultured Oscillospiraceae bacterium | reverse complement strand
AACGCGCGTCCGGCTATCTCGGCCATGGGCGTATCCGAGAGGGAGTCGGAGTAGAACTCGCCGACCTCCACGCCCGGGTACTCCATCCGCAGGCGCGCGACCTTCTCAGGGCCGTGGTTGTTCTCGCCCAGCGTCCAGCCGCTGCGCCGGTCGACGCGGCTGGCGATGAGCCGCACGCCCAGCCTCTCCGCCACGGGACGCAGCAGGAAGTCCGGCGAGGCGCTGGAGATGATGTCGTCCGGGCGCTTGCGCTCCAGATACCAGGGCCAGATGTCGCCAAAGCGCCCGCGCCAGAAGTCCTCCACGGCGGCGTCCACATCCGGCACGCGGGTCAGGAAGCGGTAGAAAACCTCTTTTGCCCTCGTCTTGGTGGCCAGATGCAGCTTCACGCCAGCGGCATAGGGCAGCGCCCCGAGCGCGGGGACGGCGGACTTCGGCCAGCGGCGCAGGCAGTAGGCGAAGAAGGCCTCCGTGCTGTCGTAGGGCAGTATGGTCTTGTCAAAATCGTAGACGTTAACTCTTTCCATCATATTTCCCCGGTAATACGGTAATAGGTCACGGCAAAGCCCTCGCGGATGAAGTAATTGAGCGCAAGCGTGGGCCAGCTGGTGCGCCCGGCGACGCCGAAGCACTCCACGCCCAGCTTCTCCGCCATCGCCTTCGCTCGGTAGAGGTGGTACTCGCTGGTGACTATGGCGCAGTCCCCGTCCGGCTCGCCGCCGCGCCCGCGTATGAGCGCGAAGGAATTCTCAAGGTTTTCCCAGGTGCTGGTCGCCCTGTCCTCTACGATGATGCGCTGCGGGTCTATGCCCCGCGCCTCGAGCCAGATCTCCATCGCCTCGCCCTCGGTCATCGTCTCGCCCGGCCCCTGGCCGCCGGAGACGACGGCCACGCAGTCCGGGTGCGCCTCGAGCCAGTCCAGCGCGGCATCCAGCCGGTCGGTGAGCGAGAGGCTTGGCGTGTCGCCGTGCAGGCCCGCGCCCAGCACGACGAGGTAGCCCACATCGTCGGGCGCGTCGGTGCGCGCGGCCTTCACTATAGGCGCTTCTATAACTCCAAAGACGGCGAGGCCCAGCGCGAGCAGCGCGGCGAGCGCTATGCGCAGCGCGCGCTTACGTACAAAGTGATAGAACGCTATGACCGCCGCGGCGAGGGCGCAGAGCGCGGCCACGAAGGTATGACCCGTCATGGCCACGGCGAACACCGCCGCCGCGAGCAGAAAGATTATAGCGGCAATCAGCCACAGCTTAGCTTTCATCAAGCTCCTCCCATTCGGAATAGAGCGCGTCGAGCTTTTTGTTCAGCTCTTCCCGCTCGGCGTCCAGCTCCAGGAGCCGGACGTAGTCGGAGGCATTGGCCTCGCTCTCGGCGTCTATCTCTGCGACGCGGGCCTCGGCCTTTTCTATCTCGCGCTCGACCCTGCGGCGCTGCTTTTCCAGGTCGGAGGTGCGCTGCTTCTGGTTCTTCGGCCTCTCCTGCCTCGGGGCCGCGGCCTTCTGCGCCTGGGCTATGGCCTCCTGCCGGGCGCGGTATTCGCGGTACTCGCCGAAGGTCCCGCGGAAGTCGGTTATCCTCCCGCCCTCGACGTGCCATATCCGCGTCGCGAACTTCTCGATGAAGTAGCGGTCGTGGGAGACAAAGAGCAGCGCCTCGTCATAGTCCGCGAGCGCGTCCTCCATCCACTCGCGGCTGGGTATGTCCAGGTGGTTGGTTGGCTCGTCGAGTATGAGCAGGTTTACGTCGGAGCGCATCAGTATGCACAGCCTCAGGCGGCTCTGCTCTCCGCCGGAGAGCGCGCCGACGGCCTTCATGGCGTCCTCTCCGCTGAAGCCGAACGCCCCCAGGCGGTCGCGCGCCTCCTGCATCTCGCAATGGCACTCGTCAATAACGGTGTCGGCGGCGGAGAGGCTGGGATCGCGGAACCTGACTATCTGCGGCAGGTAGGCCATGCGCACAGCCGGGCCGGAGCGGACATAGCCGGCGTCGGGCGCCTCCTCGCCGACAATCAGCTTGACAAGCGTGCTCTTGCCCGTGCCGTTATCGCCAATCACCGCGATGCGCTCGCCGCCCGCGACCTTGAACTCCACGCCGGAGAAGAGCGGCCTGCCCTCAAAGCCCTTGGCGAGGTTCTCCGCGACAAGCACCTCGTCCGCCCGGAACTCGCTGGTCCTGAAGGCGGCGCGGAGCTTCTTCGCCTCTTTGGGCTTTTCCGTCTTTTCCAGCTTCTCCATGCGCTTTTCGATGGAAAACGCCCTCTTGTGCAGCTTGTCGTTGCCCATGAAGGCCCAGAGGTGGAGCTTAGCGGCCGCTCTTTGCAGCTGCTCGAGCTTGGCCTGGTCCTTCTCGTACTTGCGCAGCTGCTCGTCGAAGCGGCGCTGCCGCTCCACGGCGTAGAAGCTGTAGTTGCCGGAGTAGAACTCCGCGCGCCCGTCCGCAATCTCTATGCAGCGCTGCGCGACGGTGTCGAGGAAATAGCGGTCGTGGCTTATGGCGAGGACCGTACCGCGGAAGTGCGTGATATAGTCCTCCAGCCACTCGGTCGCGCGCAAATCCAGGTGGTTTGTCGGCTCGTCCAAAAGCAGGATGTCCGTGTCCTCGAGAATGAGGCGCGCGAGGTTGACGCGGGTCTTTTCGCCGCCGGAGAGCTTGTCAAACTCCCTCGCGCGCATCTCCTCGGGTATGTCGAGGCCGTTGGCCACACGCGCGCGCTCGCGGTCCATGTCCCAGCCGCCCAGGCGGCGGAAGTCGTCGCTGAGCCGGTCGTACTCGTCGAGCAGGGCGGGCGTGGCCTCGCCGGCCATCAGGCCCTCCAGCTCCTCTATGCGCGCCGCCATGGCGCGCAGCCGTCCGTGCGCCTCGCGCAGCACGTCCTCGGTGGTCCAGCCCTCGGGATAGACCGGTATCTGGCTGATGAGGCCGATGCGGCGGCCCTTATGTATCGAGACCGTCCCCTCGTCGGGAGTATACTCGCCGCAGAGCAGCTTGAAGAGCGTGGTCTTGCCGCAGCCGTTCGCGCCGAGGATTCCAACGTGCTCGCCGGCGTTAACCTCGAAGCTCAGCCCTGACAGCACGTCGTGGCCGACCTCGAAGGACTTTTTCAGATTTTTGACGTCTATATCTATCATAAATTGCCCTTGTATCCAAACTGTATCAAACTTGTATCCGAAGCCGTCATTTGTCCCCTTCGCGCTTGCGCGCGATATAGTGGTTTATATACCCGCCCAGCAAGAGGAAGTAGAAGCAGTAGTAGACCCAGATCATGGCCACGATGACCGTGCCTATGGCTCCGTAAGCGCCGAAGCGGTCGGAGACGGAGACGTAGAAGGAGAACACGAAGGAGAACACGCCCCAGCTGGCGGCGCAGAAGGCCGCGCCGGGCCACTGGGCGCGGTAGCGCAGCCTTCTGGCCGGCATACGCCAGTACGTCAGCGAGAACACCAGCGCCAGCACGGCGAGCACCACGGCAAAGCGCAGGTACCTCGCCGCGCCGAAGAGCCAGTCTACCGCCCCGCCGTGCGGCAGCCAGTCGTACAGCAGGCGCAGTATCTCCCCGCCGTAGACCATCGCCAGCAGGCTGAGCAGCAGCATGAACACGAAGATTACCATGTACAGGCAGGCGCGCAGCCCAAACACCAGGAACGGCTCGCAGCGCTCTGCGTCGTAGACGCTGTCCATGCCGCGCATGAGCGCCTTCATGCTGGCGCTGGCCGACCAGATGGTCAGCAGTACGGATATGGTCAGCGCCGCGCGGCCGCCGCTGTAGATGCTCGAGAGTATCGTCTCGAATATCTCGTAGAGCGAATCGGGTATGTACCCCGCCACCTCGGCGAGGATGGCCTCCTGTGTCAGCGGAGTATACTGCACCAGGCTGACCAGCAGCATGAGCATAGGCACCAGCGCCACAAAGAGGTAATAGGCGCAGGCGGCCGAGTAGGTCGTGATGCGCCTGCGGCCAAGCCCTCCGGAGAACTGGGCGACGGCGTCATATATGTCCCGGAGCGTAGACCTCAAGCGTATCACCTCCCGCCCGGAAGGCTATTGTCTCACAGATGCCCCGAAAAATCAAGCGCAAGCCGCCGCCTCAGCCCGCCCCGGCCAGGCAGAGCAGCAGCCCGTAGGCCATGCCCGCCAGCGTGCCGTACACCAGCACGGGGCCGGCTATGACGAACATCTTGGCGGCCATCCCCGCGACCATGCCCTCGGTCTTGAACTCCAGCGCCGGTGCGGCTACGGCGTTGGCGAAGCCCGTAATGGGTACCAGCGCGCCGGCAAGCGCGACGGCGGCAAACCTGTCGTATACGCCGAGGCCCGTCAGCGCGGCCGAGATGAAGATCAAAGTGAGGCTCGCCGCCAGCTGGGCGTCCTCCGCCGCCCCGGCGGCCTCCCAGGCCGCGAGCAGGGCCTCGCCCAGAGCGCAGACCGCGCCGCCGCAGGCGAACGCGCGCAGCATATCCACCCAGGTGCGCGAGGGCCGCGTCCCGGAGCGCACCATCTCCGCGTACTGCTCGTTTGTGAGTTTAGGCATAACATCACCCCGGGGTATTCTCCCCCGGCGGCGCCGCGGATATGCAAAACGCCGCCCGGGTTTGTCCGGGCGGCGTTCGCCGTCTTTACGTTATCCTTTACAGCTGCGCGAAGCGCATCAGCATCGCCGCGGCCTGCGCGCGGGTCGCCGTCCCCTGCGGGACAAGCGTCGCCGCCGTCACGCCGGTGACTATGCCCTTCTCGACCGCCCAGGCCATCGCCGTCTCGGCCCAGTCGCTGACGCTGGATGCGTCCGTGAAGGCGCTGAGGCTGTAGCTGCTCGCAGGCTCTCCCGCGTAGCGCCAGAGCATCGTCGCAAACTGCTCCCGCGTCACCAGGCCGTTCGGGTCGGTGCCGTCACACACGCCGCTCTCCATCGCCCAGGCGCGGGCCTCGGCCTGCCAGCTCGCGCCGGTCACCGTCTCGCCGTCCATGCGGGCCAGGATAGCCCACACCATCGCGCGGGTCATATTGGCGTCCGGCTCGAAGGTGGTCGCCGAAGTTCCGTCCATCAGGCCTTTGGCGTAGACGTACTCGACGTACTCGCGGTACCAACTGCCCGCCGGGACGTCGGCGAAGGGGAGCTCCGGGGTCTCGGGTTCAGTCGAAGGCACATCGGACACGTTGAGCGGCATTATCCGATACCCGCCGCTGATCTGGCTCATGAAGTACCCGGCGGAGCAGGTGATTTTCGCGGTGTCCAGCGCGTTGCCGTCCGTCAGGATGGTGATGCTCTTGCCTATGTTCACCGCCTCGTCCACGTCGCCGAGCAGCCGTATCGTGTCGCCGTCCACGGCCGCCTCGACGGCCTCGGAGAGCGTCTCGTACCAGGTCTCGACGCTGCCGTGTACCAGCGCGGCCTTGTCGGCGTTGGGTGTCTCGGAGTTCTCGAGGTTTATCTTGCCCGTGAAGGTCTGCTCGCAGTTGACGAAGGTGGAGCCGGTGACCTTTATCTCAACCTCAGCGGGGTCGCTGCCGGCTCCCATGTTCCGCACGCAGAAGCCGTCATCCTTGTTGCAGTTGAGGAAGGTGTTGCCGTCAACGGTGATTTTGGACTCCTCCGTCACGCAGGAGCCGGAAAAGCTCACGCCGAAGCCGCTGCCGGCAAGGTCGAAGGTGTTGCCGGTTATGACGCAGCTCTCTATGGTCCTGCCGTCGTACACATCGACCGTGATGGCCCGCGAGGCGTTGCTGCCCTCGAAGCTGCAGCCTGTCACGGACAGATTACCGCCCGAGACAAGCATACCCCAGCTGCGCATATTCTTGAATGTGCAGCCGTCGAACGAGACGTCAGGCGCCACCGAGTGGTTGAGGGCCATGTAGCAGCTCAGGACGCTGACGCTCTCGTCGTCGATTTCCACGCCCTCGAGGCCGGTGAACACCGTGTCCGTGTACTCGGCTTTGTTCCAGCGGTTGAATACGCCGTAGCCGTTCGTGCGCAGGGTGCTGCCCTTCACAACCAGCTTGACGTTTTCGTTATAGGCGTCGGCCAGGCCTATGAGCGAGGGCGACGCGCTGTTTATTGCGGACTTATCGCCGGACACGGGGCCGATAAGCTCGGAGTTTTCAATGGTCAGCGTACCCTCCGCCGCGTTGTAGTTCACTATGAAGCCGTAGGCCACGGCCGTGCCGGTCATGCGCTGGACGATGGAATTACTGATGGTGAGGTCCTTGCCGTTCGCTGTCGCGTTCAGCTTGCAGACGTCATACTGGGAGGCGTAGGTCTGCTGGAACCAGATGTTGTCCAGCGTCACGCCCGAGGCGTCCACCGTGACCGCGCCGGTGAGTACGACGTCCTTATTCGTCTCGCCCGCGCCCTTGAGGGTGACTCCGGCCTTGCTTATGCTTATGTCCTCGGCGTAGGCGCCGGGCTGTATCTCGACGGTGTCGCCCGGCTTGGCGGCGGCGAGCGCCGCGGCGATGCTGGTGAACTTGCCGTCGCCCACGACGGCGGCGATCTTGGCGTCAGGGTCCGCAACGATGGCGCCGGAGGCGTCCTGCTTGAGCGCGGCGCCGTCCTGAATATAGCCGGCGGCGGCGGTGTCGGCTGCGCCGTTTCTCAGGAACGTGCCGCCCGTGATCACCTTCTCCTCGCCCTCGGGGACGTATTCGAGGTCTATGGCGCCCAGAGTGCCGTCAAACACGCCGCCGCTGACGCTAAGGCCCGCGGCCTGCTCCAGCTCAGACGCGCCGGGGGCCAGGTTGCAGTCGAAGCAGCGCAGGGCGTAGTTGCCCGTGCTGCTGAAGC
>CALWYT010000013.1 GCA_944385835.1 uncultured Oscillospiraceae bacterium | reverse complement strand
CCCGTCTACTGGTGCCCGCACGACGAGACCGCCCTCGCCGAGGCCGAGATTGAGTACGCCGAGGACCCCTGCAAGTCCATCTACGTGAAGTTCCGCGTCAAGGACGACCATGGCAAGCTCTCCAAGTACTGCGAGCTCGATAACCTCTACTTCCTTATCTGGACGACGACGACCTGGACCATCCCGGGCAACCTCGCCATCTGCCTGAACGCCGACTTCGACTACGTCCTGGCCAAGGCCCCCAACGGCGAGGTGTACATCATCGCCAAGGAGCTCATGGAGCGCGTCGCCGAGATAGGCGGCGTCGAGAGCTTCGAGGTCCTCGCCGAGATGAAGGGCGCGGAGTTCGAGTTCATGACCGCCGCCCATCCCCTGATTGACCGCGACAGCGTCGTCATCCTCGGCGACCACGTCACGCTCGACGCCGGCACCGGCTGCGTCCACACCGCCCCCGGCCACGGCCAGGAGGACTACGAGATCTGCCGCAAGTACGACGCCGAGGGCAAGGTCCATATCGGCATGACCGTCCCCGTGGACGACCGCGGCTTCATGAACGAGGAGGCCGGCAAATACTGCGGCCTCACCACCGACGAGGCCAACGAGGCCATCTTCAAGGACCTTCAGGACTGCGGCGCGCTCTACGCCTCCGAGGACATCATCCACCAGTACGCGCACTGCTGGCGCTGCAAAAGCCCGATCCTCTACCGCGCCACCGACCAGTGGTTCTGCTCCGTCGACGCCTTCAAGGACGCCGCCTGCGCCGCCACGGACGAGGTCAAGTGGATGCCCGAGTGGGGCCACGACCGCATGATCGCCATGATCCGCGAGCGGGCCGACTGGTGCATCTCCCGCCAGCGCCGCTGGGGCCTCCCCATCCCGGTGTTCTACTGCTCCGACTGCGGCAAGCCGGTCTGCACCGACGAGAGCATCGAGTCCGTCAGCAATATCTTCCGCGAGCGCGGCTCCAACGCCTGGTTCGAGCTGGAGGCCGAAGAGCTGCTGCCCGGGGGTTTCACCTGCCCGCACTGCGGCGGCAGGCATTTCACCAAGGAGACCGACACCCTCGACGGCTGGTTCGACTCCGGCAGCACCCACATCGCCTCCATGGAGCTGGACAGCCCCGGCCGCTGGCCCGCCGAGATGTACCTCGAGGGCGGCGACCAGTTCCGCGGCTGGTTCCAGAGCAGCCTGCTCATCGGCGTCGCCACCAAGGGCAAGGCCCCGTATAAGGAGTGCCTCTGCCACGGCTGGACCGTCGACGGCGAGGGCAAGGCCATGCACAAGAGCCTGGGCAACGGCGTCGACCCCGCCGACCTCATCGCCAAGTACGGAGCGGACATCGTCCGCCTCTGGGCCGCCAGCGCCGACTACCGGGTGGATATGCGCTGCTCCGACGCCATCTTCAAGCAGCTTTCGGAGAAGTACCTCAAGATCCGCAACACCGCGCGCTACATCCTCGGCAACCTCGCCGGCTTCGACCCGGGCAGGGACGCGGTGCCTTATGAGCAGCTGCCCGAGCTGGACCGCTGGGCGCTCTCCCGCCTCAACGCGCTTGTGGAGAGGTGCCTCGCCGCCTATGAGAAGTACGAGTTCTTCGCCGTCACCTCGGCCGTCCACAGCTTCTGCGTGGTGGATATGTCTAACTTCTACCTCGACGTGATAAAGGACAGGCTCTACTGCGACGCCAAGGACTCCGTCTCCCGCCGCGGCGCGCAGACCGCCATCTACATCATCCTCGACCACCTCATGCGCCTGCTCGCGCCGCTGCTGGCCTTCACCAGCAACGAGGTCTGGCAGGCCATGCCCCACGGCGGGGACGCCGACGCCCGCCACGTCATGCTCAACGATATGCCCCGCCCCAACGAGGCCTGGCGCCTCAGCGAGGACGAGCGCGTCCGCTGGGCCAACCTCATGGCGCTGCGCGACGACGTCAACAAGGCCCTGGAGCTGGCCCGCGCCGAGAAGATCGTCGGCAAGCCTCTGGACGCCAAGGTCACGCTGTACGTGGCCGAGGAGGCCAGGGCCGCCTGGGAGACCGTCAAGGACGCGGACCTCGCCGGGCTGTGCATAGTCAGCGAGCTTGCCGTCTCCGACGCGCCCGTCGAGGGCTGGGTCGGCGCGGAGCTGCCGGGCGTCACCGTCAAGGTCGAGGCCAGCGAGCTGCCGAAATGCCCGCGCTGCTGGACCCATTCCGCCGGCATAGGCTCCGACGCCAGGCACCCCGAGCTTTGCCCGCGCTGCGCCGCGGCCCTGGCCGAGTAAGGGCGGGAGAGGGCGTCCCCGGCGCGTGGCCAGACCCCGGCGTCCCCGGCGCGCGGCCAGACCCCGGCGTCCCCGGCACGCGGCCGGATCCGTTGCGGCCCTTCGCGCCCGCGGCCCTGCCCTCAGAATAAAGACAACCGACCGGGCGGGGGATTTTCCCCCGCCGGAAAGGATTGAGCTATGATTTACGCAATTGCCGCCGTGCTGGTCCTGATAGCTGACCAGTGGCTCAAATACTGGGTCACGGTGAACGTCGCCCTGGACTCCGAGGCCATCACCCTCATACCCGGCGTGCTCGACCTTGTGAACATACACAACACCGGCGCCGCCTTCGGCATACTCCAGGGCGGCGGCTGGCGCTGGGTCTTCGTGGTGATAGCGCTGATCTTTGTGGCCATCGCCGTCTACGCCATCAAGCGCGGCCTCATCCGCGGCGCGGTCGGCCGCTGGGCCGTCGTCGGCATACTGGCCGGCGCGATCGGCAACTGCATCGACCGGGTGATCAACGGCTACGTCGTGGATATGTTCAAGCCCGTATTCCTGGAGGGAACGGTGTTCGGCGCCATCTTCAACATCGCCGATATGTTCATCTCCTGCTGCGGCATACTCTTCTGCATCTATATCCTCTTCGGCCGCGAGTACAAGAGCGGCGCCGGCGAGGACTACGCCGAGGAGGAGCCGAAGCGCCGGCGCGAGAAGTCCCGCGGCGGCAAGGCGCGCGGCGGCCACGTCAAGGGCGCGCCCCGGCGCAGCACCGCGCGCGAGGCCCGCGAGGAGTCCATCCGCCGTTACGAGCCTGAGCGGCAGCAGCCCGCGGCCCGCCCCGCCGAGCGCACGCGCATCCCCGTGCAACAGCCGCGCCCGCAGCGGCCGCAGCAGGCCCGGCCCGTCGACCCGAAGAACCCCTTCGCCGAGTGGGAGACGCCCGCGCAGCCCGCAGCCCGTCCCGCCGCACAGCCGCAGGGCGGGGCCGCGCGCAGCGCGCCGTCCGCCGCCTACGGCCAAGGCCCCGCCGGAAGCGGCGCCGCCCCGGCCGTGGGACAGGCGTCCCGGCCGGAGCCGGAAACGCGCAGGCCGGAGCCGGAACCCGCCCCGGCGCAGCCGAAGCGCGGCGAGTACGAGTTCACCCTCGAGGAAATCCTCGCCGAGTTCTCCGACAAATGAGCGAGGCCATATACGTAAGAGCAGAGGAGAGCGGCGAGCGCATCGACGCTCTCCTCGCGCGTTCCATAGACGGCCTGACGCGCTCGCAGGCGCAGCGTCTCATCGAGGCCGGGGCGGTCACGCTCTCCGGCGCGGCGGTGAAGAAAAACCGCAGGTCCGCCGAGGGCGAGGCCTATCTCGTGCTGCTGCCAGAGCCGGAGGAGGTCCCGCTTGCCGCCCAGGACATCCCGCTGGACGTCGTGTACGAGGACGGGGACGTCATCGCCGTCAACAAGCCGCGCGGCATGGTCGTCCACCCCGCGCCGGGGCATCCCGACGGCACGCTTGTCAACGCGCTCATGTTCCGCTGCGGCGAAAGCCTCTCTGGCATAGGCGGAGAGCGGCGGCCCGGCATAGTCCACCGCATAGACAAGGACACCTCGGGCCTCGTCATCGCGGCGAAGAACGACTTCGCCCACCTCGCGCTCTCCGCCCAGCTGGCCGACCACAGCCTCGCGCGCGTATACGAGTGCGTCGTGCTAGGGCGTATGCGCGCCGACTCCGGCACGGTTGACGCGCCCATAGGCCGCCACCCCGCCGACCGCAAGCGCATGGCCGTCGTACCCGGAGGCCGCCGCGCGGTCACGCACTGGGAGGTGCTCGCCCGCTACGACGGCTGGACGCATCTGCGCTGCCGCCTGGAGACGGGCCGCACGCACCAGATCCGCGTACACCTGGCCCACATAGGCCACCCCCTGCTCGGCGACGAGGTCTACGGCCGTGGTCCCGAAAAGGGCCTCGCCGGCCAGTGCCTCCACGCCCGCGAGCTGGATTTCCTCCACCCCCGCACCCTGGAACGCGTGCATCTGAGCACCGAGCTGCCCGGCTATTTCAAGGCCGTGCTGGGCAAACTGCGCTGAGAGGCCGGCAGCCAATGGCTGCCGGCCTCTCAGCGTCCGCGCCTTATCCCTTTTTCCCTCGCGGCGCGAAAAGGGCCGCGGCTTAACAAAGCCGCGGCCCTTTCAAAGCGGTCAGGCTACGCCCTGGGCCATCATGGCGGCGGCGACTTTGAGGAAGCCGGCCACGTTGGCGCCGACCATCAGGTCGCCGGGCTTGCCGACCTCGACGCTGGCGTCGTAGGCGGCGTGGAAGATGTTGTTCATGATGCCCTGCAGGCGCTGGTCGACCTCCTCGAAGCTCCAGGCGAGGCGCATGGAGTTCTGGGTCATCTCCAGGCCGCTGGTGGCGACGCCGCCGGCGTTCGAAGCCTTGCCGGGGCTGTAGAGCAGGCCCGCGCCCTGTACGGCGGCGATGGCCTCGGGCGTCAGCGGCATATTCGCGCCCTCGAAGACGCCCATGCAGCCGTTGGCGATGAGGGTCTTGGCGCCGTCGAGGTCCATCTCGTTCTGCGTGGCGCAGGGCAGGGCGATGTCGCACTTGACGCCCCAGATGCCGTGGCAGCCCTCGTGGTACTCGCTGCCGGGGACCTCCTCGGCGTAGACCTTGATGCGGGCGCGGCGGCGCTGCTTGATGTCGATGATCTTCTTGAGATCGACGCCGTTCGCGTCGTAGATGTAGCCGTTGGAGTCGCACATGGCGACGACCTTGCCGCCCAGCTGCATGGCCTTCTCAGCCGCGTAGGTGGCGACGTTGCCGCTGCCGGAGACGACGACGGTCTTGCCGGCGAAGGAGTCGTTCCTCATGCACTTGAGCGCCTCCTCGGCGAAGTAGCACAGGCCGTAGCCGGTGGCCTGGGTGCGGGCGAGGGAGCCGCCGAAGGGGATGCCCTTGCCGGTTATCGTGCCGCCCTGGAAGGTGCCGGTCAGGCGCCTGTACTGGCCGAAGAGGTAGCCGACCTCGCGCGCGCCGACGCCGATGTCGCCCGCGGGGACGTCGGTGAACTGGCCGATGTGCTTGTAAAGCTCGTTCATGAAGCTCTGGCAGAAGCGCATGACCTCGCCGTCGCTCTTGCCCTTGGGGTCAAAGTCGCTGCCGCCCTTGCCGCCGCCCATGGGGAGGGTGGTCAGGCTGTTCTTGAGCACCTGCTCAAAGCCGAGGAACTTGATAACGCTGGCGGTCACGCTCGGGTGGAAGCGCAGCCCGCCCTTGTAGGGGCCTATCGCACTGTTGAACTGTACGCGGAAGCCGCGGTTGACGCGGACCTTGCCGCTGTCGTCAACCCAGGGGACGGAGAACTGGATGAACCTCTCCGGCTCCACAAACCGCTCCATAATGCCGTTCTTCTCATACTCGGGGTGGTTTTCTACCACAGGCTCGAGGCTCTCGAGGACCTCCAGCACGGCCTGGTGGAATTCGCTCTCTCCGGGGTTGCGGGCGAGGACGGTGTCGTATACCCGCTTGAGATACTCGTTTGTAAGCATTTGCAAAAACCTCACTTTGCTGCAGTCTTGTCTTGTGTGTTTTAACCTATACGCGCTTATATTCTACACGATTTGTTTACGCAATGCAACACCGTCATACAATTTTGTGCCAGATAGACAAAGGCCGCCCGGCTTCCCGCGGGCGGACTTCGCCATATGGGGTTCACAGCCCGGAGGGCTGTCCGAAAAACACGGCCCCGGCGCCGAGCAGCAGCGCCAGCAGGCCCAGGTTGCACAGCGTAAACTGGGCGAAATAGCTCTTCACGCGCTCCGGGTACTCGCGCGAGACCATCTTGTAGGTGATGAGGCTGGCCATGGAGGCGATAAGCGTACCCAGCCCGCCGAGGTTGCAGCCGACGATGAGGTCCTGCCAGCTGGAGGTGAAGCCGGACAGCAGCAGCGCGGCCGGGACGTTGCTCACAAGCTGGCTGGCCGCCACGGCGGCCAGCTCCTCGCGGCCCTCTATGGCGGAGGCGAGGAAGCCGCGGAAGGCGTCCATCGCGCCGACGTTGCCTATGAAGATGAAGAAGGCGGCGAAGGTGGCCAGCAGCGAGTAGTCCACGCGGGCCAGCAGCCTGCGGTCGGCCAGCAGCAGGAAGCCGCCTATGGCCGCGGCGACGGCGGTCGCGGGCAGGGCCTTGAATACGCCCAGCAGGCAGAGCGCGAAGCCGGCGAGGCAGAGCGCTATCTCGCGGCGGCTGCCCAGCCTGGCCTCCACCGCCGCGCCCCGCACGGGGACGGAGCCGCGCGCGGCGGCCAGCACGGCGAGGCACACGGCGGCCAGCAGCACATAGGGCAGCATCAGCCGGACCAGCGCCCAGGCGCTCATGCCGGAGACGGAGTAGAGGTAGAGGTTCTGCGGGTTGCCCATGGGCGTGAGCATACTGCCCAGGTTGGCGGCCACGGTCTGGAGCACCGCCATGGGGACAAGCAGCCGCTCCTGCCCGGCCAGGCGCAGCACCGTCATGCCGAAGGGGATGAAGGTGATGAGCGCGACGTCGTTTGTGATGACCATGCTGAACGCGAAGGGCAGGAACACCAGCAGCAGCATCATGCTGCGCGTGGTGGAGGCCAGGCGCAGCAGCCTCCCCGCCAGGCAGACGAACACGCCCGCGTCCTGGAAGCCCTTCATAACCGCCATCAGGGAAAAGAGCAGCGCCAGCGTGTCCCAGTCTATGTAGGAGGCGTACTCCGCGCTGGGCGGCACGGCGAAGCAGGAGAGGGCCGCCAGCAGCAGCGCCGCGCACAGCACCGCCTCCCTCCGCGCGAAGTTGAAGCCTTTTTTCAATGCAAGAGCCATCTCGTACAGCCTCCGTAGGCGGGAAAACCCCGCGAAAAAGCCGAAGCCCTCGCTTCGGCGGAAAAGTCCCGGGCTAAGTACCCGCAAAAACGCCGGGTTTCAGAGAAACCCGGCGTTTTGGTGGGGGCGGGTGGATTCGAACCACCGTAGGCATTGCCAGCAGATTTACAGTCTGTCCCCTTTGGCCACTCGGGAACACCCCCATGTTCACCTGTGCCGGCCGGGGCTTGCCCCGCCCGCTGAGCTTATCAGTGGAGCTGGTAGACGGACTCGAACCCACGACCTGCTGATTACAAATCAGCTGCTCTACCGACTGAGCTATACCAGCATGATTACCGGCGACGATTATCATAGCAAATAGTTTTGCCTTTGTCAAGGATTTTCTCGCCGGAAGGCGAACTTTTCTCCGCCTATTCCCCGGCCAGCCAGGCCGCGGCCGCGCGGGGCAGGTCGATGGCCCTGGCGAGGGTGCTGTCTATGGCGCGCTCGTGCTGCGGGTTTGCGCCGAAGCCTATCTCCACCGTGACGGAGGGTATGCCCAGCGCCTCCAGCGCCCAGTCCTTATAGCCGCCGGAGTCCAGGCCGCCGCTGCCCGTGAGCGTGTAGCCGCTCAGCGCCGCTATCGCGCCCGCCAGGGCGTTCGAGCGCCCGGCCGGGTCGCCGTACTCGGCGTAAATCACGCTGCCGGCCGTGTGCAGGCTTATCGTGGCGTCCGGGGCCAGGCTGCGCGTGTAGCCGGCGAGGGCGCGGCTCTCCGGCTGGTCCTCCGGCGCGGCGCCGGGGTATAGCTCGCTCGATGGCGCGGCGCGCCCGTCCAGCTCGTCCCAGCCGGCGTCGAAATTGCGGTTCAAATCCACCCCGGCGGCGTTGGCCTTCCACTGCGCGGCGTACTCCGCCTCGCCAAGCTCCGTATGTCCGGCGGCCAGGTCGCTCTCGTATATCGCGCGCTGCGCCGCGCCCAGCGCCGCCGTCCGGCTTATCTCCACGCCGTCCGGGTTGACCATCGCCACGATGTGGAAGCGCACGCCCTCCGGGACGCCGCAGCGCAGCAGCCGCTCCACCTGCGCGGCGGCCAGCAGGCTGGAGAGGTTCTCGCGCCCGTGTATCCCCGCCTGTATCAGCACGTCGTACTCCGCCGCGCCGCTCCCGACGACGGCGGCGGTTATGGGCCGGCCCTCCAGGCTGCGCCCCAGCTCCACCAGGCTCAGCTCGCCGGGGAACTCCTCCGCCAGGGCGGCGAGGTCGGCCTGCAGCTCGGCGCTGCCATAGTCCGCCGCGGGGCGGACGGTGCGCAGCGCAAAGTCCTCGCCCGGGCGCGAGAGGTAGGTGGCCAGCGCCCAGCCGCGCCCGGCCTCCCCCTCCACCAGCGCGAAGGCCTCGTCCCAGCCCAGCAGCTCCACCGTCCCGCCGCGCGGTATGCGCCCGATTTCCGCGGCGGAGGTGTCCGGCGCGGCGCGGAGGGTTATGTACTCGTCGCAGTCGGCGCTCCACTCGCCGCCGAACCCGCCCGGCCCGGCCGCGGCCTCGTGCGAGGACGATGCGGCAGGGGCTATGTAGCTTGCGAGGACGTAGCCGCGCAGGCCCTGGTACTCGACATAGGCGAACTCGCCCGAGGCGCTGATGTAGCTCATCAGCCCGCCCTTGGGTATGGTGGCCAGGGCCTCGGCCGAGGTGCTGGGCGAGCTGCGCAGCGTTATGAACTCCTCGCAGTCGGCGTA
>CALWYT010000012.1 GCA_944385835.1 uncultured Oscillospiraceae bacterium | reverse complement strand
TCGCCCTCGTGCGGCGTGAGCACGGCGGGCCTTTCAAGCCCGGCGAGGAAATCCGGCCTGAGCTTCGAAAGCGCCCAGAGCGCGTCCGCGTCGAGCACGAGCTGCGCGCCGTACTTTTTGCCCAGCGAGGACAGAAGCCTGACCGCGCCGTCCGCCCGCCCGAGGCCCGGGCCCGCCGCTATCACGCCGCAGCGCGCGGCGGCGTCGTCAAACTGCGGCGTGGTCAGCCCGGTTACGCAGCCGTTCATCAGCGCGTTCGAGGGGAGGGGGAGCACCATGGCCTCGTCGTTTTTGACCGCGGCAATCTGATATATGCTCTGCGGCACGGCCAGATATACAAGCCCCGCTCCGGCGCGCACGGCCGCGCGGGAGGCGAGCGTGGGCGCCCCTGAAAAGCCGGTGCTGCCGCCCACGATGAGCAGCCGGCCGTAGTCCCGCTTCGAGCTCTCGCGCGCCCTCCGGGGCAGGAGCATAGGCGCGGCGGCCCTTATCGCTGTTTTGTCCATAGTTAGGTATTATACAATGTTTATTTTTGTTCGTCAATTCATTTGACTTCCGTCCGGCGATGTGATATAAGTATATGACGTTGATACCATTTAATGCTGAGAACGGGAAAATGCCAGGGTAAAGCGCAGCAGAGAAGGAGGGCCGCCGGCTGAGAGCCTTCCGCGCGGGCAGCTGGCTGTTCGCCCGGGAGCGGCCGGCCAATCACCGGCGGGTTCGGCCCGTTAAAGCCGAGAGAGCGCGGCGAAATTCGCCGAACAAGGGTGGTACCGCGGAAGCAAGCCTTTCGTCCCAAACGAGGACGAGGGGCGTATTTTTTTGCCCGGACGCCGCCTTCGGCCCGCCGCGGCTCTGAGGAGAGGCCGGTAAGGAAGGACACAACTTTGTCAGGAGGCACAGTATGAAGGAACAACTTGAAAAGCTTGCTTCGGAGTCCCTGTCCGCGGTCGCGGCGGCGGGGGATACGGCGGCGTTGGATGCGCTGCGCGTCAAATACCTTGGCAAGAAGGGCGAGCTGACGTCCATCCTGAAGCAGATGGGCAAGCTCTCCGCGGAGGAGCGGCCGGTCATGGGCCAGCTCGCCAACAGCGTGCGCGCGAAGCTCGAGGCCGCCTTTGAGGAGCGCCGCGCCGAGCTGGAGGAGGCCGCGCTCGAGGCCAGGCTCGAGGCCGAAGCCCTCGACGTCACCCTGCCCGGCAGGCGCGTGAAGGGCGGGCGCCGCCACCCGATGGACATCGTGATTGACGAGCTCAAGGACATCTTCATCGGCATGGGCTTCGAGGTCGACGACGGCCCCGAGGTCGAGGAGAGCGTCTATAACTTCGACCGCCTCAACACCGACGAGGGCCACCCCGCCCGCGAGTGGACCGACACCTTCTATCTCGACGAGGAGAGCCGCACCCTCCTGCGCACCCAGACCAGCAACATGGAGCCGCGCATCATGGAGACGCGCGAGCTGCCCATACGCGCCGCCGTCTTCGGCCGCTGCTACCGCAAGGACGAGGTCGACGCCACGCACAGCCCGATGTTCCACCAGATGGAGGGCCTGGTTGTCGACAAGCACATAACCTTCGCGGACCTCAAGGGCCTGCTGCACAATATGGCCGTCCAGATGTACGGGCCGGACACCGTCACCCGCTTCCGCCCGCACCACTTCCCCTTCACGGAGCCGAGCTGCGAGATGGACGTCCAGTGCCACAAGTGCGGCGGCAAGGGCTGCCCCACCTGCAAGGGCGAGGGCTGGATCGAGCTGCTGGGCGCCGGCGTCACCAACCCGCACGTCCACGAGATGAGCGGCATAGATACGAGCAAGTACACCGGCCTTGCCTGGGGCATGGGCCTCGACCGCGCCGCCATGCGCCGCTTCAAGATAGCCGACCTGCGCCTCATGTTTGAGAACGACGTCAGGTTCCTGGAGCAGTTCTAAGGGAGGTAAGCAGATATGAATCTTTCGAGAAAATGGCTCAACGAGTTCGTGGACCTGAGCCTTGACGAGGTAGGCGACCACGCCTTTGCCGAGGCGATGACCATGTCCGGCAGCAAGGTCGAGGGTACTCGCGTCATGGGCGAGGGCATCAGCCGCGTCGTCGTCGGCAGGATAGACGAGATGGTCCGCCATCACGACTCGGACCATATGTGGACCTGCCAGGTGGACGTCGGCGGGGAGCGCCGCCTTCAGATAGTCACCGGCGCGCAGAACCAGAAGGTCGGCGACCTTGTCCCCGTGGCTCTTGACGGCGCTACGCTGCCCGGCGGCGCGACCATCAACACCACCGTCTTCCGCGGCGAGCTGAGCGAGGGCATGATGTGCTCGCTCAAGGAGCTGGGGCTGACGCTGCACGACTTCCCCTACGCCTATGAAAACGGCCTGTTCGTGCTGCAGGAACCCTGCAAGCCCGGCGACGACATCGTCCCCGTTATCGGCCGCGACGACCACGTCGTGGAGTTCGAAATAACCCCCAACCGCTCGGACTGCCTCTCCGTGATCGGCCTCGCGCGCGAGGCCTCCGTCACCTTCCAGAAGCCCCTCAAGCTGCACGACCCCGTAGTAAAAGGCTCCGGCGGCGACATAAACGACTACGTCAAGATAGACATCGAGGACAGCCGCCTCTGCCCGCGCTACACCGCGCGCATGGTGCGCAACATCAAGATCGAGCCTTCGCCCAAGTGGATGCGCGAGCGCATCGCGGCCATGGGTATGCGCCCCATCAACAACATCGTCGACATCACCAACTACGTCATGATGGAGTACGGCCAGCCGATGCACGCCTTTGACTTCTCCTGCGTCGAGGGTGGCCACATCGTCGTGCGCACCGCCCGCGAGGGCGAGACCTGCCGCACCCTGGACGGGAACGAGCGCAAGCTGAACACGAGTATGCTCTGCATCTGCGACGAGCACAAGCCCGTCGGCCTCGCCGGCGTAATGGGCGGCGAGAACAGCGAGATCACCGGGGACACCAAGATGGTGCTCTTCGAGAGCGCGAACTTCAACGGCACCAGTATCCGCCGCACCGCCGCGGCGCTCAACATGCGCACCGACGCCTCCGCGCACTTCGAAAAGGGCCTCGACCCCTACCTCACCAGGGCCGCCGTGGACAGGGCCTGCGAGCTGGTCGAGCTGCTGGGCGCGGGCGAGGTCGTGGACGGCGTCGTGGACGTGTTCCCCAACCCGCCCGAGCCGCTGGTGCGCAAGCTGGACGTGGACCGCGTCAACTGGATACTCGGCACGGACATCCCCGGCGAGACGATGCGCAAGATCCTCTCCGACCTCGGCTTCGTCCTCGGCGGCGACAGCGTCACCGTACCCAGCTGGCGCCTGGACATCGACCCCAAGTACACCCAGAACGACTTCGCCGAGGAGGTCGCGCGCATCTACGGCTACGACAATATCCCGGCGACGATGATGGCCGACTCCGGCGCAAAGCCCGGCGGCCTGACTCCCGAGCAGAGCGCCGAGCGCCGCCTGGGCGAGACCTGCCGTGCCTGCGGCTACGACAGCATCATCACCTATTCCTTCTACAGCCCCGCCGGCTGGGACATGATCCGCCTCCCGAAGGACGACCCGAGGCGCGACTCCATCCGCATCCTCAACCCCCTGGGCGAGGACACCAGCTGTATGCGCACCACCACGCTGCCGAGCCTGCTCGAGGTGCTCGCGCGCAACTGGAACTACCGCAACGCATCCGTCAAGGTCTACGAGTTCGCTAAGGTATACAGGAAGCGCGCCGACGGCCTCGCGGACGAGCCGAAGGTCCTGACCCTCGGCGCATACGGCGGCGGCATGGACTTCTACGCGCTCAAGGGCGCGGTGGAGGAGCTGTGCGACGCGCTGCGCATCGCGGACGTCGAGTATGTCCCCGTGAAGGACAACCCGAGCTATCATCCGGGCCGCTGCGCCGCCGTCCTGGCCGGCGGCAGGACGCTGGGCGTGTTCGGCCAGATACACCCGCTGGTCGCGGCCAACTACGGCGTCAGCGCCGAGCTGTACGCCGCCGAGCTGGACTTCCCCGCCATGTTCGCCTGCCGCACGACCGAGCTGTACTACACGCCGCTGCCCCGCTTCCCCGGCGTCGAGCGCGACATCTCCGTCGTCTGCGATGACGCCCTGACCGCCGGCGAGATGGCCAAGTGTATCCGCCGCGCGGGCGGCCAATACCTCGAGAGCGTCGAGGTCTTCGACGTCTACAAGGGCGCGAACATCCCCGAGGGCAAGAAGTCCGTCAGCTTCGCGCTGACGCTGCGCGCGGAGGACCAGACCCTTACCGACAGCCACGCCGACGAGGCGGTGCAGTCCATCCTCGCCGCGCTCGAGAGCGAGTACGGCGTCAAGCTGAGATAAACGCCGGAAGGCCCCCGTCCGCCGGACGGGGGCCTTTGCGCGTCGATACGGGAGGCGGAAAATGCGCATACTCTGCTACGGCGATTCAAACACCTGGGGCTTCGACCCCCGCTCCTATTTCGGCGGGCGTTATCCGGCGGAGTCGCGCTGGGTGGACCTGCTCGCGCGCGAGCTGGGCTGCGAGTGCCTAAACCTAGGCGAAAACGGCCGGCGCATACCCCTGCGCGAGGCGCCGCCCGACCCGGGCGGCGGGCTGCTCATAGTCCAGCTGGGCGTGAACGACCTGCTCTCCGGGCTTGACGCCGGGGAGGCCGCGCGGCGCATGGAGGCCTTCCTCGCGCGCGGGTCGGGCCGGAGGGTGCTCGTCTCCCCGCCGCCGCTCTCCCCGGGCAGCTGGGTGGCCTCTGCCGGGCTGATAGAGGCTTCGCACGCCCTGGAGCCGCTCTATGGGCGCGCCGCCGCGCGCTGCGGCGTCCTCTTCGCAGGCTCCGAGGCCTGGGGCGTGGAGACGGCCTTCGACGGCGTCCACTTCAGCGAGGCGGGACACCGCCGCTTCGCCGCGGGCCTCGCCGCGTACCTCCGCTCCGTCCCGGAGCTGGGCGCGGCGCTTGAAAAACGCGGTTAAACCTGCTAGAATAGGCCCAGCAACACTCTATTGGAGGTGCCTTGCATGGCTCTCATTTCTGTCGTGGTCCCCTGCTATAACGAGGAGGAGGTCCTGCCGCAGCTCTACGACGAGCTTTGCCGCGTGGCGGGGCTGATGGACTATGTGGATTTCGAATACTGCTTCGTGGACGACGGCTCTTCCGATTCCACGCTGGAGCAGCTCCGCGGCCTGGCCGGGCGGGACAAGCGCGTGCGCTTTTCATCCTTCTCGCGCAACTTCGGCAAGGAGGCGGCCATGCTCGCCGGTCTCGAGATGGCGCGCGGCGACTTCACCGCCGTCATGGACGCGGATCTGCAGCACCCGCCGGAGATGCTTGTGGAGATGTACGAGGCCGTCAAGGACGGGGAGTACGACTGCGCCGCCGCCCGCCGCGTAAGCCGCGAGGGCGAGACGGCCGTGCGCAGCGCGGGCAGCAAGCTATTCTCCCGGCTGATGAACGCGCTGAGCGACACGGAATACGTCCCCGGCGCGACCGACTACCGGCTCATGCGCCGCGGCATGGTGGACGCCGTGCTCAGCCTGCGCGAGTACAACCGCTTCACCAAGGGCATCTTCTCCTGGGTGGGCTTCAAGACCAAGTGGATACCCTACGTAAGCCCCGACCGCGCCGCCGGCGCCAGCAAGTGGTCCTTCGCCAAGCTGGTACGCTATTCCATAGACGGCATGATGGCCTTTTCTACCAAGCCTCTGGCCCTCTCCAGCGTGCTCGGCGTAGTCAGCTGCGCCGCCGCGGTGATCGTCCTGCTGGTCACGGTGATAAAGACGCTGATATTCGGCAACCCCGTTGCGGGCTATCCGACCATAGTCAGCCTGATACTGCTCGTCGGCGGCCTTCTGATGTTCTTCATAGGTATGCTGGGCCAGTACCTCGCCAAGACCTATATGGAGACTAAGGCGCGCCCGGTGTACATCGTCCGCGAGACGGAAAGAGGCCTGAAATGACCCGCCGCACGGACCGCGCGCTTATCCTCTCCGTCGCCGGCGTGGCAGCCGCCTTCTTCGCGCTCAACTGCCTCACGCCCTTCTACGGAGACGACTACTCGTATATGTTCACCTACGCCGCCGGCGCGCCCAAGCTCCGCATCGAGACGCTCGGCGAGCTGTACCTCAGCCAGCTCAACCACTACCGCGTGATGAACGGGCGCGCAATCGTACACACGCTGGTGCAGCTCCTGCTCATGCCGGACGGCAAGCTGCTGTTCAACGTCTGCAACACGCTGGTTTTCGCGGCGCTCGGCCTCGCCGTCTGCCGCGCCGCGCGCGGGACGCTCAAGGGGCTGCGGCCGCTGCCGCTGCTGGCCGCCTATGCGCTCATCTGGCTGTGCTCGCCCGGATTCGGGCAGAGCTGCCTCTGGCTGACCGGCTCGGTCAACTATATGTGGACGGCCCTGGCGGCGCTCGCGTTCCTGCTGCCGTACCGCAGCGACGGCCCCGGCGCCGGGCGGGTATGGCTGCGCGCGCCGGGTATGTTCCTGCTCGGCGTCCTGGCCGGCTGGTCGGGCGAGAACGCCTGCATCGCCGCCGCTGCCGGCGTCGTGCTGCTGCTTGCGCGGCGCGCGCTGCTGGGCCTGGGTTTCCGCGCCTGGATGTGGACGGGCCTCGCGGGCTTCCTGGCCGGGGCCGCGGCGCTCTTCCTCTCGCCCGCGCAGTCGCTGCGGGCCGAGCACATGGGCGGCCTGGGCGGCCTCGGCACCTGGATAGGCCGCATCCCTTCCGTCAGCTACCACGCGCTTTTGAACCTCTGGCTGCCCCTGGCAGTAGGCGCCGTGCTGCTCGCGCTGAGCATAGCCGGCTCGCGCGGGCAGGGCTTCATGAGCTGGCTCAAGCGCTACTCCGCCGCGGCCGTCTGGTTCTGCTCGTCGCTCGTCTCCGCCTACTGTATGTGCGCCGCGCCCTATTTCCCCGATCGCGCCTGGTTTGCCTCCGTGGTATTCGCCGCGGCGACGCTGCTCGCCGCGTACGACGCCCTGCCGGAGCCGCGCCGTCCCCGGCGCGCCGTCCTCCGCGCAGCCGCAGCCGCGGCCTGCGCCGTCTGCGTGCTGACCTACGCCGCCGCGGCCGTGGACATAAACGCTTCCCGCGCCGCCGTGCTCGAGCGCGGCGAGAGCGTCCTGGCGCAGAAGGAGGAGGGCGTCTCCGACGTCCTCGCCGCGGGCGTCACGGGCCGGACGCGCTGGAACTGCTTCACCGCCGAGCCGGACATAACCTCCGACCCCGCCGCCTGGCAGAACGCGGCGCTCGCGCTCTACTACGGCGTCGGAAGCGTAAACCTGATACAGTGACGTATAAAGCCCCGCCGCCCGTCGTAGACTGGCAGCGGGGTGATTGTTTGAAAATCCGTTGGAAAGCACTGGCCATATCCCTGCTTGCGGCGCTCGCGGCGGGAGGCCTGGGCGCGCTGCTGGGCGGCGGCATGGAGCGGTATGCCTCGCTGGAGCGGCCGCCGCTGTCGCCGCCGGGCTGGCTGTTCCCGCTTGTCTGGACGCTGCTCTACCTCATGATGGGCGCGGCCGCGGCGAGGGTGTACTGCCTGAGCGCCCCGGAGGAGGAAAAGCGCGGCGCGCTGCGGCTTTACGCCGTGCAGCTGGCTGCGAACG
Organism: uncultured Oscillospiraceae bacterium; assembly: GCA_944385835.1. Lineage (GTDB taxonomy): Bacteria > Bacillota > Clostridia > Oscillospirales > Oscillospiraceae > Scatomorpha. The sequence goes on along the minus strand of CALWYT010000012.1, from coordinate 5,856 downwards.
CGCTCTGGCCGGGGCTGTTCTTCGGCCTGGGCCTGTACTGGGGCGCCGCGGCCTGGCTGGCGGCGCTGCTGGCTCTGGTCGTGTGGACGGCGCTGCGCTTCAAGCGCCTTGACGACCTGGCCGGGCTGCTGCTTGCGCCCTACGCGCTCTGGTGCGCCTTCGCACTCTACCTAAACCTGGGCGTGGCGGCGCTGAATTAGGCGAAAGCCGTAGCCTCCGGGCCAAAACTGTGGTACAATAGCCTCGAAGCGGCTTTGCGGCCGGCGGAAAGACGGGAGGCTCGGCGCATGAACTATGAAGAGATACGCTCGGAACTCGACCTGATGGCGGGCGAAGCCGCCGGTTACAGCGCCGGGGGCATACCCGGCGCGCTGCTTGAAAAGCTCGGGCGCTGGCGCTGGGGCAGCTACGGCTGGGTGTCCCCGGCCAGCCTGCTGGTTACCGCCGCCTGGCACAAGTACTACTTCCCCGAAATCGACTGCTGCCGCATCTGGGCCGAGGACGAGAACGGCGCCGCCATACCCGGCGGCTACAGCATACGCAGCGCCGACGAGGGAGTGACGATACCCGTCCTCGCCAAGCACGGGCTGTGCGGCGGCTTCTGCTCAGCGAATTCCGGGATGCAGGGCAGCCGCGCCATAGAGAAAATGCGCTCCATGCGCAGGCTGAACCGCGATTTTGACGGCGCGCAGCGCACGGTGTTCGACCTCAAGCTGTTCGCGGATATTATGAACGACATCAACGAGCTGGACCACAGCCGGCTGCCGGAGCTGCTGCGCTGGTTCTTCTGCAAGGCCCGCGGCATACAGGAGCGCCGCCGCGACGAAGACGCGGCCCTGCTCTCGCCGGGAGGCGGGACGCTGGACATCGAGCTGTTCCTCGCCGGGATACACGACCCGGAGCTTACCAAGTGCGTCGCCGCGGCCTGCCTGGAGGCCCTGTTCTCGCCCGGAGGCGTGCGCGTCACGGGCGTGTCCGACGCACGTACCGCCGCCGACGCCCGAGCGGGCAAGCCCGGCGACCTGGCCCTGGAGCTGGACGGCGAGACGCTCGCCGCCGTGGAGGTCAAGGACAAGAGCCAGGGCATCGACTGGCAGAACATCGCCCGCGCCAAGGCTATCTGCGCGCGGCTGCCCGGGCTGCGCAGCTTCCTCTTTGTGCTTGAAAACAGCGGCGCCGCCTCGGGCCGGCTCGTGCGGGAGATCCTGCTCTCGCCGCAGCTGGCCTCGGCGGACGGGCGGCGCATAGACGTCGTCGCGCTGCGCACGCTTCTCGCTCTGGCGCGGGCGGCGGCCGCAGACGGCGAGCTTGTCCGGCTCGTCTCGCGGAACATCGCCGCGGCCCCCGGCGTAAAGCCCGAGACCCGCGCGGCCTGGCTTGGAGCCATCGGCCTCGCGGCGCATACATAATGAAGCTCCCCGGTCGCGCCGGGGAGCTTTATTATTTACCGCTGGGCAGCGTAAACGGGTAGCATATCCTGAAGCAGCCCTCCGGCACCGTACGGTTCGTACCGTGAGTGCGCACGTCGAAGCCCAGGCCGCGCATCCCGGCAAAATAGGCCTCGTAGTCCTCCTGGGGCAGCGGGAAGGCCGAGAACGGCAGTATGCGCGCCCGGAAGCTCTCCTGCAGCGCCACGCGCTGGAACTCGGCCTCCGGCGTGGACGCCCCGCCGGAAAAGCGCGCGGTGAACTTCGGGTGCGGCTCGGTGAAATGGCCGTACAGCGGCATCAGGGAGCTGAAGCTGGTGTATTCGGCCACGGCCGCGTGTATCTCGTCCCAGAGCGCGGCCAGGCTCCCGGGCGCCGTGCCGCTCGTCCTGGCGGTGACCCGGCGCAGCTTCGCCGTGACCGCGCCGCTGAAGAGCAGCTCCAGCTCCATGGCCGGGCCGTCCGCCCGCCCCCCTATCTCTATGTCCAGCTCGCCGCCTGAGTAATCCCAGCGCACGGGCAGGCCGCGGCTCTCGCGCTCGAGCCGCTCCGCCGCCGGGCGGGCCGGCTCAAAGAGCGAAACCTGGCCGGGCGCGGCCGTTCCGCCGGCCGAACGCCGCTCGCGCGTGGCCGCCGCGCGGCGGCCCTTCTGCCTGTCGAAGCTCAGCTTCTCCCCCTCGTCCATCAGCGGCACGGCGAAGCTCTCAAGCCCCTCCACCTGCGCGCGCAGGGCGTGGGCCAGCGCGCGGGCCACCGGCGGGCAGACGCTGTTGCCTATCTGGCGCACGCCCTCCGCATAGCTCTCCGGCAGCACGAAGTCCGGCGGGAAGCCCTGCAGGCGCTTCAGCTCCTCGAGGGTACACTTTCGGTTATGCCAGTGGAAGGGGCCGTCATAGCGCCCCTGGTAGGCTATAATGGTCTTGCAGATGTCGTCCGGGTCCATCTTGTAGAGGAAATTGGAGAACTTGGAGCGCCATGCGAACTGCGGGTTGGGATGCCCCATCTCCTCGGTGTAAAAGCGGTAGTTCTCGCCCGGCGGGATGTCGGGGAGCAGCGCGCCGTATTTCCCGCCGTAGGGCGGGACGGTCTCCGTCTCGTCGGCGACGTCCGCCAGCGCCTCGCGCGCCGTAACACACGGCCGCCCGTCCGGCGAGTCCGGCCCGTGCGTCGGCCTGGGGAAGCGGAATTTTACGCCCAGGTCCCGGCGCAGCCCGACAAGGAAGACACGCTCCCTGCGCTGCGGCACGCCGTAGTCGGCCGCGTTGAGAACGCGCCAGAACAGCTCGTAGCCCAGCGCTGCAAAGGACTCGCAGATAAGCCGGAAGTCCTCCCCGCCCCGCGAGGAGAGTATGCCGCGCACGTTCTCAAAGACGAAGGCCTTGGGCCGGAAGTGCTCGACATACCGGCAATAGTACCAGAAGAGCGTCCCCCTGGCGTCGCCGGTCCCCGCTACGCCCCCCGCGCGGCGGCCAGCGGCGGAGAAGCTCTGGCAGGGCGGGCCGCCCACTATGTAGTCCACCTGCTCCGCCGAGAAGTCCCCGGGGGCGGTCACGGTTATGTCCAGCGGGCGGATCTCGCGCTCGACGGCGCCGGTGAAGCGCCGGTTGGCGTTGAGAGTGCGGCAGCAGCCCTCGTCGATCTCCAGCGTATTCGTGAAGCGGAAGCCCAGCGGGGACATGCCCACCTCAAAGCCGCCTATGCCGGAAAAAAGGCTCAGGCAGTTTACGGTTTGAATTTGTCCTCTCGCCGGATCTGTCAACTCACACGGCCCTTTCCATTCAGATTTGACAAGTAGTATAATAGCACAGCCGCCGCGCTCTTTCAAGGGCGCCCGGCCGCGCTTTGGAAGCGGCGAAAATCCCCCGGCCCAGCCGGGGGATTTTCGCTGCTCGGGCGCGGCTTGCCTAACCGCGCAGGTATGTGTAGTCGGTGAAGGAATCCACCCCGCCCGCTATCGTACCCGTGGTCGAATAGAAGCCGCTGGTGAAGGAATGGGTCAGGATATTCACGTTGGCCTCCGTCACCGGCTCGGAGTAGGGGTTCAGGTACTCGTTGACCATGTCCAGCCACTCGCTGATGTGTATGGAGACGTAGCTCAGGCCCTTTATCGCGTCGTTGGTCTCGGCGGGGATGGTGTGGAAGTTGATGTCCTCGCTCTTGCACATCAGGAACTGCCGCGCGAAGAAGGCCAGGTTGGCCGTGTCCATATTGGTGAACACGTACTCCTGGAAGATGCTGATGAACTCGCCCAGGTGCGGGATGCTGCCCAGGCTGAGGAACTGGCTGGCGATGCTCATCAGGAAGTCCTGCTGCGTGCCTATGCGGCCTATGTCCGCGGTGGCGTAGCCGGAGCGGAAGCGCATGACGCCGACGGCCTGCTCGCCCGTCAGATGCTGCGGCCCCGCCTCCAGGTCTATCACCAGGCCCTGCGAGGGGTCGGTGTAGTGCATATCCACCGGCACGTCGTAGTCCACTCCGCCGATGGCGTTGATAAGCTCGACGAAGGCGTCGAGGTCAACCGCCGCATAGACGTCCACGTCGAAGCCCAGCAGGTCGCGTATGCCCTCGAGCATACGGTCCATGCCCGCCTGCATCTTCTCCTCCTCGGACGCGGAGCTGTCGCAGTTGCCGCGTCCGCGGAGGACTAGCTCGTTTATCTTCTTCGTGCCGCCGGAGATGTTCATCAGAGTATCGCGCGGGATGCTGACCACGTCTATCGTGTGCTCCTCGATGTCCAGCGCGCCGACCATGATGGTGTCCGTGTGATAGGCCACCTGGTCGAAGCCGATGACAAGGAAGGTGTACATATTCTCGTTGTCGCTGACAGGCGCGCCGGCGTTGGGGTCCTCCGTCGGCTCCGGCGTGGCCGTGGCGCCCGGCTCGGCGCTCTCGGGCGAGGCGCTCTCCGCCGTCGGGCGCACCAGGCCCGGCCTGTTGTGCTCCGCCGGCTTCTCCCATATCGCGTAGACGACCACGCACAGCGCGAGGAGGCAGGCTATCGCGCCGACAATCGCGCCCGCGCGGCGCAGGCCGCGGCCCTTCTTCCCGCCGCCGGGACCGTGCTCCGGCGCAGCGTGAGGCGCCTCATCGCGCCCGGCGCCGGTAGCCTCCGGCGCGGCGCGGCGCGCCTCCCTCTCGGGTGCGGAACGGCCGCGCTCCCCCCTGCCGCCGTGCCTTGGAGCGGAGTGGCTGCCGCGGCTGTTTCCATTTAATTTCATGGGTATCTGCCCCTTTTCATTATGTTCAACGCTCAGACGTGCGCGCGCGGCAAAAGTTCCGAGCGTGGTCTACATAATACCACACCTCCGGCGGAAAATCTACTGGCGGAAAGAATTAAATTTCCATCCGCCGCGGCCCGGAAATAGGCGCGCTTGACAAGCGGCGGCCCTGGGTGGTATGCTGTATGTAACCAAAGTTACTTTAAGGAGGCGCGTTATGGAAGAGGAGAGCAAAACCCCCGCCAGGCCGGCCCGGGAGAAGCACGCCAAGGAGCGGCCGGCGCGCGAGCCGAAACCGCCCAGGGAGCCGAAGCAGCCCAAGCAGCGGCGCGAGCGAGTCCTGGACGCGGCCGGCACCTTTGTCCCCGGCGGCGGCGAGGAGACGATAAACGACGCCTTCCGCAAGCGCCTGGCCTATCTCATGAACGGCAACAACGCCCTGGGCAAGGCGGTGAACATCCAGGAGCTGGCCGACGCCGTCGGCGTCTCGCGCCCGGCCATACGCAAATACCTCAAGCCCAAGGGCAGCCCCACCACGCCCGGCGCGGACACCGTCTGCGCCATCGCCCGCTTCTTCGGCACCACGCCGGACTTCCTCCTGGGCTTCGACGCCCCGGATACGGAGGCCTCGCGCATGGCGCTGGAGAGCGAGTATTTCAACGCCCTGGGCCTCAACCAGCGCACGATCGACCGCCTGCGCGCCCTGCGCGAGAGGCAGGCCGACGAACGCGTGTCCGCCCGGGCCGCCGCGCTGCTCGCCATGCTCGACCGTCTGATCTGCAGCTTCGCCGACGACGCGGAAAAGCTGCTGGACGAAAAATAACCGACGCGTGTACAGCGCAGAAAAGGGAGGGCCTTGCGGCCCTCCCTTTTCTGCAGTTCTTAGTTTACATAACAATTGCCTTCTTGGGGCATACGTCGTGGCAGGTGCCGCAGGCGACGCACTTGTCCTCGTCGAGCTTCCAGATTTTCTCCTTGCGGTCGACGGTGAGCGCGCCGGCGGGGCATTTCTTGGCACAGAGGGTGCAGTAGACGCACTTGTCCGGGTCGCTGACGGGCAGGCCGTCGTCGCGCGGCTTTACGGTGCTCGCGGGCGCCTCGGCGGCGGCCGCGGCGGGCTTCTTGGGCGCCGGCTTCTTCTTGAGGTAGGTGCCGGTGACGACGAGCTCGCTCTCGTCGCGGGCGACCATGTCGTAGTCGTCCGAGAGCTC
>CALWYT010000011.1 GCA_944385835.1 uncultured Oscillospiraceae bacterium | reverse complement strand
CCAGCGGCCTGACCTGCGCCGGCGACCTGGCCAAGAAGGGCTACGACGTCACGGTCTTCGAGGCGCTGCACAAGTGCGGCGGCGTGCTGGCCTACGGCATCCCCGAGTTCCGTCTGCCCAAGAGCATAGTCGACCGCGAGGTCAAGAACCTCGAGGCCTACGGCGTCAAGTTTGTCACCGACTGCATCATCGGCCGCACCATGCCGCTCGACCAGCTGTTCACCGACGGCTTCGAGGCCGTGTTCATCGGCTCCGGCGCCGGTCTGCCCCAATTCCTGAACATACCGGGCGAGAACCTGCTCGGCGTCTACTCTGCCAACGAGTACCTCACCCGTATCAACCTCATGAAGGCCTACCGCGACGACTACGACACGCCGATAAAGTCCAACGCCAAGCGCATCGCCGTTGTCGGCGCCGGCAACGTGGCCATGGACGCCGCCCGCTGCGCCAAGCGCATGGGCGCCGACGAGGTCTTCATCGTCTACCGCCGCGGCCGCAACGAGCTGCCCGCCCGCGCCGAGGAAGTCCACCATGCCGAGGAAGAGGGCATCGAGTTCCGTCTGCTCAACAACCCCGTTGAGATACTCGGCGACATCGACGGCAAAGTCGTCGGCCTCAAGTGCGTGCGCATGAAGCTCGGTGAGCCCGACGCCTCCGGCCGTGCCAGCGTCACGCCCATCGAGGGCAGCGAGTTCGTCATGGTGGCCGACGCGGTCATCGTGGCCATCGGCACGACGCCGAACCCGCTGCTGCGCACAACCACTCCTGGCCTGGAGACCAACCGCAAGGGCTGCCTAGTCGTTAATGAGGACGCCATGACATCCCGCGAGGGCGTGTACGCCGGCGGCGACGCCGTCACCGGCGCTGCAACCGTCATCCTGGCCATGGGCGCCGGCAAGAAGGGCGCGGAGAGCATAGACAGCTACCTGTCCTGACCCGGCGCAGCGCTGCGGCGCAGCCCCAAATACCCAAACTACAGCCAGCCCGGCCGCACTGCGGCCGGGCTTTTGATTTTCCATATTGACAAGAGACTGTACTATGCTTATAATACAGTTAGAAAGTGTACTATACGAGTGATACAGTTAGGGGGTGGGCGGCGTGATTTCCTTCGACGGCTTCAGGCCTGACGGCTCGGGGCCGATATATATGCAGATAGTCTCCTTCGTCAAGCGCGGCATAGTCTCGGGCGAAATCGCCGACGGCGACGAGCTGCCCAGCCGCAGGGTGCTCTCGGCGCTGCTGGGGCTGAACCCGAACACCGTGCAGAAGGCCTGCCGTATGCTCGAGGAGGAGGGCATATTGACCTCGCACGCGGGCGCGAAGAGCGTCGTCAGCTTCAGCGAGGAAAAACGCGCCGCGCTGCGCATGTCGCTCGTGGCGGAGAGCGCGGCAGCGGCGGCGCTGCGGCTCAAGGCGATGGGGGTTTCGCTTGAAGAGGCGCTGCGGCTTGTCCGCGGCGCATGGGAGGAGGATGAGAAATGAAAAAGTACTGGACGGTTTTCGCCCTCTCCGCGCGCTTTATCTTCTGGCCGGCGGCTGCGATAACGCTGCTGGGCGCGCTGGCCTCCGCGGCTGTGCTGCTGTCGCAGGCGGAGTCGGGCGCGAGGCTGGATTCGGCGTTTTTCAACAACGCGACTGTGACGGCGCTTGCGAGCGTCGCTGCGGTCTATGTCGCGCTGCTCTTCCCGCTCAGGGAGCGCGGCGGGACGCATCCGGGCTACACCCTGGGACGCCTGAGCGTCAGCGAGTTCGCCGTCTGGCTGCTGCAGGGCCTGGCGGGGGCGATGGCGATCGCGCTCTGCCTGCTGGCCCAGGCGCTGGCCTGCTTTTACGTAGGGCTGGGTATGCAGCGCGCCGGGGCGGGCGTCCTGGGAGAGGTGAGCCTGCTCGCCGCCTTCCTGGGCAGCCAGATCTCGCACGCCCTGCTGCCGCTGATGGACTGGCCGGTGTACGTCCGGATGGGCATCGTCTGCTGCACCTTCGGCCTGACCGCGTCCTACTCCAGCGCGATGAGCCGGCGGGGGCAGTTTTCGCTGACGGCCGTAGCGGTCCCGCTGCTGGGCTTTGTCCTCATGGGCTTCATGGCGCCGGTGGGGCAGTACGGCATGGAGCTGGCCGTCTCGATAGCGGGGCTGGCGTTCTGCGCCGGCATGGGCGTGTCCGTTTCGGTTCGGAACGAGGAGGAAGGGCTGGAGGCCGGGCTGGCCTCCGCGGACGGAGGCGAAGCAAATGGATAGGACGGACGCCCTTGTCCCGCCGGGGATGGACAGGCGGGAGAAGCTGCTGCAGTGCGCCATGCTGCTGGCCCTGGCCGCCATGGTGCAGCTGCTGGGCTTTGCGACGAGCTATTTTGCGGCGCGCGAGGCGATGTACGTCCGGGCCTACGGCGAGCTGGTGGAAAGAGAGGCCGTGTTCGCCGCGTTCGCGCCCATGATGCGCGCCGGGGACTACGCCTACCTCTGCTACGCCGCCGTCCCCGTCTGGCTGCTGTGCCGCAACGTCGCGTACCTCTACTCCGGCGGCAGCCGGGCCATATACACGATGCGCCGCCTGCCGAAGCGTTCGGAGCTGATAGTCCGCTGCGCGGCGCTGCCCGCGCTGTGCCTGCCGGCCGCGGCGGCCGCTCGCTGCGCGCTGACGCTGTGCTGCGGCCTGGTCTACGCGCTGGCTACGCCGGACAGATGGCTGGCCGCGGACGCCTGGGCGCAGGTCTTTAAGGCCGCGTTCTGAGAACTGGAGGGTCAGATATGCTTGAAATCAAAAACCTCAGCAAGTATTACGGCCGCAAACTGGCCCTGGACGGGGTAAATCTCGCCCTGCCGCGCGGCGAGCTTGTGGGCCTCTTCGGCGAGAACGGCGCGGGCAAGACCACGCTTATGAAGTGCGTCCTCGGCTTTTTGCGGCATACGGGCAGCGTCACTCTGGACGGCGAGCCGGTGGGCCGCAGGAACATTGAGCGCATAGCCTTCGCCACCAGCGAGCACTCCTTTTTCCCGGACCTCAGCCCGGCCGGACACGCGGAGTTCTACGCCGCCCATTTCCCGCGCTTCAACCGCAGGCGCTTCGACGTACTCATGGACTTCTTCGAGCTGCCGCGCAGGGGCGCGGCCCGGAAGCTCTCCACCGGGCAGAAGAACCAGTTCGAGGTCGTCCTCGCGCTCAGCCAGGGCGCGGAGTATATCCTGATGGACGAGCCGTTCGCGGGGAACGACATCTTCAACCGCGAGGACTTCTACAAGGTGCTGCTGGGCATACTCGGCGAGGACGAGACGGTGCTGCTCTCCACGCACCTGCTCGAGGAGGTCGGCGGCTTCATAGGCCGCGCCGTGCTGATACACAAGGGCCGCATCTGCGGCGACGTCTCCATGGCCGAGCTGGACGAGCGCGGCGAGAGCCTGGTCGATTACGTCAAGAGCGCGTGGAACTACCGCGCCGAGCGCATCGAGCGCGCGATAGACGAGCTGGGCGGGGAGGGCGCGCAGAGATGAGGCGCGCTTCGGACGTGGGCGGCCCGGGCGGCCGCACTGTGAGAGAGGAGGGAAGGATGTGAAACGTCTGGCTGCGGTATTCTGCGCAGTATTCGTCCTGGCGCTTTGCCTGGGCGCGGCGGCGTCCGTCTCGGTGGCCGGGCAGAAGGAGCTGCCGCGCCTGCGCGGCGAGATACAGCTCGGCTCGCGCGAGGAGGTGTCGGGCGTGACGCTGACGCAGGACGTCGTCCTCGAGGGACACATGGAGTGGAGCTTCAGCTATGACGCCGCCACCGGGAGGGACGACGCGTCGAACCGTTGGAGCATGGCCGAGCTGTACGAGCCGCGGCAGCGCAGCGAGCCGTACGTCGGGGCCAGCCTGGAGAGCTACAGCATGGGCGGCTCCTGGTCCGGCCCCATTGACCGCTTTGACCTCGCCGGCCTGGATGTGTTCGACGACGGCGCGCTGGAGGAAATATTGCGGGAGGCGGCCTCCAACGCCGCCGGCTCGGGCAGATGGAGCGGCAGCGTGCGGCTGAACGACTACGCGGACCGCATATATTTTGAGGCGAACAGCTACGCCGTCCTGGACGCCGCCACGGGAGAGTATCCCGACTGGCTGCCGGAGAGCTTCGCCGTGCCGCTGGATGAGGAAGTCACGCTTCAGGTGGAGATGTACATTACGGACGACGGAGGCAGCTACGAGGTTTTCCCCGCCGAAGGGCCGTTCTACCAGAGCCTGAGCGACAGCGTCTACGCCTCGGACGGGAACCTCTACCTGCTGCTCTCCGCGCTGGAATACGACCAGGCGGGCGGCTGTGCCGCCGCGGACAGCTCCCTCGTCCCCGGCGGGGCCTGGGGCCTTTACAGGATCCCGGCCAGCGCGCCGGAGGCTTCGGAGGGCCGTTACGGCTACACCTCGGCTGGCTGCTCGGCGGACTTCGGCTCGGCTGAGAACGTCTACCCGCTGGAAGCCGAGGTGCAGGCCGTGCGCCTGGAGGAGAGCGCCTCCGGCCGGGAGCTGCTGCTCTTCACCGTGGAGGACGGCGCGCTCCGGCTGACTGTCTACCCGCTATACGGCGGCGAAGGGGTGCAGCGCACGACGGTGCTCAGCGCGGAGGAGGCCGCGCGGCTGGAAATGGACTTGGAGTGGATGTGCGGCCACGGCGCCGTAGAGGTGCTGGAGGAGGCCGTGCTCCTCGACTCGGAGGAGTACATCGCCGCCGTCGAGTTCGAGGACGGCCGCGCCGCGGGGACGGCGGTCCTGTACGCGCGCCCGGAGTACCCCGAGCACGTCGCGCGCGGCGGCGAGGAGTGGACGGACGTCTACGAGAGCCGCTATGCGTATGAAGGCGGCAGGCTGTGTGTCCTGGACAAAATCTCTTACTACGCCGAAGGGAGCTGGTATATGGAGGCACTGCGGCTGACGGCGTACCGCGGCGGCGAGTGCGTATACTCGGAGTGGATGGAAAACGGCCTTGGCTCCGGCAGCTTCTACAGCGGGATCAACGTGGACGACATTAGGCTTGAGGTGTCGGGCTGAGAGGCGGACGGAAAATCTAACAGATAAAAAGTAATATATACTTGACATTTTGCCGCACACATGTTATGCTGTGGCCATAAAGGCAAAAGGGGGCCGCACTCATGTGGAATAAGTTCAGCGAGGACAGGTATGACGAGAGGCAGACCGCCGTGCGCGGCCGGGCCTTCAAATGGGCCTACGGCACGCTGCTTGTGGCGCTGGTGCTCTACGCCGTAACGGACGGCGTTTGGGACTGGTGCGTACCCTTGGCGGGCTGCGCTGCGGCGATTTCCGTGTCGCTGGTGCCGTTCCTCCTCATCTGTATCTTCGGGGAGGCCTACTGGTGGACGGACGTTAGCCGCGCCGGGCAGTTCGTGTCCGTAGCCCTGCTGGGGAGCCTTAATCTCGCCATCGCCGCAGTGGCGGCGGCCAACGGCGAGCTCGTTGTGGACGGCGTCGTACAGATTGGCGGCGCAAACCTTGCGCTGGGCCTTGTGTTCATCCTGGTTTTTATTGCGGCGGCGATACAGCGCCACAGGCTCCGGCGGGGCGGTGAGGACGAGTGAAGAACCTGCGCATGAAGGCCGCCCGGGCGGCGCTCGACCTCTCGCAGCAGCAGCTGGCCGACGCCGTGGGCGTCACCCGCCAGACCATCAATGCCATAGAGCGCGGCGACTATAACCCCACGATAAAGCTCTGCCTGGCCATCTGCCGCGCGCTGGGCAGGACGCTGGACGAACTGTTCTGGGAAGAATAAACAGCCAGGCCTCCGGCCCAAAGGGCCGGAGGCCTGGCTGCGTTTTGCGCGCGGACGCTCAGCGCACGCTGGACTCAAACTGCTTCGCGTAGCTGACGGACTTGCGGTACGCGCGGTAGAAGGGGGAGTTCTCGCCCTTGCGCACGGAGCCGGCGACCGCGCCCTCCACATAGCTCATGAGGTCAAAGCGGCTGCGGCAGTTCAGCGCGCCGGAGATAAAGCCGTCGAAGGCCGCGCCGGGGTCCAGCGCGGGATAGCCGCAGTTGCGCAGGATGCCGTCCACGCGCTCGGCCGTCAGGCCCCGGGCCGCGCCGCGCCCGCCGGACCCGCTGAAAAACAGCAGGAAGCTCAAGAGCGTGGTGCGGTCTATGTCAAGCTCCCCGCGCAGGTATTTGCGCAGCGCGGCCTCGCCGCAGCGCTCGCCGCCGCGCTCGTCCAGCTCGGCCTCCCGCTCGCGCACGGCGCGGCTGAACTCCCGGTCCAGGCGGTTGGCGTCGGCGTCCGCGCCGCCGCGGCCCAGGGCCTTGAGGTACTTGCGCTTTATCGCGTCCGGCACCTCGCCGTCTATATAGGCCTCGTCCAGCAGGTCGGGCCAGCCGGCGGTGACGCTCTCGCCGTAGAAGTAGTTGAAGTTGTCAAAGATCCCGCGCAGGGAGAGCGAGGAGGCGTCCAGCTGATTGAGCACCTCCTTCTCCGTGGCGCTGCGGTTGCGCTCCAGATAGGACTGGACCTTGACCAGCTCGCCCAGGGCCTCGACGTACTCCTCCTCGCCGCTGCCGCCGCGGTGGCTCAGGCAGCCGTCCACCGCCTCGCTCAGGTAGCCGTAGAGGTACTTGCAGAAGTAGTAGCGCGTCTTTTCCCGCACGGGGCTGAAGGCGGCGAGGTTGTCCTCCAGATAGCGCAGCAGCTCCTCCTCGCCCTCGGGCAGGCCGGCCAGGCCGGCGCTCAGCCGGCGCGTGAGCAGGCTGGTGCGCGCCTCGTCGCATTCGGCGTCGGAGTTCTCCAGCACATAGCGCCGCAGCTCGCCGTAGGTTATGCGCCCGTCGCGGAAGTACTGCGAGCCGCCCTGGCTCTCGCGCAGGCTGCCGCAGCGGACCATTACGCGCAGCCAGCCGGGGAAATCCATGCCGTGCGTCAGCGCGTAGATGAGCGTCGCCTCCAGGAAGCTGCGCGCGTAGAGCGCCGGGCAGCCGTTGGCCGCGAGCAGGGCGTTGACCTCCTCGAGGCCGGCGCGGGACGCCAGGCCCTTGAAGATTATGCGCACGCGCAGCGGCGCGCGCTTGACCGCCTGGAGGTCCAGCCGCTGGCAGTCGAGCAGGGAGGCGGCGTTGACGTCCTCGGAGAACAGGTTTTCGTCCAGCTCCCTGACTATTTCATTGGAATTGTACCTCTTCATGGCTTCACCCCGTTACTATCTCAGGCACGACGTCCACGCCCTCGCCGAAGCCGGCCGTACTCCAGGCCTCCCGCAGCGCGGGCAGCATACTCTCCAGCTCCTCGCCGCAGGAGAGCACGGCGGAGAACCCGCCCTGCGGCTTCTCGACGAAGTAGACGGCGCACAGGCTTACGTCCGAAATGCTTACGCCCTCCCAAATGTTCCAGTTGGCGTAGACCGCGGTGCTGTAGCCCTCATAGCAGAGCTGCACCTCGCGCGCAAGCTGCTGCGTGAAGGCCAGGAAATCCAGCAGCTCGCCCTCCTCGGTATCGAAGAGCGGCATTATAAAAACCGTTCCGCGCTCAACCAGCGCGTCAATGCCGTATTTGCCGCCCAGGTATTCGCTCAGCCAGTCCGGCCCGGAGGACGCCCCCGCCTCAGGCAGCAGCGCGTCCGGCAGAAGGCCGTCTGCGTACTCCGCCTCTATCTCGCCGCCCTCGCCGCGCAGCTCTATGGCGGAGAGGGTGCAGACTGCGCTGGACGGCAGGGCGGGCAAGGTCGAAAGCAGGCCGGAGACATACTCCGTGAGCGCGGCGCGCGCCTCGCCGTCCGGCGGCGAGAAGGCCCCGGGCGAGAGCGAAAGGCTCAGCCGCCCGTCCGTGACCGGGCCGGTCAGCTCGGCCTCCATTATGCCCCGCTCCCGGTATGCCTCCGCCAGATAGAGGCGCGGCTCCCCGGCGTCCAGCCCCGCGCGGCTCAGCTCGCTCAGCGCCTCGACGTCCTCCTCGTCCGTGAAACGCAGCTCGAGGCGCTGCCCGTCCTCCAAGACGGCTATGGACGCGCCGCCGGAGGATATGTCGTGGCCGTAGAGAGACACGTAGCCGCTGCCGGCGCCATCGCGCAGCTGCAGGCTGTCCACGAAGAGGTACTGCGCCGCCTGGAGACACCAGTCCTCGCGCGGCAGGCGCACCGCGAAGCCCTGGGCGTCCCCGGCGGCGAGGCCGAAGGCGTAAGGCGCGCCAAGCGCGTCCAGCCGCGCCTTGGCGGCGGATTCGAAGGCTGCCAGCTCGGAGGACGCGAGCTGCCCGCCGTCGCGGACGGAGAAGAGCAGCGTCCAGCTGCCGCCGTCAAAGGCCTCGCTGCCCGTCTGGTTTTCGCCCGGCCAGGCGCAGGTATCCGGGTCCTGCCAGTCCGCCTCCAGCTCGCAGAGCAGCGTCCCGGGCTGGCCTGCGAGCGCGGCGGAGAGCGCCTGGGCTGCGGCGGAGGCCGCCGCCCCCTCCGGCAGGGCCTCGCGCGCCAGCCGCAGCCTGGCGCGGCCGCCCAGATCCTCCACGGAGCTGGGGCCGTCCCCGGCCAGGGCTTCGGCCCCGGCGCGGAGCGTCTCGAGCTGGGCGGCCCACTCGCCGTCGTTCACGCGGTAGTCGCGCACAAGGTACACCGTGTAGTCCTCAACGCCGTAGAAGGGGTCGGAAACGGCCGCGCCGCGCCACAGCGCGAGCGAGCCGGCGAGAGCGAGCGCGGCCGCCGCCGCGGCCCACAGCACCGCGCGCCGGGACCGCCTGCGCGCATGCACGGCGCGCAGCGCCGCGGCGAGAGAGGCCATATCCGGCCAGCGCCGCACCGGCTCCAGCTCCAGCCCGCGCGCTATCGCCGCGGCGAGCCGCGCGTCCAGCCCGGGGCGCAGCGCCTCCGCCGGCGCCAGCTGGTCCAGGAATATTCGCATCGCCGCGCTCTCCGGCGGCGCGCCTGCGGCGGCCTCGTACAGCGTGGCGCAGAGCGCGTAGACGTCGGAGCGCTCCGTCGCCTCGCCGCCGCCGAAGGACTCGGGCGGCGCGTAATTGCCCAGGGCGTTCGCCCCGGCCTCTCCGGCCGGGCGGGCCGCGCCGAAGTCGATAAGGCAGGGCGAGCCGTCCGGGCGGACGATTATGTTCTCAGGCCTCAGGTCGAGCTGCAGCACCCCGCGCGCGTGCGGCGCCGCAAGCGCGGCCGCCGCCGCGGCGAAGAAGCCCGCCGCCTCCGCTGCGTCCATCGTCCCGCCGGCGAGCCGCTGGCGCAGCGTGCGGCCGGGGACATATTCCGTGACGACGTAGGCCGTGCCGTTTTCGCGGAAGCTCGCCAGCAGGTGCGCGACACCCTCGACGCCGTCCAGCAGCGCCAGCGCCTTGGCCTCGTCCAGGAACCGCTCCAGCTCGGGCCACGGCGCCGCGCCTGGGGAGAGAGGCCGCGCCTGAGCGGAGACGTCGGCGTCGCGCCAGAGCAGCCCGGCGGGGAAGAACTCCTTGACCGCGGCGCTGCCTCCTCCGGCCGCGTCCGCGGCCAGATACGTTATGGAAAACCCGCCGCGCCCGAGCACGGAGAGGACGCGCCAGCGCCCGTCCAGCACCGTACCCGCGGGCAGTTCTATGCCGCCCATAGGCCGCCTCCTCTCAATACACCACTCCGTCGAAGTTCAGCGCGCAGAGGGAATCCTCCCCGGCTATCCAGGCGTCCTCCTTCACGTATCCCTCCGGCAGCTCCAGCGCGTCCCACAGCGCGGCGAGCCGGGACGCGGCCTCGTCTGAGATGGGGACGCTGAATACGGTGAAGCCCGCGCCCGCCGTGCCGTCCGCCCGCATTTGGCCGAGGGAGATAAACAGCCCGTCGCGTATCACCCACATCGTCTGGCCGGTCTGGTATGAAACCGGCCCCGCGACGTCGGTGAGCAGGATATATACGCTGCAGCCGGAGTGGAGCAGGTCGAAGTCCGCCGCCAGCTGCGCCGCGCCCTCCAGCCCGGCGGAGAGCAGCTCCAAATCCTTGGGCAGGCCCATCTCTATGAACAGGAGGCCTTCGTGGGCCTCCGCGCGGTAGGGGCTGGTTTCGTTTATCTGCCCGGCCAGCTCCTCAGCCGCGCTGGGGAACACCTCCGGGACGAACTGCATGGCGTAGCGCTCCGCCGGGTACACGGAGAGCTGCGGCTCGCCGTCCGCGCCGAAATACACGGCCTCCCTCGCGTACACGCCCGCGCCCAGGCCGAGGGACTGGATGTCGGTGTTGACGCAGGCGCAGGCGAAGTCGCAGAGCCACAGCGTGTCCCCGTCAATCTCCGGGAAGCCCTCCAGCGCCAGGCGGTCGAAGTACAGCGCGCCGGCCTCCGGCTGCGCGTCAAGGCTGCCGGCGAAGATGGGCGTGCTCATCAGGAAGTTCTGGAAGCTCAGGTACACCTCCGTCAGCCCGTACCGCCCCGCGCTTTCGACAAACGGCTCGACGCCGGTGGAGAAGAACGACTCGGCGCCGCTGTAGCGGACGGCGTAGCCGCCGCCGTACTCAAGCGTTTCCAGGCTGCCCTG
>CALWYT010000010.1 GCA_944385835.1 uncultured Oscillospiraceae bacterium | reverse complement strand
CAGCTTCGACCTCTACAGGGACGGAAAGTGCGTCAAGCGCCGCCGCATACAGCTCGACGGCGAGCTGGCGCGGGAATATGATGGCATGTTGCTCGACAACAGCTGGATAAACTACCAGTCTAACGAGAACTACCGGCTGTCGAGCTGCGACATGAGGGCCAGGGCAGGCCTGCTCTCCGACCTCGTCTTCGAGCTGTGCCGCATCGGCGAGCAGGACCGCAACGCCCACATTGAGGGCGTAAAGCCCGGAGATAAGCTCACGGCCAGGGAGGGCGTCATGCCCACGGGCAGGCGCGGCGTCGAGATCTTCACCGCCGACGGCCTGACGCTGGGCTACCTCCTGAAGCCGAGCGCGGACGACAACCTAATGCTCTCCGCCGGGTTCCTGCCGTCTGACCGCAACGGCGTCATAGCCGAGATCGCCGGCCGCCTGGACGGCTACGACATCACCGCCGAAAATGTGGAGCCGCTGTCCGTCCGCAAGCAGCTCAACAGCCGCAACCGCGTGGCCAAGCTCTCGGTGCGCCTGACCGCGCGCCCGGAGGCGCGCGAGGCGCTCGCGCGGGATCTGGCCGCCGCCAGGAGGAAAGCCGAGGAGGAGGTCTGGAACGAATATACCGCGAAGCTGGCCCGGCTCAAGGACAGGGACAGCTTCTTCGACTGGGACAGGATGGAGTACGTGGGCCACGAGGGCGAGTTCGACCCCGAGGCCAACGGCGAGGAGAACGATCGGCAGTTTACTTCAAATCTCGCCGCAGCGCCATTTATCACCTTAGAGGGCGGCACGTCCTGGGCTGACCCCGAGGGGGAGCTGCCCGAGCCGCCCGCCGAACCCGAGCCACCCGCCGAACCGAAGCCGCCCGCCGCGCCCGAGCCGCCCGCCGCACCCGAGCCGCCCGCCGCACCCGAGCCGCCTGCCGAACCCGAGCCGCCCGCCGAACCCGAGCCGCCCGCCGAACCGAAGCCGCGCTCCAGGCCCGCGCGAAAGGCCGCCCGGCCGGAGGATGACTGGGGCGAGTACGCCGCCGACGAGGAGCCGCCGGAGCCGGAACCCGGCGGAGGGGAATACGACTGGTCGTTCAAGAGCGGGAAGCGCTACTACGGAAACGGCTGGAGCCTGGGCATCCCCGACGGCTTTGTCCAGCAGGACTCCCCCGACGAGCACGAGTTCTACGCCGTGCGCCGGTGCGCGAAGGGCGGAGAAATCAGGATAATGAGCGGCGCAAAGCGGAAAGGCGGAGCAGGGGACAAATTTGAGTACTGCCTGGTAAACAGCAGCCTGGCAGTAGAAATGCTGCTGGTTGCCCTCGCCCTGAAAAACCTTAACCCCAACGATGAGAGTTTGCCGCCCGTCATGCGCCTATTGGCCTCCACGCAGCGCTCCATGCTTGTCGACGTGCGGTCCGCGTCGTGGGAGGGCTTGGCCTGCACGGTGAATTTTCTGGGAACAAATTATATTATCAGCATAACCGCGCGCGAGTACGCATATATCCTGCGGGTGGACCTGCCCGACAGGCTCAGGGGCAACCCCGACGCCCCCTACAACTCCGCCTTCAGATGGGCGCGGACCTTCCTCTGCAACGACCAGGGTCCGAGGGACGGCTCTGCGGACTTGGACGCCCTCTGCAAAAAGCTCATGAACTCCGGCGGCGACGCCAAGCGCATAGGGCAGATACTCAAGAAGGATACGGACGCGCTGGAGCTTGCCATGACGATGCCGGCGGCCATCGCCGCGCTCTACGACTCGCTCGAGCTGCTCTCGCTTACCGCGCTGCGCCGCCGCATCGGGACATACGTCGGCAAGTCCGTGCGCCAGCTGTGCATCTTTGTGCGCAGGTTCGAGCAGCTGATAAAGCGCCTCGAAGAGTCCGGCGCGGAGGACGAGGTCATATACGAAACGCTCAGGTGCCGCTTCCTCGATAAGACAAGCCCCGACAAGCTGTCGGTGGACCGGGAGCTGTCCTGCGGGCATCTGAGCGTCAAGGCCAAGTACCCGCCCGCCTTCCGTGCGGCGCTGGACCGCCTGGCGGCCCTGGAGGCGAGATACAGGGCCAGGGCCGAGAAGGCCCGCCAGCTTGCAGCCATGCAGGCAGCCTTGAAGGAAGAGGAGGAACGCCGGCGGGCGGAGGAGGCCGAGCGCGCCTACAGGGAGGCGCTGGAGACCTATAAACGCCACCGCGAGGGCTGGGAGCGGCTGACCGAAGAGAAGCGCGAGGCCATGCGCCAGATGTTGGAGGAGTACTGCAGGGCCGGCGAGAAGCACCTGCGCGACCAGATAGAGCGGGACTTCGCCCCCGCCATGGAGGAATATGCGAATACGGTGGGCGAGGCCAGGCGCATAAAAAGCGAGATACTGGAGACCAAGCTCCCCTTCGCCGCCGTCCGCTTCGCCGCGGCGGCCAGACAGAAGGAGGCCGTCGCCGCCTGCGACGCGCGCATCGCCGCCGCGGAGGAGGTCTTAGCGCGCGCCAAGGCCGCGAAGGAGGCGGCCGAGGCGAGGATTCCCGCCAAGCTGGAAAAATTCACGGTCGCAGCCTCGAAGGAGGTCGCCGCGAAGTTCAGCTTCCCCGCCTCGCCTGTCCGGCCCATCTCCGAAAAAGACAAGAATGACGGCGGCTTCGACCCGGAGCGCCGCGCGAAGCTCTACGACTTCCTGCTGGCCAACGGCATGTGCCTCGCCGGGCAGCTGGCGGAGCGGCAGGAGTTCGGCGGCGAGGACGAGGTGCGCAAGGCCCTCGAAAGCCTTGAGCGCGAGGGCATAGTAAAAAAGAGGAAGCTGGGCGGAGAGGATTACTACTACGCCGTATGAGCACAACCCTCCCGGAGCGCGCATAGGATGAAGCAGCCGCGGCGCACGCGCCGCGGCTGTACGGGAGGTTTATCATGGACGAACGGACCCTCGACGCCCTTCGCGCCTTCGGCGGCGTGTGGGGCCGCGTATCCGGGGACGGGGACGCCGCGCGCCCGGCGCTGTGCGCCCTTATCGACGCCTCCGCCAGGCTGGGCGAGCTGCTGCGCGCCCTCGCGCCGCGCTGCCCCGCCTTCTGCCAGGCGCTGAACGCCATGGCCGCGGCGGAGTCGGCGGCGCAGCGCCGCCTGCGCGCCGAGCACTTCCTGGCCTCGGGCGAAAACTACTGCCCCGGCGGGGCCTGCGCGCTGGTCAGAGACCCGCTGTGCGCCCTGCGCGAGGCCCACTCGCTCTCGGAGCGGCTGGCGTCCTCGCTGCAGGAGGCGGCCAACGCCGCGCCCTGCGGGCAGCGCGGGGCGCTCGACGCCCTGGCTGCCGGCGAACGCCGCCGCTGCCGCGGGCTGCGCGCCATGGTCTTGCGCGCGATGGGCGTAAATTGTACTTGACTTTGTTAGGGAAATCATATATTATATACGGGCGCTGAGGGCGCAAAGTGAATAGCCTTTGGTTCGAGCAGCCCGTGGAGATGTCGCGTAGTTGGTCGAGCGCGCACGATTGGAAATCGTGTAGGGGTCAAAAGCTCCTCGAGAGTTCGAATCTCTCCATCTCCGCCAAACGCCGGAACGGTATTACTCCGTTCCGGCGTTCTTTTTTGAGCGCGTTACCTTGTCGCGAAGCGGTTCATGAAGAAGTCTGTGAAGGCGGCCAGTTCCTCCTCCTGCGAGACGTAGACGTAGAGCTTCTCGTCATCCAGCCAGTCGTAGGCGTTTATGGCGATATAGCCGCGCTTGTCCGGGTAGATGACGAAGGCGTCGGTGGGATACTTGTTCCTGTAGGCCTTGAGTATCTCGGAGCGCCGGTAGTACGCCGCCTCGCCGCAGCCGGAGAGGTCCGGGACGGTGGGTACGACCGCGATGGTCTCCCGCGCCTCGTCCCAGCCGACGATAAGGTTGCCTATCTTCGTCTTGCTCCCGTGGACAAAGCCGTAATTGAAGCGGCTGACGTCCTCGGTGTAGCCGAAGATGAGGCGGTAACCGTCCCCGCCCTCGACCGCGCCGTTGAACAGCTCGCGCATACGCTTCGCGTTCGCGTCGCTCTTGGCCATGTCGATCTCCGGCCCTTTAAACAGTTTGCCGAAAAATCCCATTTTGTTTCCTCCTAAATCTATTTCAAAGTTTATGCAGGGGCAAAATAAAAATAAAACTACATAATTGTCTTTATTTTTAACGTAGGGAAGCCCGCCGCGGGCTGCGGCGGGCGTCAGGCTTCGCCGGCGGTGAGACCCTTCAGCCGTTCGAGCGCGTCCACTATCGCGTCCACCTGGAAATGGACGGCCTCGTCGGCGGCCTCGGGGACGAAGAGGGGCAGGGTGGCGGGTATGGCGCGGCGTATGACTATCGCGGCCAGGCAGAGGTTTGTGAAGAGCGCCGTCCGGGCCGGGCAGGCCTCTACGCCGAAGGCCTCCAGTATCTGCGCAAAGAGGCTCTGCTGCCGCTCGCGGAAGAGGCGGCGGCTCTCCGGCGAGAGGCGGCGGAAGATCAGCTGCTGCTCCTCCACGCTCAGGACGGCGATCCCGTACCGCTCGCCGTAGCAGCACTCCAGGATGAAGCGGCGGACGGCCTCGCGCCAGCTCAGGCCGGGGTCGGCCAGCAGCCTGCGCGCATAGGCGAGGACCTTCGGCTGCTGCATATAAAGG
>CALWYT010000009.1 GCA_944385835.1 uncultured Oscillospiraceae bacterium | reverse complement strand
ATAGCCCGGCTCGGCAAAAGCGCAGCTCTCAGTGAAATAGAGCGGCTTATAGACGACACGCCTGAGTGGGACGGCAGCGTTCCCGACCCGTTCTTCAGTTGCTTTAAAACCCTCGACAGCTTCGAGGAACAGGAGGCAACGTGGCTTGTTGATGGGTGGATACCCGAAGGACAGATAACCTTGCTGGCCTCAGACGGAGGCGTCGGCAAAACGTCGCTTTGGGTGAACATCGTAGCCGCTCTCAGTGCTGGCAAGCGGTGTATCCTCGACAGCAGTGATGTAGTGCGGGAACCTCTAAAAGTGGCGTTCCTGACCACGGAGGACAGCGTGCGCAAGAAGCTCAAGGGCAAGCTAAGGCTGGCCGGGGCGAATATGGCGAACATCATCACTCCGGACTTTGCAGCAGACAGGGACGGGAAACTGCGCGGCCTGAAATTCGGCTCGCACGACATGGAGCGGTTTATACGGCACTTTAAGCCCTCTCTGTGCGTGTTCGACCCCGTGCAGGGGTTTGTCCCTCCGGAGATTAACATGGGCAGCAGAAACGCGATGCGCGACTGCATGGCCCCGCTCATAACGCTCGCCGAGGAGACGGGCTGCACATTCCTCGTGGTATGTCACACGAACAAGCGCAAGGGCGCATGGGGGCGCGACAGAATAGCGGACAGCGCCGACCTTTGGGACGTGTCCCGCTCCGTGCTGATGATGGGCAAAACTGAAGATGAGGGCGTTAGATACCTGTCGAATGAAAAGAATAACTATGCCGGGTTGTGCGAGACGTTGCTCTATTCCATTGACGGCGACGGGCTTGTACACACCGAGGGAACGAGCTGGAAACGGGACAGGGAATACATGCAGGACGCCGCGGCGAACGTGTCCGCTCCGAAGCGAGACGACTGCAAGACGTGGATACTCAACAAATTGGACGACGCCGGGGGTGATATGCCGACAAAGGAGCTGGAGGATATGGCAAAGGCCGCGGGATTCAGCTACGCTACAATTCGCCGCGCCAAAGGAGAGCTGAAAACAGCCAGGCAAATCGACACCCTGCAAACCGGCGGAGCGAAAGACAAGGTTTGGCATACATATAAAATCGCGCCAAAGGGCTTTACTGAACTGCCTTCGGACACTCCGACGCCGTGGTCGAATGTATAAGCTCCCCCGTCAGAGACGCCAGAGTGAGCAAATGAACACTCAAACCATTGATATTACTACGTTTTTTTCACTTGTTCAGGTGAGCAAGTGAAAGGCGCGAAGTGAACGGGTGAGAATGTCATTTGTTCAGGTGAGCAAGTGAAAAAAGCCTTGATATTACAGGGAAAATCGCCTCACTTGCTCATTTGCGTGTCTCTGACGGAGAAGGGCAAATGAATAACAGGAGGTGAGCACATGGGGAAACCCTCACAGCGCAAGGGGCGCGCGGGAGAGCTGGAGCTTGCAAAGGAGCTTCAACGGCTGGGCTACAATGTCCATGCTGGCAAGCCCCGCTCTTACGGCTCGGAGCCGGATTTGACCGGGCTTCCCGGCGTACATATCGAGTGCAAGCGCGTCGAGCGGCTCAACGTCCCGGAGGCTATGGCACAGGCCGCGAGGGATTCGGAGCGCTTCCGCGACGGCGTTCCGGCCGTGTTCCACCGGCGCAGCCGTGAACCGTGGCTCGTGACAATGAAGCTCTCGGACTGGCTGGACTTATATGACGGTCATCGGCGTTGACTTTTATCCCTTTCCCATACAGAACTGTCAGAGTTGGAAAAGGTCACCCCCGCCATTAGCTCTCTTGCTATGTCCGGCGTCGGCTACAGGGGGGGTGCTTCGTGACTAATTGCATAGCAAGCACCCCCTCTGCCAAATTGGGCTTGCTTTTATACAAAGTCACCCCGCCCATTAGTGCTCTTGCAACGTCCCGGTATGGGCGGAGGGGGGATAATTCCGAAGTTTTCCGGCAAAAAACGCAAAGGGGGCGCGCTTGCGTCCCCTCAACTTTGCTTGTACCGCGCGCGTTCCTCGCGCATCCCCTGTATGCGTCCCGTGGCGTAGATATAGCATAGCAGCTTGTATGCGTCCCAATCGGGGTCTTTGTGACAGCTTCCGAAGCGTGCGCGATATGCGGTCACAAGAGATTGCACCCGGCTAAACAGATCTGTGCGAGCGAATCGGAACAGCAATACGGCCTCTTGCGGCGATATGCGTTCAGCGGGCAAATTCCACCCCTCCATGTGTTGCCTCCCTTTATACCACGCAGAAGCGCCTTGTGACGCTCTCACGGCTGAACCTCGCGGCTACATCCGGCAAAGCCGCCCTGAGTCCCTTCACGTCCAGTTTAACAGCCTTGACGGGCTTCCACGTGATTTTATACTCCCCGACCCTCAGCTCCGTCTCGTCGCCCATAGCGGCCTTCAGCGCGTCCCTGATAGCCTCCGCCTCCGCTTGGGCTTCATCAATAAGGGCTTGCAGCTCTCGCAACTGGCGGCACTTGCTTTCAATGTCCTTCGTACTCATAGTATTTACCTCCTTTGGGAGAGCTTCGGCGGCGGGAGGCTCATTTCACTTTACGTGCGCCTCAACAGGTCGTCTTACCGTATCCTTTCCCGCTCTTATGTGGTGTTCTTGCTGTTACCCGTCCACCTTCGCCGGAGCTCTTTTCCCTTGCTGTGATTATATTATACTATATCGCATTCGATATATCAATAGGCAAAACAAACAATATTGCATTCGATATATTGTTAATCTTGTATATTGCATTCAATAGACTTTTGTAGTATAATATAGCTATACTGGAAGAGTGGACGCAAATATATGAGCGCCCCCCGATGGAGGTTAAACTATGCCAGTGAGTAAAGCGCAGCAAAAGGCCGTTAGCAAGTATATGAAAGAGAACTACGATGTCTATCAAATCAGGATGCCCAAAGGCAAGAAGGACGTTATCAAAGCCCACGCAGAGGCGCGAGGCGAAAGCGTGAACGCCTTTATAGGACGCGCCATAGACGAGACTATGGAGCGCGACAAGGCCGATGAAGCCAAATAGCAGAACAGGCCGGGAGGATGTTTCCCGGCTCTGTTTTTAACCCATGTCTATACTTTTGTCTATACTTCCGCAAAACGGCTCATTTTAGCCCGAAGTGCATATTGCCCTAAAAATTCGCAATATCAAATAAAAAAGCCCGAAACTCATCGTTTCAGGCTTAAAAAGTTGGAGCTGCTGCCCGGATTCGAACCGGGGACCTCATCCTTACCAAGGATGCGCTCTACCTACTGAGCTACAGCAGCATACTTTACCCCACGGGGATTGCCCGTGGGGTGTGGCGACCGAGAAGGGACTTGAACCCTCGACCTCTAGCGTGACAGGCTAGCGTTCTAACCGACTGAACTACTCGGCCGCGTCTGCGCGCTTTACAAGCGGCTTTTGTAATATACCAGACGCGGGGCCGAATGTCAAGGGCTTTTTTCAAAAAAGCTCGAATTTTTCGCAGGCCTGCAAATATCCGCCGCTGGGGCCGGGGCCGGCCGAAAGGCCGGCCCCGGCCGCCGCTCCGGCTCAGCCGCAGGCGGCGAACACCTCGTCGAAGATGGCCCCCGGCATATACGCGCAGACCCTCGCGGCGCTGCCGTCATATTTCACGCAGCCGTTTTCAAAGAGGCGCAGCGGCACGGCCGTGCCGTCGGCCAGCTCGAGGTAGAGATGCGCCTCGGCGTAACCATATCCGTATATGTCCCCGTTTCCGCCGCCGGGACCCCAGTCCTGCATGGGCGAGGCCAGCAGCGTCGCTATGAACGGCTCGAGGCTCTCCAGCTCGATATAGCGGCGGTTTCCGGCGGCCTCCAGCTCCCAGTCCGCGTCCGTGACGTAATAGGCCGCGACGGCGTTTTCGACGTGCAGGCAGGCCTCAAACAGGTCCGCCCCGGACCGAAGCCAGCGGTCCCCCACGCTGTCATAGAGCTGCGCCTCGCCCCCGCTCACAAGCGCGAGGCGGAAGCCCTCGTCGTAGCCGCTGACGGCGTAGACCTCGCCGGCTACGCTCGACGCGCCCTCGACGTACTCCTCCGCGTGAGACCACTCGTCTATGTCCCCGCTGACGGCGGCGACGCGCCCGGCGAGCAGCGCCGTGTCGATATACTGCCCGGTCTGCGTGTACATGCGCCCGTTGTGGATAAAGAAGCCTATCATGTCCGCCGCAAAGCCAACCCCGGGCGCCGCCGGCAGCGCCTCCGGCTCGACGTAGACTGCCTCCCAGGGATCGGCGGGTACAAAGACGCCGTTGCCTGCGGTCGCGCCCGGTTCGGCGGCGGGAGAGGCCTCCGCCGCGCCGGACGGGATGGGCGAGGCCGGCGAGGCCCACGGCTGCCAGGCGGCGAGCGCTACGGCTGCGCAGGCGGCTGCGGCGGCGAGCGCGATGACGCTGCGGCAGGGTTTCCGGGGCGCTGCGGCCTCGTCTATCAGCGAGTCCGAGACGGCGCCTACCGCCTTGAAAATGTCCTGATTCTTCACAAAATCTCCTCCTTTTCGAGGTGTGCGCGCAGCTTTTCGCGCGTGCGGTGCAGAAGCGAGCGCACTGCCTGCTCGCTCATGCCGTTGCGGCGGGCGATCTCGGGTATGGCGGCGCACTCAAAGCAGCGCTGGACAAAGACGCGGCGCGCCCGGGGGCTTTGCGCCTTTAGGAAGGCGTCCACCGCGGCGGCGAGCGCCTCCGCGTCCAGCCTCTCGCCCACGGACCCCGGCGCGGGGACGCTCTCCGAAAGCTCGTCCAGGACGGCCTCCGTCTCGCCGCCGCCCCGCTTTTGCGCCGCTCCGCGCTCCAGCACGTCCAGCGCCGCCAGGCGCGCGCACTTCGCCAGCCAGGCGCGCAGGGAGCGCGGCCGCTCGGGCGGTATGCGCCGCCACGCCGCCGCGCAGGCGTCCGCCTCGCACTCCTCGGCGTCCTGAGGCGAGCCGGTGACGTTCAGCGCCACGGCGCGCAGGTAGGCGCCGTATTTCCCGCGGCACTCGGCCACGGCGCGCTCGTCCCGCGCGAAAAAGAGCGATATTATCTTCTCGTCGTCCACGCTGCGCGCCCCCTTCACCCTTAAAGCAGGAGTTTTTCCCGGCCTGTTGCGGACAAATTGAAAGCCCGCGGTCAAACGCGGGCTTTTGGCCTATCTGCGCCGCTCACATGGGCGGCGAGAGCGCGAGTATGTTCCCCAGCAGCTCGGCTACGGCGTTCACGCCTCCGGCGAGCCTGCCCTCGGCGGCCCAGGCCGCGGAGCCGGGTATGAACGGCACGCCGTCCACGGGTATGCGGTTGAGTTCGAGGCATCTGCGCGCCTCTATCTTCTCAAGGTCTATCAGCTCGTCGTCGAAATCGATCAGGTCGCACTTGTTGAAGAAAACGCCCTCGATGCGCTCTATGCCCATGATGTAGAAATTGACGTCCATTTCGCAGGGGCCTTCGCTGCCGTCCGCGACGTAGTACCAGTAGTCCGCCCGGGGCTGGCCGTCGAGGAAGTCGTCCAGATGGTGCTCGTGCAGGTCGAACACCACGCCGTTTACCTTCATGACGCAGCCCTCGTAGGTCGTATGGCCCACGCCGGCCCTCTCCGCCATATCTCCAATGAACTCGAGCAGGGTCGTTATGCCGGCCCCCTTCCCACCGAGGACGCCTATGTAGACTACCCTCGTGTTTTCGTCGATTGTAACCATGTCTGCTCCTCCCCCTGTCTGCGGCGCTCAGCGGAACGCCGTCATGTCCTTGTCGTAGAACTCAAGCCGCCTCCAGCTTGCGAAGTCCGGCCTCAGCCCCGGCTCGTTCTGCTCGAGCGCCCTCACCAGCAGCTCCGGGTTCACGGACGGCTCCGCGGCCGACACGGCGCACTCAACGCGAAGCCCTCCCTCGCAGGGCGCGGCGGTAAAATCGCGCACATTCCCGGCCAGCTCGAGCACGCCCTCCCCGCGCTTGGTGCGGCGCAGCACGGGGACGCTCCCGCGCGAGTAGAAGCCCTCCAGCGCGGAGGCCTCCGGCGCGCCGGCGTCGTATTCGTATATTCCTGCGCAGCGCAGCCATTTTATCTCGGAGGCCTTGCGCTGCGGCTCATAGCACTCGATGAAGCGCAGCCCCTCGGGCGAGACGGCGTTCAGCTCGCCCGGCAGGGCGGCCGCGTCTATGTCGCGCGTCACGCGGAAGTCCATCAGTTCGCAGCCGCTCTCCATGCCCAGCGGCAGCGGCACGCAGATGGACAGCTGCGGGTGCGGGTTGAAGCCCTCGGAGTACTTGAGCGGCGTCCCCGCGCGCAGGAACACGCGCTGCACGACGTGCATCAGGTCGAGATGGCTTATGTACGCGGCCTTCCCGGCCTTTTCAAAGCGTATGCGCAGCTTATCCATCGCACTTTACCCCCTTCGGCAGCAGCGCGGCGGCGCCGCAGGCGGAGCACTGCGCGCGGCAGTCCGGCGAAAGCTCCGCCCTGTAGGCCCTGTGCCTCTCGCGCAGCAGTATGTCGCGCCGTACGCCCATGTCTATGCGGTCCCAGGGCAGGCGCTCGCCCTCTCCCCTCTCGCGCGTCGCGTAGAAGGCCGGGTCCAGGCCGCAGTCGGCGAAGGCGGCCAGCCAGCGCTTGAAGTCAAAGTAGTCGCTCCAGGCCTCCATCCTCGCGCCGCGGCGCCACGCGGCTTCGATGACGCCGCCCACGCGGCGGTCGCCGCGGCTGAGCGCGGCCTCGATGAAGCTGGTGTCCGCGTCGTGCCAGTTGTACTGCACGTTCCGCGCGCGTATGCTGCCGCGCAGGAGGTTCACGCGGCGGCGGTACTCGTCCATCGTCACCTGCGGCTCCCACTGGAAGGGGCTGTGCGGCTTGGGTATGAAGCAGCTGGTGGACACGGTTATGCGCACGCCGCGCTGCTTGTTCGGCGAGTGCTGCCTCCAGGTGTGCAGCACCCTGTCGGCCAGCTCGGCTATGCCCACGACGTCCTCGTCCGTCTCCGTGGGCAGGCCGAGCATGAAGTAGAGCTTTATGCCGCTCCATCCGCCCTCAAAGGCTATGCGGCAGGTGTTCAGCAGCTCCTCCTCGGTGACGTTCTTGTTTATGACGTCGCGCAGCCGCTGAGTCCCGGCCTCGGGCGCAAAGGTCAGCCCGCCGCGCCGCACCTTCTGCAGGCGGCTCATAAGCTCCATGGAGAAGTTGTCCGCCCTCAGGCTGGGCAGGGAGAGGCTGACGTTCCTCGGCTCGCAGTAGTCGAGCAGCCCGTCGCAGACCTCGCCCAGATTGCGGTAGTCGCTGCTTGAAAGGCTCAGCAGCGTGGCCTCCTGGCAGCCGGTGTTCCTGACCGCCTCTATGCCCTGCTCGATGAGCTTTTGCGGCGAGCGCGCCCGTATGGGCCGGTAGGCGTAGCCCGCCTGGCAGAAACGGCAGCCGCGCACGCAGCCGCGGAACAGCTCCACGTTCACGCGGTCGTGGACCACCTCAGTACTGGGGACGATGGGGTTTGTGGGGTAGTAGGCCGCGTCCAGGTCGGCGACGATTCGCTTGGTCACCTTCTCCGGCGCGCCGGGCAGGGCCTTCATCTCCGCAAGCGTGCCGTCGTCGTTATAGACCGGCTCGTAGAGGCTTGGGACGTAGACGCCGGGGATTTTCGCGGCCTCGAGCAGGAAGGCGCGCTTCGTCCAGCCCTCGTCGCGGGCCTTCTGGAAGAGGCGCAGGATCTCTATGTCCAGCTCCTCGCCCTCGCCCAGGGCCATCAGGTCCATGAACGGTGCCATAGGCTCTGGGTTGCAGATGCTTGTCCCCCCGGCGAATACCAGCGGCACAAGCTCCGTCCGCTCCTCGCTGCGCAGCGGCAGGCCGGCCATGTCCAGCATATCCAGGACGGTGCAGTAGGCCATCTCATAGCCCAGCGAGAAGCCCAGCACGTCGAAGTCCGCCACCGGGTCGCCGCTCTCCAGCGCGTAGAGCGGTATGTTTTCCCGGCGCATGGCCTCCGCCATATCGCCCCAGGGCGCGAACACGCGCTCGCACCAGAACTCCGGCACCGCGTTTATGCAGCCGTAGAGGATGCGCATACCCAGGTTTGACATGCCTATCTCGTATGTGTCCGGGAAGCAGAAGGCCATGCGCAGCTTGACCGAACGCTTATCCTTGATGATCTCGTTATACTCCCCGCCGGTGTAGCGCGCGGGCTTCTGCACCGTGGGCAGGATGCGCCTGAGGCGTTTGTCCATAGGTAGTAAGACCTCTTTTTCTAGTGTTGCGAGGCCAGTATATACTATCCGCGCCCATTTGCCAAGCCCCTCTGCCTTCAGCCGCGCCGCAGCTGGAAGAGCGTCAGCGCCGTCCCGGCGAGGAGGGGCGGCAGCCCGTACCCGCCCAGGGCCAGTACAAGCCCGCAGAGCAGCGCGGACGACGCGCACAGCAGCGAGACGGCGCGCGCAGCCGGCGCGCCCGCCACGGCCTCCAGGGCGCGCCAGCCGTCCAGGGGCCGGGCGGGGAGCGCGTTGAAGGCCGAGAGCGCCGCGCTGGCCCCGGCGGAGAGGGTGAGCGTCTCGCCGCCCAGCCTCGCCGCGGCGAGGGCGTACAGCAGCCCCGCCGCCGGCCCGGCGAGCGCGCACAGCGCCTCCGCCCCGCGCTCGCCGGCCGCAGAGCGCTCGATTACCGCGCCCGTCGCAGTCACGCGCAGTGAGATCACCCTGGCCCCGCAGAGCCTGAGCGCCAGTATATGCCCCGCCTCGTGCGCCGCCGCGGCCAGGAGCAGGGCGGCAAGCTCGGCCGGCGGCAGGAAAAAATAAAGCGCCGCCAGCAGCAGCGCTCCACCCGCGCTTATCTTCACCCTGTCCCTCACGCCAGATAGAACTCCGGGTTGTAGTACACGCCGTCGCAGCTCAGCTCCAGGTGCAGGTGCGGGCCGGTGACGTTGCCGGTCGCGCCGACAAGCCCGATGCACTCCCCCGCCTGCACCGCCTGGCCGCCGGTGACGTACACCGCCGAGCAGTGCGCGTACAGGGTGCGCCAGCCCCCGTCGTGCTGCACGATGATGTAGTTGCCGAAGCCGGCGTCCCAGCCCACCATGCCCACCGTACCCCCGGCGAAGGCCAGTATCTCCGTCCCCGTCCAGGCGGCGAAATCCGTGCCGTAATGGAACAGCACCTCGTCCTTGAGCGGGTGCAGCCTGTAGCCGAAGCCGCTGCTTGTCATGCCGGCCACGGGGCTTACATAGTCGAAGGGCAACTCCGGGTACGCGTAGCTCACCGACGCCGGCACGGGGTAGTCCGCGAACTGCTCCTGCGCCTCCAGGAAGGCCGCAACCGCCGGCGGCGTCTCCTCCGGCACGTCCTCCGGCTCCTCCGCGGGCGGCGTCTCCACGGGCGTAAGCTGCGGCAGGGCCGCGCGCAGGTCCGCTATCGTCTCCTGGGTGAAGGGCTTCGTCTCCCTCCCTCCGCCCAGCCCGGCCAGCTCCAGGAATACAGAGCGCACTTCGCCGTCCCCGGCCAGGCCCTCGCCCAGCGCGCTCAGCGCCGCGACATAGCCGGCGTCACTGCCGATCAGCTCCCGCAGCGCCGAGCGCGCGGAGGCCGTCTGCGCCGGGAACAGCAGCTTCAGCGCCGTCAGCGCCAGGAAAAGCCCGGCCGCAAGCAGTAATTTCAGATTTTTGCGCGGAATTTCCTTCATGACAAAAGTATATTTTCCCCCGGACGGGCTTATACATACGCCGGCAAAAATCTTTATAAGATTTCCTTGACAAGCTCGCTGCAAGCACTTATAATGATATAGCTGTTTCGGGGTGTAGCGCAGATGGTAGCGCGCATGGTTCGGGACCATGAGGCCGCGAGTTCAAGTCTCGCCACTCCGACCACGCCGCCGCAGGCTTCATACGGCCTGCGGCGGCGTATTTTTTTGCCGCGGGCATAAAAATACGCCGGAACGGGGCGAACCCTGTTCCGGCGTGGTGCGGGTAGTGGGGGTCGAACCCACACGAATTGCTTCACAGGAACCTAAATCCTGCGCGTCTGCCAATTCCGCCATACCCGCATCTTTTGTATTTTAACCTACTCCTACGACGCTGTCAACCTCCGCAAGGCCGCGATTGACTTTCGCCTCCGGCGGCGGTAAGATAGATTATTGCAAACTTGTGTGGGAGGTTGCTTATGCTGGGCGCTGTAATAAACGCGGCCACGGTGCTTTTGGGCGGCGTCGCCGGTATGCTCTTCGGCAGGAAGATAAAGAAAAAATACACCGACGCGCTGATGGCAGCCCTGGGCCTGGCCACCATGGGCATGGGCATGGCCAGCGTGGTCGGGACCTCGGACATCCTCTGCATCATCGTCTGCTGCGCGCTGGGTACCGTGCTGGGCGAGCTGCTGCACATCGACGGCGGCATCAACGCCCTCGGCCGCTTTGCCGAGCGGAAGCTGGGCGCTCGCGGCGGCGGCGACTTCACCGGCGCCTTCGTCAGCTTTACGGTGCTGGCCTGCGTCGGCTCCATGACGGTCATGGGCTGCATCGAGGCCGGGCTGGGGGACTACTCGATACTCCTGGCCAAGTCCGTGCTGGACATGATCTCCGCGCTGGCCTACGCTGCGGCGCTGGGCGTGGGCGTGCCGGCCAGCTTTATATGCGTGCTGGTCATCGAGGGCGGGCTGTCCCTGCTCGCCGGGGCGGCCGCGCCGCTGCTCACCGACGAGATGGTCGCGGAGATGAGCGCCGTCGGCGGCGTGCTGCTTATCGGCCTTGCGATAAATATGCTCGGTCTGCGCAGGGAGCCGCTTAAGATAGCGAACATGCTGCCCGCGGTGCTGCTGCCCGCCGCCTACCTGCCCCTGTACGGCTGGGTCTCCTCCCTGCTGTAGACTTGGCCGCGAGATTGTGATACAATAGCCGCGATGCGGCTATTGTACGCAGGTTTATGTCCTTTTTTCTCGCCCCTTGCGGGGCAACCGAAAAAAATGACACATTGTATCGTGACGGAGCGGCCGTCACGATACAATAGCCGCGATGCGGCTATTGTACGCAGGATTATGTCTTTTTTCTCGCCCCTTGCGGGCAACCGAAAAAATGACACATTAGCCGCAGCGGCGCTCGCGCCAGGCTTTCGCAGAAACAGCGTGAAAGGATAGAGATATGCCAAAGAGATTTTTCCGCCGCGCCCGCGCGCTTTTACCAGCGCTGGCCCTTCTTGCGCTGGCGGCCTGCGGCGCGGAGCCGCAGCCGGACCCCCACGCCGGCCAGGTGTACGTCAACACCGGCGGCGCGATGGAGTGGATAACCCCCGCCGAGGGCGTCGCCGTCTCCGACTTCACCGAGGACGACTTCGCCGCAGGCGCGGACGGCCTCCCGGAGTACGTCGGCGAGGGCTACGACACCCGCCTCGGCGTCGATGTCTCCTTCTACCAGGGCGAGATCGACTGGGCCGCCGTCGCGGCCGACGGCGTGGAGTTCGCGATGATACGCTGCGGCTACCGCGGAAGCGAGACGGGCGCGATCGTCGTGGACGAGCAGTTCGAGAACAACATCACCGGCGCGCTCGAGGCCGGGCTGGACGTGGGCGTCTACTTCTTCTCCCAGTCCACCGGCGCTATCGAGGCCGCCGAGGAGGCAAACTTCGTACTGGAGCTTATCGAGAGCTATGAGCTGGCCATGCCCGTCGCCTTCGACTGGGAGCCGCTGGACGGCTCCCGCGCGGAGGACATCGACCGCGACGAGCTGACGGCCAGCGCGGTCGTCTTCTGCGAGATGGTCAAGGACGCCGGCTACACCCCCGCCGTCTACCTTTACCGCTACACCGGCTATTATGAGTACGAGATGGAGCGGCTCGCGGACTACGAGCTGTGGGTGGGCGCGCTGGGCAACTGGCCCGACTTCTACTACCGCCACCTGCTCTGGCAGTTCTCCATCACCGGGCAGGTGGACGGCATCGCCTCCGACGTCGATCTGGATTACCAGTTCATACCCCGCCCCGGCGACACGGAAATCGCGCCGCCCGGCGAAAGCGGCGGACAAAGCTGAAATGAGAGGGCTGCCCCGGAGGGCGGCCCTCTCATTTTTCTGCCATGCGGCGCTCAGACGTTGAAGCGGAAGAGCGTGACGTCGCCGTCCTTCATGACGTAGTCCTTGCCCTCGCTGCGGACCAGGCCCTTTTCCCTGGCCGCGGCCATGGTGCCGCAGGCCTTGAGGTCGTCGAAGGCGACTATCTCCGCGCGGATGAAGCCGCGCTCGAAGTCAGAGTGAATCTTTCCGGCGGCCTGGGGGGCCTTGGTGCCCCTGGTGATGGTCCAGGCCCTGACCTCGTCGCTGCCGCAGGTGAGGAAGCTGATGAGGCCCAGGAGGGAGTAGGAGCACTTGATTAGCCTCGCAAGGCCGCTCTCCTTGAGGCCCAGCTCCTCGAGGAACATGGCCCTGTCCTCGTCGTCGAGCTCGCAGAGCTCCTGCTCGGTGCGCGCGCAGATGGGCAGCACCTGGGCGCCCTCGGCGTCGGCGATGGCCTTGACGGCCTGGTAGTAGGCGTTGCCGTCGAGGCCGGCTATGCCCTCCTCGTCCATGTTGGCGGCGTAGATAACGGGCTTGAGGCTCAGCAAATCCACGGTCTCGATTATCTCGCGCTCGTCGTCGCCGCAGTCATAGCTGCGCGCGCTCTTGCCCTCGTTCAAGTGGGCGAGCAGGGCCTCGAACACTTCGGCCTCATGGGCGAACTTCTTGTCGCCGCCCTTCGCGGCCTTTTTGCTCTTGTCTATGCGGCGCTCCACGAGCTCCATGTCCGCCATGATGAGCTCGAGGTTGATGATGTCGATGTCCCTGGCGGGGTCGGTGCCGCCCTCGACGTGGATTATGTTCTCGTCGTCGAAGCACCTGACGACATGGACTATGGCGTCCGTGCGGCGTATGTTCTCGAGGAACTTGTTGCCCAGGCCCTCGCCGTGGCTCGCGCCCTTTACGAGACCGGCTATGTCGACGAACTCAATGACGGCGGGGGTGTACTTCTTGGGCGAGTACAGGTCGCGCAGGAAGTCCAGGCGCTCGTCCGGTAC
>CALWYT010000008.1 GCA_944385835.1 uncultured Oscillospiraceae bacterium | reverse complement strand
ACGCGGACGTTCTTGCCGGTGCCGTTGGGCAGCACGACGGCGCCGCGGACCTGCTGGTCGGCGTGGCGGGAGTCGACGCCCAGCTTGACGTGCAGCTCGACGGTCTCGTCGAACTTGGCGCGGCTGGCCTTGCAGACCAGCTCGAAGGCGTCCTTCGGCTCGTACTGGGCGGAACGATCTATGAGCTTGGCGCTCTCTTTATAATTCTTACCTCTGAACAATTTGCTTTCCTCCTAAAAATGTGGTTCGTCGGAGTTGTTGAGCCTTGCGGCCCACTTGTCCTCCCACGTATAGGGGTGGAATAGAACTCAGTCGCCCACCAGGACGCCCATGCTGCGGCAGGTGCCGGCGATCATGCTCATCGCGGCC
Organism: uncultured Oscillospiraceae bacterium; assembly: GCA_944385835.1. Taxonomy (GTDB): domain Bacteria; phylum Bacillota; class Clostridia; order Oscillospirales; family Oscillospiraceae; genus Scatomorpha. Next base: position 20,075 of record CALWYT010000008.1, on the reverse strand, counting down.
TCGACGCTGGTGCAGTTGAGGTCGGGCATCTTCTGCTCGGCGATCTTGCGCAGGTCTTCCTTGCTTATCGTGGCCACCTTGTCGCGCTGAGGCACGCCGGAGGCCTTGTCGATGCCGCAGGCCTTCTTTATCAGCAGGGCCGCGGGCGGGGTCTTGGTGATGAAGGTGAAGCTGCGGTCGGAGTACACGGTGATGACGACGGGGATCATCATGCCCATGTCGCCCTTGGTGCGCTCGTTAAAATCCTTGGTGAACTGGCCGATATTCACGCCGTACTGGCCGAGGGCCGGGCCGACGGGGGGCGCCGGGGTGGCCTTGCCGGCCGGCACCTGGAAACGGATATATCCAACGACTTTCTGTGCCAAGTCAAAGCACCTCTTTCATAATATTTAGCGGGGGTATCAGGCGGCTCAGTCCTTGACCGGTTCCACCTGATCAAGCTCCAGATCGACCGGCGTCTCGCGGCCGAACATGGAGACGATGACGCGCACGCGGTCCTTCTCCGGCTCAAGCTCGTCCACGGCGCCGAGGAAGCCCTCCAGCGGGCCGTCGATGACCTTGACGGTGTCCCCCACCTCGAAGCCGACGACGATCTCGTGCCTCTCGACGCCGAGGTCGTATATCTCCTGCTCCGTCAGGGGTATGGCCTTGTTCGCCGCGCCGACGAAGCCGGTCGCGCCGCGCACGTTGCGGACGAGATGCCAGCTCTCGTCCGTCATGATCATCTTGACGAGGACATAGCCGGGGAACACCTTGCGGTCATAGGTCTTTTCGCCGTTGTCGGTGTGCTCCGTGACTGTCTCCATCGGGATGTTGACCTCCTGGATGAGGTCGGTCATCTTGCGGTTTTCCGCCGCCTTCATCACAGCGGCGGCAACGGCGTTTTCATATCCGGAGTATGTGTGGACCACATACCATTTCGCCTCTTCAGCCATCTCGCTTATACCAGATCGATGAGCGTCTGGACGCCGAGGGAGGCCAGGGCGTCAAAGGCCCAGAGCGCCACGGCCGCGACGGCCATCATGGCCAGGGCCACGCCGGTGTTGGTGGTCACCTGATGGGGGGTGGGCCACACGACCTTCTTGACCTCGCTCCTGAATTCGCGGAACCACTTGCCGACGCGCTTAAAGAAGCCGAGCTTCTCATCGGTCTTTTTGACGGCGGTCGTGGAGGTCTTGGCGGGGGCGGAATTCTTGTTTGCTTCTGCCATTAGACTGAAAACTCCTTTCGCGCCTTACTTGGTCTCGTTGTGGACCGTGTACTTGCGGCAGCGGGGGCAGTACTTCTTCATCTCGAGACGGTCGGGCGTGTTCTTCTTGTTCTTGACCGTGAAGTAGTTGCGCTCCTTGCACTCGCTGCACCTGAGTATAACCTTTACTCTTGCGCCAACAGCCATGTTTCGGCACCTCCTTGTAGTATTGGCCGCTCAGCGGCCTTGTTGCCTCCCTGAACGCGCCGGTACGGCCCCGGGGAGCCGGCCTCAGCCGGCTTCGCGCGGAGGGGTGCGCGCAAAAGAGCGCGCGAAAAGAAACCCGTCCGGCCGACAGGTAGAGATAGTATAACACCCAAATGCGCCGCGGTCAATCGTTTTTTGCCCCATGCCGCCCATTTTTTCCGCGGCGGGGCGGGAAAATGTTTGACTTCGTTCATTTTGCCTTAACAGCCAGTTCACAAGTGGGTGGTACATTGTAGATGCTGACAGGGAAGTCGGCAAAACGCGGTCACCGAAGGAGCCACGCGCGCCGCGCGGAGGGTCAGAGCCGCCGCCAATACAGGCGCTGCGCTTCGGAGACCTGCCTCATAAGCTTAAGCAAGACGGCTACTGCCCGCCGGGAGGGCTTGCCCCTCCGAAGCGGCAGACCAGATACCGCGCCGCTAGGCGTTCACATACAAAAAGGCCCCTGCCGGGGCCTTTTTCGCGTCCGGCGCTTTACAGCGGCGCCCGGGGCGGATATAATCTTCCCGGAAGGGAGGGGCGGATATGCCCATAGAGATAAGGCGCTGGCGGCCGGAGGACGCGGCCGCGCTCGCCGCGGTGTGGAACGAGGTCGTGCGCGAGGGCGAGGCCTTCCCCCAGCTCGAGGAGCTGACGGAGGAGGCCGCGGCGGAGTTTTTCGCCGCGCAGGACTTTACGGCCGCGGCCTGGGACGGCGGCAGGCTGCTGGGGCTTTACATACTCCACCCGAACAACGTCGGCCGCTGCGGCCACCAGGCCAACGCCAGCTACGCCGTGGCCGCCGAAGCGCGCGGGCGCGGCATAGGTGAGGCCCTGGTGCGCCACTCCCTGGAGACGGCGCGCGCCCTGGGCTACCGCCTGCTCATCTTCAACGCCGTCGTGGCGGAGAACACGCGGGCCATACGGCTCTACGAGCGGCTGGGTTTCCGGCGCATAGGCCGCGTCCCCGGCGGCTTCCTGCTGCGGGACGGGCGCTGGTGCGACACGATACTGTTCTACCGCAGCCTGGTTTCGGAGGGCTGAGCCTCAGCGCTCGGGCAGGGGGACGTCCCGCTCCAGCAGCACCCGGCCGAAGAGGCACACGGGCAGGCCGCCGGCGGCGGGGAACATCCGGTCGCGCTCCCTCAGCGCGCGGTTGAGCGTCAGCAGGTGCGCGTTGCCGGCCCAGTCCTCGCAGTACTGGCGTATCACGGCCCGGCTGCCGTCGAAGAACAGGCCCACGTCGCCGTCGCGCAGCGAGCTTACCCTCGCGATATAGGCCGTGCCTCCCCGGGGGATGTACGGCTCGCACTCGTCGTCCGTGACGCCGACGGCGAAGTCCGCGGCGAGGCCCTCGGGCGCGGGGACGGTGTTTTGCTCCATGGTCGAGGCCCCCTTTTCGGGGAAATGCTATCACCCCTGCCGTATAAAGTCAAGCGCCGCTTCGCGTCCTCGGGCGCCAAGCGGTAAAATAGAGGCAAACAATTCTCTGGAGGTGCAAGAAATGAACGCAGCGCTTGAAAACCTGCTCACGCGGCGCAGCGTGAGGAAGTACAGGCCCGAACAGATTACGGACGAGGAGCTGAACGCGGTGCTGGAGGCGGGGACCTACGCCCCGACCGCCAAGGGGACGCAGTCGCCGCTGATCATCGCCGTGCAGGACAAGGGCGACATCGCGCGCCTGAGCAGCCTGAACGCCCAGATCTGGGGTACGGACACCGATCCGTTCTACGGCGCGCCGACCGTGGTCGTGGTGCTGGCCGAGGCCGGCAACCGCAACGGCGTGCAGGACGCCTCGCTGGTCATGGGCAACCTGATGAACGCGGCGCACGCCCTGGGCCTAGGCTCCTGCTGGATCAACCGCGCCTACGAGACCTTCGAGCTGCCGGAGGGCCGCGAGCTGCTGGCCAAGTGGGGCGTCGAGGGCGACTGGATAGGCGTGGGCAACTGCATCCTGGGCTATGCCGACGGCCCGGAGCCGCAGCCCAAGCCCCGGAAAGAGGGCTATGTGAGGGTAGTCAAATAGCGCGCAAGGCGGCGCGGGGCCGGTCGGGACCGGCCCCGCGCTTCGCTTTTGCGCCGGCCCCGGGCAACGTTTGCGCGCATGGCGCGGCTGTGCTACGGCGAGGAGAACGTCCCGGCCGTCGTCAACCCCCGCGGCCTCCCGCACAGCCTGTGTGAGGTCAGGACGGGAGGGCAGGTCGTGGTCACTGACCTGGACATCCACAGCGGGAGCCTGCGCGGGGAGATAAGCGCCTTCCGCGCCGGGAACGAGGCGCACGGCTCCGGCCGGGCGCGCGTGGAGAGCGGCGTGACGCAGCGCAGCATACGCGGCGGCTGCTGCCCCTCGCGGAGAAGTACCGCACGGCGGGGGTGGACGTCAAGCCCGTAGACCTCGCCTTCTTCGACGGGGAGAACTGGAACGTGATGGAGCTGAAGGCCGGGGGCGACCTGGACAGCTCGAACGCGCCCGCGAACGTGGAAAAGCTGCTGACCATCTACACGGCCATGGGCGTTGAAAACTGCCGGGCCTACTTCGCGACGCTGTACAACAAAAACGGCGAGGGCCGCGCCTGGACCGGCGCCGTCAAGAAGCATATGGCCTACCCGGAGATGTTCCTCATTGGCGGCGCGCTCTGGGAGAGGATACTCCCGGAGGGCGTAAGCTACGGGGACTTCGTCGGCATCTACGGCGAGGCGCTCAGGGAGCTGCGGCTCAACGAGCGCGTGAACGACATGATACGCCGCACGGCGGGAGCCTGAGCCATGGCGGAGAGGATAGACACGCCGCGCTGCACGCTGGTGAACGGCGACTGCTTCGATTTCCTCGGCGAGGTGCCGGACCGCAGCGTGGACCTGATACTTACGGACCCGCCCTATAACATAGCCGCCTACTCCACGGGCAACATCGCCCTGCCGGGGCGCAGCGCGCTGAACAACGACCTCGCGCCCTGGGACCTCGAGTCGCTGGAGCCGGCGCGACTGGCCGCGGATTTCAGGCGGATACTCAAGCCGGACGGGAACATCTTCATATTTGCCAGCTACAATATGCTCGGCAAATGGCACGCGGCCTTCGACAGCGAGTTCGACACCTTCCAGTTCTTCGTCTGGCACAAGACCAACCCCGCGCCGAAGATATACAAAAACGGCTTCCTGAACAGCTGCGAGCTGATAGTGTGTATGTGGGACCGCGGCCACCGCTGGAACTTCTCCAACCAGAGGGAGATGCACAACTTCTTCGAGTGTCCCATCTGCATGGCCCCGGAGCGGCTCAAGCAGCCCAAGCATCCGGCGCAGAAGCCGCTCAGGCTGCTGGAGCACCTGATAGGCATAGCCTCGGACGGCGGCGCGCTGGTCTTCGACCCCTTCATGGGCGTCGGCTCGACGGGCGCGGCCGCGCTCAGGCTGGGAAGGCGCTTCCTCGGCGTGGAGACGGACGGGGAGTACTTCCGCGCCGCGGCCGAACGGCTCGCGGCGACAGAGGGCTGAGCAGGCGCGAAAATCCCCCGGGAAACCGGGGGATTTTCGCGCCTTCGCCGCGTCAGACGGGCAGGTTCGTGACTATGAGGTGCTCCGCGGCGCGCTCGTTGCGGCTGCGGACGTTGTAGCTGTACTGCTTGCCGAAGCTGAGGACGTTGAAGCCCTCCCGGTACAGCCCGGCTATGAAGTCCGTGTTCTTTATCACCAGGATGAAGCGCGCCTCGGTCGCGCGCAGCGCGGCGGCCAGCCGCTCGTGGTCGGCGTGGGTGAAGCTCGCGCCCTCATAGGCGGAGAAGTCGGAGTCGTAGGGCGGGTCGAGGAACATGAAGTCGCGCTCCGTGGGCCGCACGGCGCGGAGGAAGTCCTCGAAGTCGGCGCAGCTCAGCTCGGCGCGGGACAGCAGCACGGCCGTCTCCGGCGCGAACATGGCCTCGATCTTGGCGCGCATATCCTTGTGGTTGTAGCTCATCCCGCCGTAGGGGATGTTGAACTCGCCCGCGGCGTTGTAGCGGAACATGGAGCCGTAGCAGTACTCGCGGACAAAGTAGAAGTTCGCGGCCGCGTACTGCTCGCTGGGGGCCGCGGCCCGGCCCAGGGCCAGGTCGTTGAACACGCCGCGGAAGTACATATAGAAGCCGCTCATGAAGCCTGTGACGAGGTTCTCGCGTAGGTCCTCCGGCGAAAAGGGCCGCTTTGCGTCGTTGGCAGCCGTGCGGCGCAGCTTGTCGCCGGCCATGCGCGCAAGCTGCCGCTCAAACTCCGCGCGGTCGAGCAGCAGCGCCCGGGCGAAGTCCTCGCCAAGCCCTGCGGCCAGCCGCGCGGCCAGGGCCGAGACGCCGCCGTCCACGGCCTCGCCCGCGGCCAGGGCGCGGTATAGGCCCAGCAGCTCGCCGCTGTTCTCGCCGCAGAGCGCGGCCAGGCGGGCGAAGCCGTCGCCGTAGGCCTCCAGCAGCTCGCGGAAGAGCGCGTCGCCGCGCTGCGCCAGGGCGTAGAAGCTCATGAGAGCGCGGGAGATGTCGTTGACCGCGGCACGGCTCGGCTCCAGGTGGAAAAACAGCGCGCCGCCGCCGAAAAACGGCTCGATATACCGCTCAAACTGCGGGATAAGGCGCTCGAATTCGTCTATCTCCCGGGACTTGCCCCCGGGCCACTTGATGATGGGTCTCATGTATTCGCCTCGCTTTGCTATAGGTTAACACAGGCGCGGCGAAAAGGGAAGAGCGGCTTTGTCAGCCCTGCACGCGCTTTTTCCAGCGCCGGAAGAACACGGCGAAGCAGACGAGGTGGACCGCAAGCGTGACGGCCCAGCTGACGGGGTACGAGACGTACAGCGACATCAGGCTGCGCCTGGCGGCAAAGACGGTGTACACCCAGACTATGCGCAGCCCGCAGATTCCGGCGAGCGACACCAGCGTCGGCGTTATCGAGGGGCCGAGGCCGCGTATGGAGCCGGTGGCTATGTCCATGGCGCCGCAGATGAAATAGGTCAGCGCCATAAGCCGCAGCCGCTCCAGGCCGTAGCTTATGACGGCGGCGTCGCTGTTGTATATGGACAGGAGCTGGCGGCCCAGCAGCGCGGCAAGCCCGCCGACGGCCAGGCCGAGCACGGTGACGAAGAGCAGGCACCAGCCGAGTATCGGCGCTATCCTCTCCGTGCGGCGCGCGCCGGCGTTCTGCCCGGTAAAGGTCAGCGCGGCCTGGTAGAGCGCGTTCATGCCCGTGTAGACGAAGCCCTCTATGTTCCCGGCGGCGGTGTTCGCCGCGACGATGGCCGAGGAGTTGAAGGAGTTTATCGACGACTGGATGATGACGTTGGAGATGGAGAACATCGCGCCGGAGATGCCGGTGGGTATGCCCACGCGCAGGATGCGCAGCAGCTTTTCCTTCGCTATGCGCAGCTCCCCGCGGCGCAGGCCGTAGGGCGCGTCGCTGCGCGCCAGGCAGCGTATGGTGAGGAAGCCGGCGATGCTCTGGCTGGCCACGGTGCCGATGGCCACCCCGGCCACGCCCAGGTTGCAGACTATCACGAAAAAGAGGTTGAGGAACACGTTGGCTATGCCGCCGCACAGCAGGTACAGCAGCGGACGGCGGGTGTCGCCCACGGCGCGCAGTATGCCTGCGCCGAAGTCGTATATCATTATCGCCGGCATCCCGGCAAAGACGATGCGCATATAGAGCACGCTCTGGTCAATGACGTCGGAGGTCGTACCCATCGCGGTGAGCATGGGCCGCGCGAGCGCTATGCCTATGAACACCAGCGCGCAGCCGGAGATCGCGCCGAGCAGGATGGAGGTGTGGACGACCTCCCCGGCGTCCTTCCAGGAGCGCATACCGTAGTACTGGGCCATGACCACGCTCGCGCCGGAGCTGAGGCCCAGGAACACATTGATGATGAGGTTGTTCAGCGGGCCGGTGGAGCCGACGGCGGCCATGGCGGCGCTGCCCGTGAACTGCCCGACCACGATTATGTCGGCCGCGTTGAACAGCAGCTGCAATATGCCGGAGAGCATGATGGGCAGGGAAAAGCGCAGCAGCTTGCCCGGCAGCGGCCCGGAGCACATATCTATCGTCATGTCGCGGTTCATCGCATCCACCTCTTTGCGCAAGTACACGCCCCCGGAGCCGGCTCCGGGGGCGCAAGGCAAAGTATAGACTCGGGGCGGGGAAACTTCAAGCGCTTTTTTCGATAAAATCCGCGCCTCTGCCAGGCCCCTTCCCGGCATTTCGACGGCTCAGCCGCCGTGGGCGCGGCGGCCGCGCCTGGCGTAGCACCTGTCGCAGAGCCGGCCGCGGTGGTGCAGCGGCAGGGGCCGGCCGCAGGCGTCGCAAAAGCGGATGTTCCCGCGCAGGCGGTGGAGCAGGATCTCGTTTATCTCCTCGGCCACCTCGCCGCGCCGCTCCTCCAGCGCGTCCAGGTCTATCTCCAGCCCGAAGGCCTTGGAGAACGAGAAGTAGAGGTCCAGCTTGCGGTAGTAAAGCTCCAGCTCGGGCAGCGTGGGGGAATCGGCGGCGAGGGCGGGCATCTCGGACGCCTCGCCGCGCTCCCGCTCGGAGAGCAGCCGGAAGAACAGCTCGCGCAGCGGCTCCTCCGTCTCGTCGAAGGGGATGTTGGCCGCGCGCAGCTCCTCGGCCTTGCTGAGCGCAAAGCCCCGCTCGCGCATCTTGCCTATTACGGCGATGTAGCGCGAGACGTCCAGCTTGCGGTACGGCTCCGGCGCGGGCATCCTGTCCCACTCCGACAGCACCTCCAGGAGGTCGAAGTCCACATCCAGCACCAGGTCCGAGAAGCCCGTGACCGCGTATTGCAGCGGCGGCGTCACGGCCTCGAGCGCCGCGCGGATGAAGGGCAGGTTCTCAGTCGCGCCGACAAAGCCGCGCGGGTACATGCCGCGCCGCCCCGCGCGCCCGGCTATCTGCTTGACCTCCTCGCAGCGCAGCTCCCGGCGTTCCGTGCCGTCGAACTTCTCCGTCTCCATGAATATCACGCGGCGTATGGGCAGGTTGAGGCCCATGCCTATGGCGTCGGTGGAGACGACGTAGCGCATATCCCCGTTGAGGAAGCCCTCCATCTGCCGGCGCCGGGTGGCGTAGGGCAGCGCGCCGTAGATTATCGCCGGCTCCTTGCCGCTCTGCCTGAGGTCCTCCGCCACGCTCAGCACGCCGACCTTGGAGAAGGTGATGAGCGCGTCGCCGGGCTGGACGCGGCTGAAGTCCACCGGGTGCGACATACACACGAGCGGCGTGCTGCGCTCGTGCTCCACAAGCTCCCAGCCGTCGCCGCAGCTCTCTATGAGCCGGATGAGCAGGCCGCGGGCCTCCGGGGCCGCGCAGAGATGCACCTCCGGGGCCAGCACGCCGAGTATGGCGCGGGTCCAGGCGCCGCCGCGCTGGCTGTCGGCTATCATCTGGCACTCGTCTATCACCGCGACGTCGAAGCGGCGGTCGAGCGGCAGCTTCTCCGCCGTGGCGGCGAGGTGCGTGTCGCCCTCGCGCACGTCCTCCTCCTCGCCGGTGGTCAGCGAACAGTCCACGCCCGCGTCGAGCAGCGTCTCCTGCGCCTCCAGGGCCAGCAGGCGCAGCGGCGCGAGGTAGACGCCGGACGGCGCGCTGGCGAGCCGGCGGAGGCCGGCATAGGTCTTGCCCGTGTTCGTGCCGCCTATGTGCAGCACGAAATGGCGGCGCATGGCGCGCGCGGCGGGGTATTCGTCCTTGGGGTTGAGCGCCGTGAGCAACTTCAGGCTGCTGCGTATCGCGCGGGGTACGTACCAGACCGACCACACCGCCGCGAGGCCCTCGCCGAGCAGCTGCGCGCGGGGGAAGCCCTCCGCGCCGAGGAAGGCTGGTATATCCGCCTCCGGCTGCTGTGCGGCGAACTCCGCGAGCAGGCGCGCCGAGACGGCGAGGAGCGCGGGGGCATAGCGCCGCGCCGCGCGCTCCCTGGCCGCGCCGTCCGCCGAGACCCACGCCCTCGGGAAGCGCCGGAGCACGTCCAGGGCGCGGCGCCCGTCCCCGGAGCGCTCAAGGGAGGCGAACTCGTTCAGCCAGCCCCTCGCGCGCGGCTCCGGCACGGGCTTTTCCGCGGCGGCGGCCAGCCTGGAGCGCAGGGCCGCGTGGTAGTGGCCGGCGAGCAGCGCGGCGTCGGAGCCGCCCGCGGGCGGGGACCAGGCCGCGTCCAGCGCGCTGCGCGCGGCGGCGGCGTCCGGCTTCGCGGGCGCGCCCTGCTCCGCGGCCCGGCCGCGGAGGAACTCCCCGCTCTGCTCGGCGGCCAGGACGTCGGCGGCCTTCCACAGGCGCATACCGCACTTCGCGCGCGCCGTATAGGCTATGCGCGGCTGCGGCAGCAGCGCGCGGATAAGCCTGTTGGTCCAGCCGCGCCGGCGCAGCTCGCCGTAGCTGTATTCATTTTTCCTCCTGTTTTCCGGCATACGCCGCCTCAGCCCAGGGAGACGTTTATGACGCCGCCGTTTTCCTCTACGGTGAGGCCCATAACTTCGGTAAAAGCGCTCTCGCCCAGGCAGGTGAGATAGTAGTTAGTGGAGCGCTCTACGACCGCCCCGCCGCCGGAGCCGGAGACCTCCGCCGTGTTCAGGCTGGGGTAGCTTATGCTGAAGGCCGCGTGGGGCAGCGCTACGCCTATGCCGTCGCTGCGCACGTCAAGTATGCCGCCCAGGGCCTCCACTATCCCGCGCAGGGGCAGCAGCCAGCCGTCCTCGCCCTTGAGCGCGGGGGAGGTCAGCCGCTCGCCGTTTACGTACACCGCGGGCAGCTCCTCGCTGTAGAGATACACCTTCACGCCCTCCCCGCCGGGGAAACCGGCGCTCTCCAGCCAGGTGCCGTAGAAATATGCGTCATTGAAGGGCTTGGTGTGGGTGCAGGCCATGTCGTAGTCCATGCAGTACCACAGCTCGCCGCTCTCGCGCGCCGCCTCCTCATAGCCGCGGTTGAGCGCCTCCACCTGGTGGTTGCCCCAGCAGGCGGAGAAGAGCGGGACGCGCAGCGCTATCAGCGCGCAGGCGGCCAGGGCGGGCAGCAGCGCGGAGAGGGGCGCGCGCCACGGCTCCATGGCTTCAGGTATCAGCAGGCAGGCCGCGCCGAGCGCGTAGAGGTGGAAGGGCATCAGCATACGCTCACCCGCGCTGTTCGTGGGCAGCATCACGCAGAAGGAGGCCACGCCGGCGAGCAGCAGCAGCGCGCTTGTCCGCCGCCCATAGCGCAGCAGGACAAGGGCCAGCGCCGCGGCGGATATGAGCGCGGCGGCCACGAGGGCGAGGCGGACGCCGCCCGTGCAGAAGGGCGCGGCCGCGGCGGCGGCCGCCGGTACGAGGCAGACGGGCGCCGCGGCGCGGCGGCGGCTCAGCCGTGCGAGGACGATCCCGCCCGCGGCGAAGAGCGCCGCAAGCAGCGCGGCCGTGGTCAGGCCGCCGCCGAGGATGTCCGCGCTCACCTCAAAGCCGTCCGATATGGACTGGAGCAGCCCGGCGAGGCTGCCGGTGTCCGTCTCCTGGCCGAAGCGCGAGCGCGTGGCCGGGGAGAGGAAGATGGTGTACAGCCCGGCGGCCGCGGCCAGGGCGGTCAAAAACGCGCCGGGCAGCGCGCCGCGCCGCTTTGCGAGCGCGCAGAGGCAGAAAAACAGCGCTATACAGAGCGCGACGAGGCCGCTCTGCTCAGTCGTCGCCCCGCAGAGGAAGCCGGCGGGGACGCAGGCGGCCCAGTCAGCGGCGCGCATACGCTCACGCCCCAGGGCGCGGCTGAGCAGCCAGACCAGGCCGAAGCACATCGCCGTGGGCAGGGCGTAGTTGCAGAAGGCGCTTATCCACATGAAGGCGTGCGTTATCATGGCGCCGGGCATGGCGAGCAGCCCTGCGCCGAACACCAGCAGCGCCGCCGGCAGCCGCCTGCGCGGCGCCCCCTCCGCGCGCGAGGCGGCGGCGGGCATCAGCACGCACAGGGCCGTCCCCGCGAGGGCGAAGAACCAGTTGCCGAAGTGCAGGATCACCTGCGCCACGGCGTGGACCAGCACGCGGCCGTTAAAGGTTTCGTAGTGGTAGCGCGTCAGCTCGGCCCAGCGCGCGAGGCCGGAGTCGAGGAAGGTGCTGTACCAGTAGTCGTCGGAGCTGTAGACGGTTATATACATGAGAAAGGCGCAGGAGAGGTACGCGGCGGCGGCCACGGCGAGCAGGGCGTACCTCCCGGCGCGGCGGGAGAGCTTCAAATGTGATCAGACCTTTGCTGTGCGAAGTTTGCAGCGCATATTATAGGACGGGCGCGCGGATATGTCAAACGCCGCGGCGCTGCAAGGTCTCGACGCTTGCGAAGGCCGAAATGTTCCGCGCGCGGAAAGCCCTCCCGCGCGTCCGGCGCGGGAGGGCGTGTGTCAGATGAGGCCCTTTTCACGGAGGGCGGCTATCCTCCCGCCGTCAAAGCCGAGTATGCCGCGCAGCACCGCCTCCGTGTCCTGGCCGAGGGCGGGCGCGCCGCGCCAGACCCCTCCGGGCGTGGCGGACAGCTTGGGCGCGACGCCGAAGGCCTTCACCGGCGCGCCGGAGCTTTGGTCGACGTATTCCACCCAGTCGCCGCGCGCGGCGAAATGCGCGTCGCCCAGGCAGTCCAGCGGCGTGTTGACCCTCGAGCAGGGTACGCGCGCGGCCGAGAGCGCCTCTATGATCTCGCCGCAGCTGCGCCCGGCGCACCAGCCGCGCACGGCGGCGTCCAGCTCTCGCCCGGCCGGGCTGGCGGCGGCCTCGTCGGAGGCCGCGCACTCGACGTAGCCGAAGCGCGCCTCGTCCAGGCCCATCGCCCGCAGGCAGCGCGAGTAGACCCTCGGCCCCTGCGCGCCCAGGGCCACCAGGCCGTCACGGGCGCGGAAGACGTTGTAGGGCTGGAAGCCGGCGGCCTCGTTCCCGCTGCGGCCCCGCACGCGGCCGGTCAGCGCGGCGTCCGTGTACTGCCCGGCCATGTACTGAGCCATCGCCTCGAACTGGGCCACGTCCACCACCTGGCCGCGGCCCGTGCGCTGCGCGCTGTGATAGGCCGCCAGCGTGCCGAAGAGGGCGCTCATGGCGGAGACGAAGTCATTGAGATAGGGCCGCGCGATGAGCGGCGGCCGGTCGGGGAAGCCCTGGCCGGACAGCCAGCCGGAAAAGGCCTGGCCGGCGAGGTCGTAGGAGGCGCGGCCGCAGACGCCCGGCGCGCCGCCGAACTCCTCCCGGCCGTAGCCGCTGACGTGGACGATAACCAGCGAGGGGTTGGCCTCGAGCAGCGCGGCGTCGTCTATGCCCAGCTTGTCCAGCCAGACCAGGTTTTCCATGAACACGTCGCTCTCGCGGATGAGGCCGTAAAAGACCTCCCGCACCTCCGGGAGCTTCAGGTCCAGCTCCAGGGTCATGCTCAGGCGGTTGCGCGCGTCCTGTATCCAGGCGGCGCTGACCTTGCGGCCTTCCAGCTCGCAGAAGGGGCCGAGCAGGCGCAGGCTGTCGCCAACGCCGGGGCGCTCGATATGTATGACCTCCGCGCCGAAGTCGGCCAGCATGGTCCCGGCGAAGGGCATGGCTATAAGCGAGCCGGCGGTGATCACCCGCATACCGGCGAAGGGGCCGAATTCGGGAATCAGGAACTTGCGTGCGCTCATGGGCATACGTCCTTTCGTGCGTTATGGCACGATTATAAGCGCATACCCGCGGCGCGTCAACCGCTGAGCATCTCCCGCAGGCGGCCCAGCGCGCGCCGCTCGAGCCGCGAGACCTGCACCTGGCTGACGCCTATGACGCGCGAGGCGGCGTCCTGGGTCATGTCGTGGTAGTAGCGCAGGGCTATCACCTGCTTCTCGCGCTCGGGCAGGCGCTCCAGCGCCTCGCGCAGGGCCAGGCGTTCCAGCACGCGCTCGGCCTCGCCGCCGTCGCCCAGCAGCTGCTCGAGCGTGAAGCCGTCCTCCCCGGCGGCGCGCTGAAGGCTCTCCGCGCCCGAGACGGCGGTCTCCGCCGCCGCGATGTCCTCCGGCTCCAGGCCCGTCTCCTCGGCCAGCTCGCTCAGCGCGGGGGAGCGGCCCAGGCGCTGCTCCAGCCGCTGACGCGCCGCGCCCACGGCCAGCGCGCGCTCCTTGAGCGTGCGCGAGACCTTGACCGGCCCGTCGTCGCGCAGGAAGCGGCGTATCTCGCCGGAGATTTTCGGCACGGCGTAGGTGGAAAACTGCGTCCCGAAGCTCTCGTCGAACCCGGCTATGGCCTTGAGGAAGCCCACGCAGCCCAGCTGATAGAGGTCGTCGGGATCCACGCCCCGGCCGAAAAAGCGCCGCGCCACGCTCCATATGAGGCCGGAGTTCTCAAGGACCAGCCGCTCCGCGGCCTCGCGGTCGCCCTCGCGGGCCGCGCGCAGCAGCTCGAGCGCCTCGAGGGTCATCACTCCCGCCTGGCGATGGCGCGGCGCATGGTCACTGTCGTACCCCTGCCGGGCGCGGAGCGCACGCGCAGCGAGTCGGTGAAGCTCTCCATGATGGTGAAGCCCATGCCGCTGCGCTCCTCCCCGCCGGTGGTGAACAGCGGCTCGCGCGCCTTCGCCACGTCGGCTATGCCCCGGCCCGCGTCCTTGACCGAGATCTCCAGCGTGCCGCCGTCGATGATGCGCAGCCGCAGGGTCACGCGCCCTATGCTGTCCGGGTAGGCGTGGACGATGCAGTTCGTCACCGCCTCGCTCACCGCGGTCTTGATGTCGCCCAGCTCGTCCATGGTGGGGTCGAGCTGCGCGGCGAAGGCCGCCGCGGCGGCGCGCGCGAAGCCCTCGTTCACGCTGCGGCTGGGGAATTCGATTTTTATGTAGTTGTCCGCCTTCATGGCCTAAGCCCTCCTCTTACGGGTATCATACGGTCTATGCCCGCCGCGTCCAGCACGCGCAGCGGCTGCTTCGCCGGGTTGGAGACGCAGGCCCGGCCGCCCGTGCGGCGCATATGCCGCTCCGTGCGCAGTATCAGCGCTATGCCCGCCGAATCCATGAACGTCAGCCCCGCGAGGTCCAGCACCGCGTCGCGGGGCAGGTAGTCGTCGAGCAGCCTCTCCACCTCCTCGAGCGCGGCCCGGGCGCTGTGATGGTCCAGCTCGCCGGCGAGGCGTATCACCAGGCGGCCGGAGCGGTAATCTGCCGTGATTTGCATGGGAAGCCCTCCTTCGCCCTATATTCTACGCGCCGCCGCGCGCGAACGCGCTCGAAGCGCGCGGACCGGCAAGAAAAAGGATAGGGCAAATTACTTATCGAATTTCAATAAATAATTCTTGCAATTCGATATGAACCGTGCTATACTCAGCGCGAAAGGACGGTGTTCATTTTGAATCAGAAATCGCTATCCATATGGCTGCGCGTGATATGCGCGGTCGGGATGCTCTGCACGCTCTTCCTCTCGCTGGTGGTCATGCCGACGCTGGGCAGGGCGGTCGCGTACGATTACGAGGAGCTGGCGTGGCTCTACTGGCCCTGCCTCATATTCTTTTGGCTGACCGCGGCGGCGGTGCTCGCCTTCCTCGCGCTCGTGTGGCTCATTGCGCGCGACATCGGCCGGGACAGGAGCTTTACCCTCGTCAACGCGCGCCGGCTCGGCGCGTGCAGCGTCCTCGCGCTGGCGGACACGCTGCTCTACGCTTCGGCGGGCTGCGTGCTGATGGCCTTCAACCTGCTGCACTTCATGCTGCTCGTCCTGGGCGTCATACTCTGCGCCGTGGGCGCGGCGGTGAGCGTGGCCTGCGCGGCGCTCTCGCATCTCACGCGCAAGGCCGCGGACATGCAGAGCGAGAACGACCTGACGGTCTGAGGTGGCGGCCATGATAAGGATTAACCTTGACGTAATGCTCGCGAGGCGAAAGATGAGCCTCACCGAGCTTTCCGAGCGCGTCGGCGTCACACTCGCGAACCTCTCGATACTCAAGACCGGCAAGGCGAAGGCCGTGCGCTTCACGACGCTCGACGCGCTGTGCAGGGCGCTGGACTGCCAGCCGGGCGACATACTCGAATACGCGCCCGGGGAGGCGGAGGAGTGAGGAAGCTGAAGCGCTGGCAGCGCAATATGATAATGATCTGCGCCGCGCTCGCCCTGCTGCTGGCGGTCTTCGGCCCGGCGGTATGGTCGGCGCTGCGCTATGCGGGCGCGGGCGTGTACGAGGCCAACTGGGGCCTCGACATGCCCGGCGGGATAACGGAGCTGTACCGCACGGACAGCGGCGCGAGCTTCCACGGCGACGGATACCGCTACGCGGTCTACGAGTACGCGCAGCCGGACGAGGAGTTCGACTCCCTCCTGAACGCCGGCGCGGACGAATACATCGGCGAGCGCTTCAGCGAGATAGCGGACGAGCTTGACGTACCCGAGAGCGAGCGGCCCGACCTCGGCGCGGACTACTCCTGGCGCGTGGGCCGGCGCCCCTTCGACGAGCGCGACAAACTGTATATGATAAGCCAGGGCGGCAAATTGTATATCGCCGAGCTGTTCATGTGAGGAGGCCGCCGTGAGCGAAGGACCCGAGGTGCGTCGGGGACGTTGAACGGCCCGAGGTGCGTCGGGGACGGTAAACGGCGCACCGGGGACGGTGCGCCCTACGGGGCGGGGGAGGGCAAAACAGTTGACAAGCCGTTTCAAATGCGGTACAATATCCAGGCTCTAAACGCCCCCGTACCTCACCAGGATAGAGGGTCCGCCTCCTAAGCGGAATGTAGTGCGTTCGAGTCGCGCCGGGGGTGCCAAAATGCCGCAATTCGTGTGAATTGCGGCATTTTCTTTTTGCCTTACGCGCCGCGGACGGCGGGCGCGGCCTATCTGCGCCGGGGCCGCCTGCGGTACAGCAGGGCGAAGAGGAGGGCGGGGGAGAACACGGCTAGGGCCAGGGCGTACTGCGCGAGGGCGGAGCCGCCGCCCGCAGAGGCCGAACCCATGCCGTTGAGGCCGCCGAAGGAGGGCATATCGCCGGCTTCAAAGCCGCCGGACGAGGGCGGGGAGGACTCCGCGCCGCCTTCGCCCCCGGGCGAGGCCGCAGCCTCCGGCGTGGGTTCCGCGCTCTCCTGCGGCGCTTCGCCCGTCTCCTCCGGCGCGGCTTCGCCGGGCGTTTCCCCGCCGAAATCCGAGGGGTCGAAGCCCTCCGGCAGCTCCACGCCGCCGAAATCCGAGGGGTCGAAGCCCTCCGGCGGCTCCCCGCCGCCGAAATCCGAGGGGTCAAAGCCCTCCGGCAGCTGGGACATATCGAAGCCGCCGCCTGAGCCGGACGAAGCCGTCCCGGACGAACCGCCGCCGAAGCCGCCGGGGTCGAAGCCGCCGCCACCGCCGCCGATGTCCATGCTGCCCATGACCTCGAGGTCTATGTGCGAGGCGTCTATGAGCGCGTCGGAGCCGGACTGCTCCGCGGAGGTAGAGGGTATCGTGCCGTCGAGCTGGCCGCTTATCGACTCGCCGCGCAGCTTCACAAGCTCGTAGAGCGTCTCCACGGCCTCGAGATACTCGTCGTAGGTGTAGAAGGCGTTGGGGTCCGTCTCGACCAGCGCGTCTATCTGGCTCCTCACGCGGCTGTAGAACTCGTCGAAGCCGCCGCCGTTGATATACTCGTCCACAAGGCGGCGCAGGTACTCGTAGTACTGCGCGTGATAGCTCTCGCCCTCCATCAGCGTGTCGAAGAAGTCCGTGCCGGAAAAGGCGTTGTCTATGGCCTCGTTCACCACGCTTGTGGCGCTGCTGCCGCTCATGCCGCCCAGGGCCAGGTTGTAGTCCCAGGGGATGATATTGAGCTGCCCGTCGTACTCGTAGAGGTAGTAGTTGTGCGCCATCATGCCGGAGAGGCTGTCCTCGTTGACCGAAAAGACGTGTACGGCCATATAGCGCAGGAGGTTGTCGACGTCCATATACGTCTCCAGCTCGCTGCCCTCGGAGATATGCCTCAGCGCGGTTATGACGCGCTCATGGTCGGCGTCCGTGCTGTCGGTTTTCGCGCCCTCCCAGATGGTCGAATAGCTGTCCGGGTCGCCGTCGGTGTAGTTGAGGTCCGCGCCTCCGCCGCCGAGGTCGAAGCCGCCGCCACCGCCGCCGATGTTCATGCTGTCCGGCTTGTACAGCTCGCCGGACTGCGCGCCGTAGTTGCGCAGCATGAAGCTGTCCTCCACGGCCTCGAGCGCGAGGTAGACGCCCCAGTACTCGCCGTTGACGGAGATCTTCGCGTAGTTGTAGAGCGAGGCGTCCGCGCCGAAATAGCGGTACATGTCGTAGATGAGCGCCTCCTTCATGCTCGTGGCGTCGGCGTAGTTGTTGTTCAGCACGAGCTTGTCAAGCCCGAAGCAGGTCTGCCCGTCCACATAGTGGTCGAACTCTATCTTGAAGCTGTAGCGGTCGGTCGTGGGGTCGGCCGCTATGGTCGTGAGGCTGGTGTTGCCCTTGGCGCGGATCGCGGAGTTATATATGGTCTCGCCGTTTACGACCACGTCGCACTCGAAGTATTCCTCCGCCGTTGCGTTCGCGAGCAGGTTTTCCCAGTCCTCCTTGTCCATGCGGATGTCTATCTCTATTATCTCATCCGTATCGAACAGCTCGCTCTCATACTCCATCGTCACGCCGCCGTCCCCTGCCAGGGCTGCCAGCTCGCCGGAGAGGGCCGCCGCGCCCAGGCAGAGGCAGACGGCCAGAAGCATGACGGCGGCTATGAGCTTCCCGCTGTGTTTCCAAACGCTCATGGCCGCCTCCCTCAGGCGAGGTATTCGCCGTTGTAGCTGACGAGGGTGGCGTTCTTGACGCCGGGCAGGCGGGAGACGAGGTTGACGAAGCCGGTGGAGGCGTTCTTTGTGCGCAGCTCCGCCGTCAGCTCTATGCCGGAGGCGTTCACGGTCTTGCTCTTGACGTTATAGCCCGCGGTCTCCTTGCCAAGCACGTCGAGCACCGCGCCCTCGGCGTCCTCGCCGGCGCAGCTGAGAACGAGGATATAGGGGTTGGAGCGCACTTTGCGGTTCGCGAAGAGCAGCAGTATGACGCCGATGATGGCCGAACCCATGACGGCCAGAGGGATCATGCCCGCGCCTATCACTATGCCCACGGCCAGCGACCAGAAGAGGAACACTATCTCCACCGGCTCCTTTATCGCGGCGCGGAAGCGGACTATAGAGAGCGCGCCGACCATGCCGAGGGAGAGCACGACGTTCGAGGTGACGGCCATTATGACCAGCGTCGTCACCAGCGAGAGGCCTACGAGCGTCAGCGCGAAGCCGGTGGAGTACATGACGCCGGTGAGCGTCTTTTTGTATATGAGGAAGATGAAAAGCCCTATGACGAGCGCCGCCGCCAGGCCGATAAGCGTGTCGAGCAGCGAAAACTCGCTCACGCTCTCGAGGAAGCTGGATTTGAAGATGTCGTTGAAAGTCATGTTTTGTCCTCCTTATATCATCCGAAACGGCGGCAGACGCCGTATTTTGAAAACGCCCCGCGGCGAAGCCCCTCGGTCTGCAAAAGGCAGGAGATTATCTCCGGCAGGAAGGCGTCGTATTTCACCTCCAGCACCATCTCGCCGGGCGAGTCCGCCGACGCGACGTCGCTTATCTCCCCGGGGAGGAAGCTGCGGGCGTAGAGGCTGGTGCGTATGCGCGAATCGAAGGTCACGCGCACGTTCCCCGGCGCGTAGACGTATGGCTCGCGCACATAGGAGACGAGCACGCGCGGCCGCAGCCGCTGGTAACGCAGCTTGCAGTACAGCTCCCGCACCAGCTCATAGGGGTGCTCAGGCATCCACTCCGTGTCCCCGTCCAGCAGCGCCCTGCACTCGGCCTCTGTCAGCGGAGCGTCCAGCTTGCAGCAGAGGTCGTTGCACTTGAGCTTTTTCTCCAGCGTTATGAACGAGAGGTCGTCGTTATAATAGCGTATCCTGAACTTCTCGCGCCTCTGCACGCCGTTTATCTTCTCGCGCAGGGCCTTGTCGTCGCAGTTGTCGAAGTATATGCTGCGCACGAGGTAGCGGCCGTCGCCGCACGCATGGCCGTCGCGCCGCATGACCGGGCCGAGCCGGGAGCGCAGGGCCAGATACTCCGCCGCGCCCATCCGATACTTCAGCTCGTGCCGGAAACTTCCTGGCAGTTCCATTCGCATCACCTTTCATACGGACGCCCGATTTAACCCGGGCTTTACGTCCAGCTAACGCTCCCATCTGGAAATGTACTTGAAAAAGGCTGTAAACAAATTTTAAATTTGCCCCAAGCCGAGCGCGAACAGCGCCGTTTTCTTCCGCCAGGACACAGTTTAGAAATAAATATGTGCTAGTCTGACGGCAAATTTCAGGGCCGTTTCAGGTTGGCGTGAGATTCTTGAAGCGGGAGGGATTTACATGCGGATACTGCTCGCCGAGGACGAGGCCAGCATCGCCCGGGCGCTGAAGGTCATGCTGGAAAAGAACAGGTACACGGTGGATATGGTACACAACGGCGCTGACGCGCTCGAGCACATATGCTCCTCCGAGTACGACGCGCTGGTGCTGGACATAATGATGCCCGGCATGGACGGCATAGAGGTGCTGACCGCGGCGCGGGCGAGGGGAGTGGCCGCCCCCGCGCTCTTCCTCACCGCCAAGGGCGAGGTGGAGGACCGCGTCGCGGGGCTTGACGCCGGGGCGGACGACTATCTGCCCAAGCCCTTCGCGGCCAGCGAGTTCCTGGCGAGGGTCCG
>CALWYT010000007.1 GCA_944385835.1 uncultured Oscillospiraceae bacterium | reverse complement strand
AGTCCGGCTTTACCGGAATTTTCAGCCACGGGCTGATGAGCTTCGCGACGGTCACGATAACCATGGCCTGCCTCATAATCATGGGTTCCTTCGGCCTCCTGGTCGTCAACATAAACGAGCTTATCGCGGACATGGAGGAGGAGAACGAGGTCGTCGCCTTCATCGACGAGAGCCTGACGGAGGAAGAGGCGCGCGCGGTCGAGACTCTTATAGAGGCCGTACCCAACGTGTCCGGCGCGGATTTTGTGACCCGCGAGCAGGCTATGGAGGATTTCCAGGCCGATTACGACGAGGACATGTTCGAGAGCCTGGACCCGACCGTGTTCCGCCACCGCTACATCATCCATCTCACTGACATAAGCCAGATGCAGCAGACCAAGGCCGACCTGGAGGCCGTGGACGGCGTCGCCGACGTGAACGCCCACCTCGAGTACGCCAACGCCTTCATCACCGTCCGCAACATAGTCAGCCTTGTCTCCCTGGCGCTCATTGTGATACTCATCGTCGTCAGCTTTTTCATCATGACCAACACCATCAAGCTCGCCACCTTCACCCGCCGCGAGGAGATAGCGATTATGCGCATGGTCGGCGCGTCCAACGGATTCATACGCTGCCCCTTTGTGATAGAGGGCCTGGTGCTCGGCCTGCTCGGCGGGCTGCTGGCCTTTGCGATAGAGATCATCCTCTACTCTCTGCTGCTGGGCAGGGTCGTCGGCGGTGTGACCGCGGGGATCATCTCGCTGCTGCCCGTGTCGGCCGTCATGTGGCCGCTGCTGATATGCTTCGCCGGCGTCGGCGTGCTTGTCGGCGTATTCGGCGGCTCGAGCGCCATTCGCAATTACCTGAAGGTTTGACCCCGGGAGGGACCCAATGAAAAGGAAAACCGCAGTATCCATCGTCGCCATTGTAATGGCGGTGCTGCTGCTTGTCTCGCTTATGTTCTCCATAATAGGCTCGCTGGGCGCGCTGGCCGCGAGCAGCGACTTCCAGGACCAGATAGACGAGCTTGAGCAGCAGAAGGACCAGCTCCAGGCCGAGCAGGCCGAGATGCAGGCGAACATAAACGAGCTTCTGGCCCAGCGCGAGACGGCGCTGGAGCGCAAAGCCCTGCTTGACGAGCGCAACGAGCTGGCCCGCGAGCAGATAGAGCTTATCAACGAGCAGATAGAGCTGTACACTCAGCTTGTCGAGCGCAAGGCCGCCGAGCTGGAGGAGGCCGAGGCCGCGGAGACGGCGCAGTACGAGCTGTTCTGCCGCCGCGTGCGCGCCATGGAGGAGAACGGGAGCTATACGTACCTCGACATCCTCTTCAACTGCACCAGCCTGAGCGAGGTGCTCAGCGCCATGGACGACATCGGCGAGATCATGAACGCGGACGAGAGGCTTTTCCGCCAGTACACGGCCGCGCGCGAGGAAGTCGAGACGGCCAAGGCCGAATATGAGGCCACGCTCGACGGCCTGGACGAGAAGCACGCCGAGCTGGAGGCCGACAAGGCCGAGCTGGAGGCGCAGATCGAGGAGGCCGTCGCGCTTATCGCCGACCTGGACGAGGATATCGAGCAGGCCAGGCAGGAGTACCTCGCCAACGAGGCCGCCGAGCAGGCGCTCAACTCCCAGATGAACTCCATCGCCCAGCAGATGTGGGAGCTTGAACAACAGCAGCAGCAACAGCAGCAGCCCACTCAGCCGGATGGGAACAACGGCTCCGGCGAAACCGGCGGCGAGAGCGGCGAGGGCGGGGAGGAGAACGGCGGCGAGACCACCGTCCAGCCGCCTGACACCAGCACCGTCACCGGCACCTACATATGGCCGACGCCGTCCTGCACGATAGTCACCAGCACCTACGGAAACCGCGAGCACCCGATTTTCGGCACAGAGCGTTTCCACTCCGGCATAGACATCGGCGCTGCCTCCGGCGCTGCGGTCCTGGCGTCCGACGGCGGCACCGTGACCGTCGCGACCTACAGCTCGTCCTACGGCAACTACGTCATGATCTACCACAAGAACGGCGCCTACACGCTCTACGCGCATATGTCCTCGCTGGCCGTCAGCGTGGGGCAGACCGTCACGCAGGGCCAGACCATAGGCTATGTCGGCGCCACCGGCTGGGCCACCGGCCCGCACCTCCATTTCGAGATACGCAACGCAAGCGGCGGGACGGAAAACCCGCTTAGCTACTTCTCCAACTACACCGTGATGGAGTGAGCCGGTAACGCATAACACGCGGCGGGCGGCTGTATGCCGCCCGCCGGAAAGTGCGCCGGCGGCCCCGGCGCATAAACTGCTGTTTATGGGAGGCGTCAATGAAAAACGGATTTTCCCGCGCCCTAAAGGCGTTTTTCGGCATAAAAATCAGGTTCTGGGTGTTTATACTGGCCTGTGTGCTCTGTGTGGGCGTGACCTACGGCATGACCGTCCAGCGCGAGCGCGGCCGCCTCGGCTCCGAGGAGAATTACGTCCAGGCGATGAAATATCTGGAGCTTAAGAATATGCTGGACGAAACCTACGTCGGCACGGTGGACGAGAGCGCCGTATCCAGCGCCGCCTTCGAGGCCATGGTGGACGCCCTGGGCGACCAGTGGAGCTACTACATGAGCCCGAGCGAGTGGCAGGCGTACCAGCTGTATTCCGCCAACCAGTACGTGGGCCTGGGCGTGTCCATCGAGAAGGACGCAGATACCGGCGGCTTTGTCATAACCGGCGTGTACGCCGATTCCCCGGCAGCCGGCGCCGGGCTGGCCGTGGGCGACATCATCAAGGCCATCAACGGCACGGACATCACGGACATGACCGTCGGCGACGCGCGCAGCTTTATCGACTCCAATCTCAGCGAGACCGTGAAGCTGAACGTCCAGAAGGCCAAGGGCGGAGACACCGAGCTGACGGTGAACTGCGCCGTGGTGTACACCAGCCCCGTGACAAGCGAGATGAAGAACGGCAATATCGGCTACGTCCGCATACAGAACTTCCAGAGCGGCGCGGCCGAGGCCGCGATAAGCGCGGTCGAGAAGCTGATAGGCCAGGGCGCGGCGGGCTTCGTCTTCGACGTGCGCGGCAACCCCGGCGGCCTGCTCAGCGAGCTACACGAGCTGCTCGACTACCTGCTGCCCTCCGGCACGATTTTCATAAGCGTCGACAAAGAGGGCAACCAGAGCGTAACGGAATCCGACAGCGTGTGCCTGGATATGCCCATGGCCGTGCTGGTCAACGAGTACAGCTACTCCGCTGCCGAGTTCTTCGCCGCCGCGCTGCAGGAATACAACTGGGCCACCGTTGTGGGCGAGCGCACCACGGGCAAGAGCCGCAGCCAGCAGACCTTTGAGCTGAGCGACGGCAGCGCGCTGCACATCTCGACGGCGCGCTACCTGACCCCGGCCGGCGTGGACCTGGGCGAGCAGGGAGGCATAATCCCCGACCAGGTCGTGTCCCTGACCGAGAAGGGCGACGCGCAGCTCGACGCCGCGATTGCCGCCGTCCAGTGGGAGATTTGACGCGCGTGCGCGGCGCGGCTTGACAAGTGACCAAGGCAAAACTATAATTAGCCATCGGCTTGAAGCGGCCCTGCCGCATTACCAAACGGAAGGAAGAGTTTACATGAGTGGCGACAACAAGTTCAAGATGAGCCAGGAGCGTTACGACAACCTTGTCGAAGAGCTTCACTACCTGGAGACCGTCCGCGAGAAGGAGGTAAGCGAGCTTATCAAGGAGGCCCGCAGCTTCGGCGACCTTTCCGAGAACAGCGAGTACGACGAGGCCAAGACGGAGCAGGGCAAGCTCTACTCCAAGATCGCCGAGATGAAGGTGCTCATCGAGAACGCAGAGATAATCGAGAAGTCCGAGAGCGACGCCGACACCGTCAACCTGAGCAGCAGCGTAAAGCTGCTCGACCTCGACGAGAACGAGGAGGTCACGTATAAGATAGTCGGCTCCCAGGAGGCCAACCCCATGCAGGGCCGCATTTCCGACGAAAGCCCCATAGGCCGCGCCATCATCGGACGCCGCGTGGGCGACACCGTGACCGTCGAGGCCCCCGCGGGGGAGATGCGCTTCACGGTGCTCGAGGTCAGCAACAGCTAAGAAAGAGGGAAGTATGAGCGGGGAGAACACAAAGACAAACGCCGCCCCTGAGCAGGAGCTTAGCGAGATACTCCGGATACGCCGCGACAAGCTCGCCGAGCTGCGCGAGGCGGGCCGCGACCCCTTTGAACTCACGAAGTTCGAGCGCACCGCCTGGTCCGCCGAAATAACCTCCGGCTACGAGGACTTTGCAGAGAAAACCGTCGCCGTGGCTGGGCGCATAATGTCCAAGCGCGGCATGGGCAAGGCCATCTTCTGCCATATCAAGGACGACCGCGGCCAGATACAGCTCTACGTCCGCTCCGACGCCGTCAGCGAGCAGGAGTTCAGGGACTTCCGCAAGTACGATATCGGCGACATCATCGGCGTCACCGGCTACGTCTTTAAGACCAAGACGGGGGAGGTCTCCGTCCATGTCCAGGGCGTGACGCTCCTGGCAAAGAGCCTGCGGCCGCTGCCCGAGAAGTTCCACGGCATGACCAACGTGGAGCTGAAGTACCGCCAGCGCTACGTCGACCTCATCATGAGCGACGAGAGCCGGCGCAACTTTGAGATACGCTCAAGGTTCGTGAGCTATGTGCGCCGCTTCCTGGAGGGCCGCGGCTTCATGGAGGTCGAGACCCCGGTGCTCAACACCATCTCCGGCGGCGCGACGGCGCGGCCCTTCATCACGCACCATAACGCTCTGGATATAGACATGTATATGCGCATCGCCACGGAGCTGCACCTCAAGCGGCTCATAGTCGGCGGCATAGAGCGCGTGTACGAGATAGGGCGCATCTTCCGCAACGAGGGCATGGACACGCGGCACAACCCGGAGTTCACGACCGTGGAGCTGTACCAGGCCTACGCGGACTTCAACGACATGATGGATCTGTTCGAGGACCTGCTCTCGGGCGCGGCGATGGAGATACTCGGCACCTACGAGGTCGACTGGCAGGGCGAGCACGTCTCTCTGGCTCCCGGCTGGCCGCGCATGACCATGGCCGAGGCCGTCAACAAGTACCTGGGCGTGGACTTCATGGCCATCGA
>CALWYT010000006.1 GCA_944385835.1 uncultured Oscillospiraceae bacterium | reverse complement strand
CCGCGCTCGGGCCCCAGAGGAACGCCCTGTGGCGCGTCTTGCCGCCGTAGGGAACGTACTTCTTCTCGTAGCAGCGGCGCATTATCTTTATGACCTTGCGGTCGGTCTTGGTGATGTAGTCCTCCTGCCCGTTGACGCTGGCCCAGGCGTAGAGCCTGTAGAGCGTCTCGGAGATGCCGCTCAGGGGCGAGTAGTCGGTCTTGAAGAAGTCCCACTTCTCCAGCTCTATCTGGTTCTGCTCGTTCATGTGCTTGGCGCGCGCGAAGAGGGCGTCCCAGTCGTAGACCTCGCCGTACTCGTCCTCGATGAACTTTATCGCGTCGCGGAGCACCTGTGTCGAGTAGGGGTGCGCGCCCGGCTCGTTGTGAATCATGGCGAGCGTCACGGCGAAGTCGGGCAGGCCGATGCGGCGGCGCTGGAACATACTCGTCGCCTCGCTGGCGTTGCAGGGCATATTGGTGGAGAGGAAGGCCTTGCCTATGAGCGGGAAGTCGTCGTTGAAGGTGACGCCCGTCTCCGCCGAGCAGCGCGAGCAGACGTCCGCGGCGAGGCCGAAGCTCTCGGCGACGTCTATGTAGAACGGCTCAAGCTGCTGGTCGATGTCGCAGATGATGAACTCCGGCAGGGTCTGCAGCGGTATCGGGATGAGGTTGGGGAAGCCGGTCATGAAGAGCGGGGGCAGCACCTCGTCCATAGGCACCATCCTGTCGCTCAGCGGGCCGCCGCCGAGGCGCCGGTCGTTGGCGAGCACCAGGGCTATCTTCTTGGTCAGGCTGCGCACGATGGCGTGCATATGCAGATGGGCGATCTTCAGCGAGGGGCCGCGGTAGCCCTCGAACAGGCGGTCGATGAAGGCGAAGGTGCCGAGATAGGAACCCATCCAGCGGTATTCCCACATGCCCTTGAGCACCGGCAGCGGGGCGCTGGCGACCATGAGGCCCATGCTCTTGAGGTTGTTGAGCCAGGCGAGATAGTCGGCGAAGGTGTCGTGTACGCCGCGCCATTCGCGGTATTTGGCTATGCCCGTCTTGTCGTAGTAGCGGCTGCGCAGCCCGCCCTTGCCGTTCTCGGCCTGCCAGAGGGGATCGAACTTCTGCAGCTTCTTATCTATGAAGGCCGTGATGGGGTTTTTCATCTGCTCTCCTCCTTAGCCTGGATGTGTTTGATCTCCAGGCTCTCAACGAAGGCCTGGAAGCGGGTGCGCAGCTGGCCGATGGAGCCGAGCGCGTACTCCTTCTCTATGGTGCAGCAGGGGACGCCCATCTCGCCCTGGAGCACGTGGGAGGCCAGGACCTTCTCATAGCTCCAGAACTCGCAGAACTTCATGCTCTCGTAGACGACGCCGTCGGCCTTGAACTCGTCCACCAGGCGCTTCAGCTCCGTGTGGCGCTGCTCGATCTTGCCGCCGGACATGAAGCGCGCGCACTGGTTCCAGTGCAGGTAGTGCCTGGCGATGGCGTCGAAGGCGCTCTCGCCCTCGGCTATCTCGATGCGCTCGCGCCCCGGGAAGCTGCCGAAGCAGTAGCGGTCGGCCACGACCATGGCGCCGCAGCTCTCGACCAGCTTGGTGAAGTCTGGGTCGTCAATCTCGCTGCCGGCGAGGATGATCCTCGCGCGGAAGGGGAATTTCGGCTCCGGCTCGCGGGTCTTTATCTCCTCCAGCGTCTCCTTCAGGTAGGGCAGGATGAGGTAGTGCGGGCAGACGGCGCTGACCAGCTGTATGACGTGGAACTCATAGCCGGTTATCGGCGGGTTATCGAGCTTGCGGAAATTGCCGATCTCGGTGACCACGTCGCACAGCTCGTTGAAGTCCTCGACGGCCTTGCGCATGGCCTCCTCGGAGACGTCTACGCCCAGCCTGTCGCGCAGCGGCTCCACAATCTTGAGCTGCAGCTGCGCCTTGTAGTAGTCGAGGCTGGTCTGGTCCTCCTTCATCGGCGGGTCCATAATGGTGACGAAGAACTTGTCGTTCTTCACGGGGTTCAGCAGGAAGAAGTGCTCCTGCATACGCTCCATCGCGGCGCAGCTCTCCGCGCCGAACAGGGCGCTGAGGTAGTTGTAACCGCCCTCTATGCCGCGCTCGAGTATGCTGCGGACGTAGGGACAGTTGCGGTTGGTCATGTAGTAGGTGGCGATGTCCGGCGAGGTGCAGCGCGGCGCGCGCAGCCTCGAGGAAAAGCAGCCCGGCAGGTTCAAAAGCGCCTCGGGAGTGTAATAGCAGTTGTAGCCAAGCGCTATCTTCCCCTCGCTCACAGCCTGCGCGACCAGCTCGTTCTGCGCCTCCTGCAGGAGATTTTCAAAGTAGATAAGGTGTTTCAGGTCCTTCATGTTTAGCCCCCTTCTCAAGACGTTGGCCCGGTCGTTTTCTCCCCTGTATTCGGCCTGATAAATGCACAAGTTGACGCCGGTAGGTAGAAAAATTATAGTACATTTTGCCCAGTTTGTCAAACTATTTGCTAAGCCTCCCGGTGGTTTTGGTCACATTGCGACCAACCCTCCCGAAAGCGCGCGCCGCCGGGCAGAAAACGGCCTCCCGGCCGCGCTGCCGGGAGGCTCAGTACATATTCAGGCTGGCGAAAAAGTCCTCCGTCGCCATGGCGCCGGGGCGGTTGAAGCGCGCGAGGCCGAGCAGCTCGCCCGGCTCGCGCGAGAGGACGTTCACCCGCCCGGCGCAGGTCAGCGCGACGGCGCAGCCGCGCGCGGCGAGCACAGCCCCGGCCTCTTCGCAGGTGAAGCCGAAGGGATAGGCGAAGATATAGGGCCGCACGCCGGTCGCTAGCTCTATGCCGGCCGCGGCTGCGTCGAGGTCGGCGCCGAGCGCCGCGGCGTACTCCGCCGGGTCCTCCCCGGGCATTATGGCGCAGCCGCGCCGGGGGCCGAGGCTGTGCATGGCCTGGGTGTGCGAGGCTATCTCCACGCGCCCGCTCGCCGCCGCGGCGGCGACGTCGTCCCAGCCCATATAGGCGTAGTCCGGGTTTTTGTCCCCGCTGGCCGTGTACTCGTCGGCGTAGGAGCCTACCACCGCGGCCACGGCGCGCATGTCGTACTTCTCCAGCAGCGGCAGGGCGTAGAGCAGGAAGCTCCGCTGCCCGTCGTCGAAGGTCAGCAGCACCGGCTTTTCCGGCAGCGCCGCCTCCCCGGCCTCCCAGGCCATCAGCTGCGCGGCGCTGACGGCCTCGTAGCCGTGCTCGCGCAGGTAGGCGAGGTCCTCCTCCAGAGCCTGCGGCGTGATGACGTAGTCGCCCGTGCGCGCCGGGTCCGGGCTTATGTGGTGATACATGAGCGCGGTAAGGCTCAGCCCCTCCTCCCCGGCGCGGGCCGGGGAGGTCAGCGCGGCCAGGGCCAGCACATAGGCGCAGAACAACAAAAATACTGCCCACTTGGTTCTCATGTGGGCAGTATGCGCGATTTTTTCGCCGCTTATGCGCCGCGGAGCATGGCCCGCGCCTCGGCTTCGCGTGGGAACACGCCCGCCAGCAGCTCGTGGAAGTCCGCGCCGTGGCCGCTCACGCGCAGATGCGTCAGCTCGTGCGCGGCGACGTACTCCAGGCAGAGCGGCGGGTACGCGGCGAGGGAGAGCGCGAAGCGCACCGCAGCGCGCGAGGGCGTACAGCTGCCGTAGCGCGAGCGCATATCCCGCAGCGACCAGCGCGGCGGCGCGACGCCCAGCGCGGCGGCGTATTTCCCTATCAGCGCGGGCAGCTCCCGCTCCAGCTCGCGGCGGTACAGCGAGAGCAGCGCGGCGCGCCGGGCGGCGTAATCCGCGCCGCGAGGGACGCGCAGCGTTATTTTTTCTCCGTCGAAGCCGGCGCCGTCCCCGTCCGCAAGGACGATGGGGTACACCCTGCCCCAGAGCGGGGCGCTGCCGCCCTCCGAAAGCCGGGGCGCGGCGGCCGCCCTGGCGCCTGCCTCGGCCCGGCGCGCGCTTATCCAGCCCAGGCGCTCGTTTGCGAAGGCCATGGCCGCGCGCACGCCCACGCGCCGCGGCGCGGTTATGAGCACCTCGCCTGTGGGCTTGACCGTTATGCGCAGCGTCTTGACCGCGCCGAGGCGCAGCCGCGCGCAGCTGCCGTCCGCGAGACGCAGCTCTCTCTCGCTGTACGCCGCCAAGCTCAGTCCTCCGCGGGTATGTCCATAGCCTGCCAGCGGGAGAGGCGGATGAGGTCGTTGCCCTCCAGGTCCGTGAGCCGGTAGCTCTCGGCGTCGGCTATCTGCAGGCGGTCGCCGAACTGGTTCGCCGTCCCGTCCGCCACAAGCAGCTCGCGGCCGTCGCGGTCGTAGACGGTGAAGATGCTGTGGCCCGAGGTCCCGCTCTCGTCGGCGATGAACTCGGCTGCGGTGGCGAGCCTGGGCGCGTCGCCGTACTGCTGCCAGATCCAGTACATATACTCATCCGTGCGCAGCAGCTCGTTGCCGTCGAGGTCCGTCATGACGCTGGCCCCGTCGTCGAGGCTGATTATGGCGCGGTCGCCGTCTATGTCGGGGTAGCTGTACTCCCCGCTGCCCTCGGGCATCGGGAAGCTGTGCGTCTCGCCGCTGTCCAGCTCGATGCTCAGCACGCCGCCGCTTATGGAGTACCAGCCGCCGGAAAAGCGGGTGCGGTCCGACTCAGGGTCATATGCGGAGCCGTGGTCCAACCCCTCGGGTTCGCCGTCGAGGACGCTGCCGTCGCGGAGGTCCACGTAGGTCAGCCATGAGTCCCCGGTGGCGCCGTCCCACTCCGTGTAAATCATGTAATCCCCGCTGGTGCTCACGCTGTCCCAGTAGTACATATCCGGCACGAGGCCCTCGAAGGGTATCTCCCCGGCCTCCCAGCGCCAAAGCTCCGCGCCTCCGCCGGCGGAAACCATGACGATGCAGCCGTCCAGGTCGAAGAACAGCGCGCCCAGCTCGCTCTGGCAGATGAGGTCGGTATAGACCTGCCCCGTATACCAGCTGCCGTCTGCGGCGGCGAGGCCGTAGCGGTCCTCGAAGCCCGGCGAGTACTCGTCCACGGGGCCGTCCGCGACCTCCACCGCGCTGTGGAGTATCAGCGCGCCGCCCTGGACGCGCCCGTATTTTGCGGGGTCGTACCAGTCGAGCGCGGTCACCTCGAGGAACACCGGGTCGGTGACGATCACGCCGTCGTGGGTGGCCAGGCCGTAGAACCAGCTGGTACCCCAGATCTCGGACTGGGATTCGCCGCCTATGTACGGCACCAGCTGGCCGTACTCGTCCGAGGGTATCAGCTCAGGGGTGTACTCCTCGTACCAGCGCTCGACGGTGCCGGCCTGCGGCGTCTCCAGCGCGTCCCAATGTACCTGCACGTTCGGGCCGGACGGCGCCGGCGAAGCCGCCGGTCCCGCCTCCGAAGCGCCGCAGGCGGCCGTCAGCAGGGCCAGCATGGCCGTGAAAATCAGAGTTATGGTCCTTTTCATCTCTCATTCCTCCGCAGGAAAGTCCATGGCCGCCCAGCGGGAGATGCGCATAAGGTCGTTCCCCTCCAGGTCGGTCAGCCGGTAATTCTCCCCGTCCACTATGAGCAGGCGGTCCAGGAACTGGCTCGCGGGGCCGTCGGAGTCCAGCAGCTTCCGCCCGTCGCGGTCGTAGACCGTGCAGCTCATGCTCACGCGGCCGTCCTCGTCAAACTCGCTGCCGCCGCCTATCAGCAGGCCCGGATCCTGCCGCCAGGAGAAGTCGCCGGCGAAGCTTATGTTCGCGTCCTCCCAGCGGGCCAGCTCGTTCCCCTCCAGGTCGGTCAGCACCTGCGGGCCGCCGTAGAAGCTGAACAGCACGCGGTCGCCGCTCACGTCGGCGTAGCAGTTCCCCGAATCGCCGGGGACCTTCACGCGGTATTCCCCGCCCGAGTCGGGACGCACGACGACGGTGCCGCCCGTCTCGAGGAAGCTTCCGCCGGGATAGCGCCGCGAGCCGTCCGGCGGCCTGACGCCCGCAAAATCCGCCGGCGCGGAGCCGTACACCGCGCCGCTGCGCACGTCCACATACTGAAGCTCCTTGTTGCCCTCTGAGTCCCAGCCCGCTGTGTAGCGCAGGTAATCGCCGCAGCATTCGAAGCCGCTGGAGAGGTATATGTTTGCCTCGAAGTTCCGCAGCGGTATGTCCTCCGCGCTCCAGCGCCACAGCTCCGCGCCGGAGTAGTCCAGCATGACCACGCCGCCCGTGTCCTCGAGGCAGAGCGCGCCCGCGGCGCACTGGGTGATCACGGCCCTGAAGCGCTGGCCCGTGTACCAGGAGCCGTCTGCGGCGCAGATCCCGTAGCGCTCCTCAAAGCCGGAGCTATACTCCGCGCCGTGTGCGCGCGGCGAAGCGCTTTGCAGTATCAGCGCCCGGGCGCCCATATAGGCCCCGGCGCAGCTGTCAAACCAGCGGCTGCCCTCGACGGAGAGATAGACCGGGTCGGTGACTATCTCCCCCTCCCGCGTCGCGAGGCCGTACAGATACGTTGGGTAGGGGCCGGACGAATGGGTCTCGTCCCCGAAATACGGCACGAGCAGGCCGTAGTCGTCCGCGGGGATGAGCGTATCGGTGTAGGCCTCGTAGCGCCGGTCCGCCAGCATTGGCGCCGGCGTCTCGAGCACGTCCCAGTGCGCCTGCACCTTCGCGCCCTCCGGCCCCGGCACCTGCGCCGGGGCCGGGCCGCAGGCGGAAAGCGCAAGCGCCAGGGCCAGCGCGAGCGGGAAGATCCGCCGCTTCATCTCAGGCCGCCTTGGAGACGGGTACGTAGCCCTGCAGCTCCACCAGCTTCTGCCCGTCGGGGCCGAGCAGCCAGTCAAAGAGCACGCGGGTCAGGGAATCCTCCGGCTCGGCGGCGCTCATGGCCGCGAAGTAGGGGTTGAGGAAGGGGTACTCCCCGCCGCCTATCGTGCCGGCGTCAGGCTCCACCCCGTCCACCTTGAGCAGCTTCAGGCCGTCGGCCATCTGCATATCGTTCGCGTAATAGTAGACGGTGTAGCCCAGGGCGTTGGCGCTGTTGTCATAGCTTTTGACCGCGTCGATCAGCCCGCCCATGGAGCCGAGCATATAGCCCTCCGGCGGGTCGGCCATCTCGACTCCGTCCATGACCAGCTTCTCCATCAGCACCTGGCTGCCGCTCTCGGCGTTGCGCTGGAAGGCTACGATCTCCATGTCGTCGCCGCCCACCTCGCTCCAGTTGGTTATCTCGCCGGAGTATATGCCGCGCAGCTGCTCAAGCGTCAGCGACTCCACGGGGTTGTCCGCGTTCACCATGAACACCAGCGCGTCCATGGCGAAGGGCTGCATCTCGATCTCGAAGCCGGCGGCCTCCATCTCGTCGAAGACGGCGGAATTCGGCTCCGCGGCGATGACGAGGTCGCACTCCCCGGCCATCAGCGCGCGGTAGGACTCGGTGGTGCGGGAGAAGTCGATGAGGTCGGCGACGGACTCCTCGCTCTCGCCGAGCAGCACGGCGGCCATGGCCGCGGCCAGCGGCGCGGTGGATGTGGAACCGTCCAGGCGCGGGAAGTTCTCGCGCGTGAAGGCTATCGCGTTGGGGTCGGGCGTCGCGGCGGCGGGCGACTCCGGCGCGGGGCCTTCGCCGCAGGCCGCAAGGGACGCTGCGAGCGCCAGCGCGAGGAAAACACAGGTCAGTTTGCGTTTCATAGGTCTGCCTCCCATATCAGTATTCAGGCATTATGACGCAATCGGCGACTAAACGTTCCGCCGCCGGCGAAATAATCGCGCGGCGGCGTTTTCGTTGCAGCCTTATTCCGAGAGCAGCCGCACCGCGGCCTGGGCGGCCTGGGCGGCGTCGGCGGTGTAGCAGTCCGCGCCTATCTCGTCGCAGAACTCCTGCGTTATCGGCGCGCCGCCGATCATTATTTTGACGCCGCCGCGTATGCCGCGGCTCTCCGCCAGCTCCACCACGCGGCGCATCTCGTCCATGGTGGTGGTGAGCAGGGCGGAGCAGGCGATGACGCCGCAGCCGTGCTCCACGGCCGCGTCCACAAAGCGCTCGGCGGGGACGTCCGCGCCGAGGTCCACGACCTCCAGGCCCGCGCCCTCCATCATTATCTTCACCAGGTTCTTGCCTATGTCGTGCATATCCCCGCGCACCGTGCCAAGGCAGACCCGGCCCGCGCTCTTGCCCCATCCGGCGGCGAGCAGGGGCTTCAGCCGCTCCGTGGCCGCGTTCATGGCCCGGGCGGCGACCAGCATTTCGGGTACGAAGGCCCTTCCGGCGCTGAAATCCTCGCCCAGCAGGCGCATACCCTCCACCAGGGCGTCCAACACCGCCGCGGACGGCTCGCCGGCGGCGAGGGCGGCCTCCGTAAGCTCAAGCACCTTTTTCCGCCGCCCGCGCCTGAGCGCGGCGCTCAGCCCGGAGAGGCCCCCGTCCGCCGCCTCGGGCGCGGCGGCCTCATGCGCGCTCGCGGCGGGGCGGGCCGCCGTGCGGCGGACGATCTGCGCGCGGGGCGCCGGGGTGTGCAGCCCGGCGTTCCAGGCGGCGATCTCCGCGTCTATGGCCGCGTCCACCTGCGGGTACACCGCGCCTGGCAGGCCGTAGGTGATGCTGGGTATGTAGTGGCCCCCGGGTACGTACTCCTCCAGCGCGCGGCGGACATAGGCCCGGATCTCCTGCTCAGTGGCGTCCGCGCGGTCAATGGCCGCGCCTATGCCGCCCATGAGTATCATGCGCCCGCCCAGGCGGCGCTGCAGCGCGGGGATGTCGTTCTCCGGCAGGACGCCCTGCCAGCACTGTATGCCTATCTCGGCCATGTCCTCGACGATGTCGGCGAGGTAGGCGTCGCCGTGGTGTATTGCAATCACCCCGCGCGAGCGGATGTAGCCGTAAAACCTGCGGTAAGGCTCCTTATAAAACTCGCGCCACATCTCCGGCTTCATGAACAGCGCCGTGCGCGTACCCCAGTCGTCGTGGGAGAATATGACGTCCGGCTGCAGCTTGTCTATCAGCAGCTTGACATAGCGCAGGCGGTAGTCGCAGATGTACTCGATAAGCTCGTGCATCTCGTCCGGGTGCTCGTAGAGGTTGGAGAGCGTGTCCTCGAAGCCCATGAGGAAGTGGCACTGCTCGAACATACCCGTACCCATGAAGCCGGCGACCAGCTTTTCGCCGCGCACAGCCTCGGCCTGGGCGCGCACCGCCTCCCAGCCGTCCAGGCAGTTCGCCTCGATGTCCGGGGCGTGGACATACTCGCGCCAGCGCGTGATGTCCGGCAGCACCTTCAGCTCGTCCCGGGTGTCCGGCATGGGGCCGGGGGCGTCGGCGGGGAAGAGGATGGTGGTCCCCCATCTGTCCACGCTGGTCGTACCCTTGACGCGGTTCCCGCGCAGGTAGCCGTTTATGGGGTCGCCGACCATCATGGCCAGCGCCTCGTACTGGTCCAGGACCCGCTCGGGGCGGCCGTCGGGCTTGAGCATTTCAAGGAAGATCTCGCGCGGTGTGGACATATTCATACCCCCAAATTGTTGTTTTTTGCCCGGTAGAGCACACAGGATACGTAGCTTATGGCGCCGGAGCCGGCGTTGTACTCCAGCCCGGCCAGGGCGCAGACGTCGGCCACCAGCAGCCCGCAGGCCTCCATAGAGGGCCACAGCCCCTCCGGCCGCCGGCAGGGCCGGGACGGATAGGTGCATTTGACGCAGCGCGCGCAGCTGCCCGCGCCCATGGGGAAGCAGTCCCCGCCCGTGACAAGCCGGGCCTGGCGCGCCAGCGCGTCGAAGCGCCGCCTGTGCAGCGCGAGCGCGGCGGCGATCCCCTCGGCGTCGAAGTCGCCGTCCAGCGCGCCGACGGTCTGTACCAGCACGCCGCGCCCGTAGCGCCGCGCCCCGGCCTCCAGCGCCGCCAGGCTGCCGCAGGCGGGCGGGCAGCTCCAGCTTTTGTTGTACCGCCCGCAGCGGTCGGCCGCGCACATGAGGCGCACGTCCTCGCGGAACTCCAGCCGCCCGGCGTCGAACTCCCCCGCGCGCTCGAAGCCAATGCCGCGCGCGAGGGTGATTAAGTCTTTGTCGGTCAATTACAACACCTCTTATACTCTGAGGGATTTCTTTTTGGCGCACTCAAAAAGAAACCCCTCAGGAGATTTGCGGAGGGCGCAGCCCTCCGCTTGACCATGCGCGATAAAAATAGTATAGTTATACCATTAAATTATAAGGTGGTGAAGCCGTGGTGTCAACTGTCACCGTGCGATCGGAGAGTGGAGACTTTAAGCTTTTATATGAACCCGGAGTAACGCTCCTTGACGTACTGAGAGCGGAGTCCTTTGATATAGCGGCGCCCTGCGGCGGGCAGGGCAAGTGCGGCAAGTGCGCCGTCACGCTCGTCTCGCCCGACGGCAGGCGCGAGCGCGTGAACGCCTGCCGTATACTCGCGTCTGAGGTGGGCGACAGGGTTGTAATTGCGCCTGACGCCGCCTCCGGCGGCGAGATACAGCTCCGGGGCTCGGCAATACCGGGCGCGGGCGCGCTGAAAGGCTATGCCGCCGCGCGGGACATAGGCACGACGACCATTGCCGTGCGTATAATCGACCGCGCGAGCGGAGAGACGCTGGCCTCAGCGAGCGCGTGGAACGCTCAGGCGCCCTACGGCGCGGACGTCATCAGCCGCATAAAGCACGCCTCAAAGCCCGGCGGGCTGGCAAAGCTCACGGAAACCGTGCGCGCTCAGGTCCGGGAGCTCATCTCCATCGCCTGCGACGATGCCAACGTGGCGCACGAGGATATTGGAGAAATCCTCTGCGCCGGCAACACGACCATGGAGCACATTTTTGCCGGAGTATCGCCCGAGAGCATAGGCCGTGCGCCGTACACGCCTGCCACGTACTTCGACGCGGGGGAGGAGCTGCGCGACGGCGCCTTCCCGAACGCGATGATCCGCCTCGCCCCCTGCGTCTCGGGCTACATCGGCGGCGACACGGTGGCGGCGGTGCACGCCACCGGCATGGGCGGGAAGGACGGCGTGCGCCTCCTGCTGGACATAGGCACCAACGGCGAGATAGAGCACGGCGGCAGGGACGGGCTCATAAGCTGCTCCGTGGCCTGCGGACCGGCGTTCGAGGGCGCGGAGATAAGCTGCGGCATGCGCTCTGTGCCGGGGGCCATAAGCAGGGTGAGCTTTGCCCAGGGCGAGTTCTGGTACGTGGTCATAGGCGGCGGGTATCCCAAGGGCATCTGCGGCACGGGCATTGTCGATGCGCTCGCGGAGATGCTCAGGA
>CALWYT010000005.1 GCA_944385835.1 uncultured Oscillospiraceae bacterium | reverse complement strand
CAATACCCCGTGCGCATAAAGAACACAAACCCGGCCCTCGCGAAAATCATCATCAGCCAGTACGGCGGGCCGGACGGCGAGCTTGGCGCAAGCCTGCGCTATCTCAGCCAGCGCTTCTCCATGCCCTATCCCGAGCTGAAGGGAGTGCTGACCGACATCGGCACGGAGGAGCTTGGCCACCTTGAGATGATAGGCGCCATAGTCCACCAGCTGACGCGCAATCTCAGCATCGAGCAGGTCAAGGCCGGAGGCTTCGCGGACTATTTCGTCGATCACACGGCCGGCGTCTACGCCGTCGCGGCGTCCGGCGCCCCGTTCAACGCCGTCTGCTTCGCGTCCAAGGGCGACGTGCTTGCCGACCTCACCGAAGACATGGGCGCCGAGCAGAAGGCGCGCGTCACCTACGACAACATCCTGCGCCTCTCCGACGACCCGGACGTCAACGACGTAATACGCTTCCTGCGCGAGCGCGAGATCGTCCACTACCAGCGCTTCGGCGAAGCGCTGCGCCTTGCGAGCGAGAAGCTCGACCAGAAGAACGTCTACGCGGTAAACCCCGCTTTTGACAAGTAAAATCCAAAGCAGTCCCGGCTCGCCGGAGCCGGGACTTTTTTACTGCCGTTTTCCAAAGATCTCCTCTCTCAGCCTCTCGCCGGTGGGCGTGGCGGCAAGCCCGCCCTTCGCCGTTTCGCGCAGGGAACAGGGCATACTCTCGCCTACGTCCCGCATGGCGTCTATGCACTCGTCGGCGGGTATCCTGCTGGCGATTCCGGCCAGGGCCATATCCGCCGCGGCGAGGGCGACAGCCGTCCCGGCCGCGTTGCGTTTCACGCACGGGACCTCCACAAGCCCGGCGACCGGGTCGCAGACAAGGCCCAGCTGGTTCTTAATGGCTATCGCGCAGGCGTCGGCGCACATCTGCGGCGTACCGCCCAAAATCTCCGTCACCGCCGCGGCCGCCATCGCCGCGGCCGCGCCGCACTCGGCCTGGCAGCCGCCCTCAGCCCCGGCTATCGTGGCCTTTTCGGCTATGACCATGCCGACGGCCCCGGCGGTGAACAGCGACATGACCGCGGCCCGCCGGGTGCAGCGCCCCTCCTCGAGCAGGGAGACGACCGCGCCGGGCAGTATGCCGCAGGAGCCTGCGGTCGGCGCGGCGACTATGCGGCCCATGGCGGCGTTATACTCGCTCACAGCCAGCGCGCGGGCGATGGCGCGGCCGAAAAACGCCCCGCAGACGCCCCCGTCCCCGGCGTGCGACCACTGCTTCGCCGCGTCGCCGCCTGTCAGCCCGGAGGTGGAGCGCATGGCCGGGTCAAGCCCCGCCTTGACGGAGGCCTCCATTACCTCCAGCCGCGCGGACATGGCCTCGTAAAGCTCCGCGGCGTCCCGCTCCAGCTGTACGGCCTGGTCGGCCAGCACAACGTCGGAAATGGCCCCGCCTGCTGCCACGGCGGCGGATACCAGCTCTTCTATGGATTTATACTCCAGCATATTACACCTCACAGCGCGCGGATGAGTATCGCCTGCTGCACCGGCGCTATGGCGCGCAGGGACTCCATAAGCCCGGCGGGGACCGCTCCGTCCACCTCTATAGTCATCAGCGCCTCGCCGCCCCTGTGCGAGCGGGACAGCCTGAAGTTCCCAATGTTCAGGCCGGACCCCGCCACGAACTGGGTAACGGCGGCTATCGCGCCGGGCTTGTCCTGATGCAGCACAAGTATGGTGTTGTACTGGCCGGTAAAGCTGACGGACATACCGTTCACGCCGGTTATCAATATGTTCCCGCCGCCGACGCTGGCGCCCTGCACCTGCACTCTCCCGCCGCTCTCGCCGTAAAGCGTGATGCGGGCCGTGTTCGGGTGAGCGCCGTGGATAGCGGTCTCCGTAAAACTGACCTCCAGACCGCTTTCCCGGGCAATATCCGGCGAGCGGCGTATGCGCTCGTCGTCGGAGTCCATGCCCATTATGCCGGCCGTCAGCGCCTTGTCCGTACCGTGTCCGCGGTAGGTTTCGGCAAAGGAGCCGGTCAGCTCGACCTCGGCCCTGACCGGCCGCTCGTCAAGCAGCTTCCAGGCCACCCGGCCAAGGCGCACCGCGCCCGCCGTGTGAGAGCTGGAAGGGCCTATCATTATGGGGCCTATGATGTCAAATACGTTCATATGCGCCTCCGCGGCTTATTCTGCCCACAGCATAGCAGAAACCGCGCCGTTAGTCGAGAAAAATT
Source organism: uncultured Oscillospiraceae bacterium (assembly GCA_944385835.1). Classification (GTDB taxonomy): domain Bacteria; phylum Bacillota; class Clostridia; order Oscillospirales; family Oscillospiraceae; genus Scatomorpha. The sequence continues at coordinate 1,526 of CALWYT010000005.1, read as the reverse complement.
TTGCGCCCGCCATTTTGGCGGGCGCTGCAAGTTATTGGTTCCCAGTCGCTGCGCTCCAGGCGGTTACGGCGGCTGCGCGCCGGCTGCGGGCGCCTACGAGTCCAGCGGCTGTACGGCGAGGACGCCGTCGCCGGAGAGAAACCGCATAAGGCTTATGTAGTATTCGTGATAATTCCCGTCCGCGTCTCGGAACGAAAAGCCGCGCCCGGGCGCGTTTTCACCAACCGACACGTTTGCGACGGCAAGCGCCCTGCCGGGCGAGAGCGTGCCGTATTCGTACAGCGTCTCGCCGCGGCGCAAATCCAGAAAATCGCCGTCCACATCGAAAACCTCAAGCTCGTACACCGTCTCCGAGGCGCAGAGAGCCGCGTATACAAGGTAATCCGTCCCCTCCGGGTAGCCGTTGAAAACCTCATAGCCCACGCTGCCGGGCAGGAAGTCCTCCGTCGTCTCGCAGATATAGACTCCGGCGGCGGTGTCGCCCGGCGGCGTAAGGCTCCGGCAGGCTATTTCTCCGCCGTCCATGCCAAAGCCTATATACGCCCGCTCGCCTTCTCCCGTGACGGCGGCGACGCCTATCTGCGGCTGGCCTTGGCCGGTATCGTACAGCGGGAACATCAGCACGCACTCCGGCGTCAGCGTGAAAGTCCCGTAGCCCTCCCCGGAGCAGACAAGCGCGCCGTCGCTGCGGACGTATACCGGCGCTGCGGTCACACTCAGGCTTCCGCTTTCGGTCGTGAGCGCGGCCCAGGCGGCGATGTCCCCGCCGCCGGCCCTGCCGGTGACGGAGTAGCGCGCCCAGAAGCTGCGCACATATTCGCCGTCGTAGTCCTCGTTCGCGACCTGCGCGAGGCGCAGCGCGCCGTTTGCGAGTTCCGTAGAGTTTACGGCCCGCTCTTCCCCGCAGGGTATGCGCCAGAAGCCTTCGGTCAGGGACCCGCGAGAGACTTCGCCGCTGTATTCGATGGAGTGCTTGGCATAGGTGTAGACGACGCCGCCGTCGTTTGAGATATACACCGGCCTGGCGGAGAAGCCGCCCTCGCTTCCAGCCGGGATGGGAGAGTTTTCGGTGACGGCGCCTATGGAGCTGACCATATTCCAGTTCTCGCCCGGCCCCTGGGAGCGCAGCACCCTCGCCTCGCCGCCTCCCTCAGTATAGTTCACGGCGGCAAAGGCCTCGCCGTCCGCCGTAATCGCAAATCCGGCGGGCTTTCCTGCGAAGTGCTGCTCGTAGGGTACCCGCACCCAGTTTAGGCCGCTGTCGTCCGTGAGCCAGAATACGGCGGTGTACCTCGCTCCCGGGTAGTCCGGCGGATTGCCGGGATCCACCGCCCGGACGTAGGCGAGCCAGCCGTCGCTGACGGTGCTGAAGCCGATGAAGCACTCCCCCTCGCTCCCGGCGTTCAGCGAGGCCTCGTTCCACGTGCCGCCGCGGTCCGGGTTCACAAAGGCTCTCAGCCCTCCCTCGCCGTCCAGGCAGCAGACTGCGGCCATCTCGTCGCTCATGAAGGCCCCAAAGGTCCCGT
>CALWYT010000004.1 GCA_944385835.1 uncultured Oscillospiraceae bacterium | reverse complement strand
GTAGTTTTTCTTGAACATTAAAACGCCTCCTGTTTAACGGCATTTGTGGAAGGGAGCGGTTTAGGCCGCTCCCTTCTTAGATTTTACCGGGGGCTGATCAAGCAGCGTCGTAGTTGGCGACGTAATCGTCGATCCAGGCGAAGTACTCGCTGTACTGCGGGTAGCGCTCGTTCTTGAGGGCGTCGACGCCGGCCTTGAAGGCGTCGAGGTCGAGGCCGTCTTCCTCGGTGATGATGGTCATGCCGTTCTCTTCGCAGGTGGCCTTGTACTCGGCGAGCTGCTCGGTGAGCATTTCAATCTTGAACTCCTGCTCAGCGTCGCAGGCGTCCTGAAGCAGCTGCTGCTCCTCGGCGGTGAGGCTCTCCCACTCGCTCATGTTCATGTAGTTGACGACGAAGTCGAACATGTGGTTGGTCTCCATGATGTAGTCCTGGCAGTCCCACATCTGGTAGGATACGAGGGTGGCGTAGGGGTTCTCCTCGCCGACGACGGTGCCGGTGGTGAGGGCGGAGATGGTCTCGGTCCAGTCAATGGGGACAGGCGTGCCGCCCATGCCCTCGATGCACATGGTGTAAGCGGGGTTGGTCATGGAGCGGATCTTGGCGCCGGCCAGGTCGTCGGGCGTGTAGACGGGGAAGTTGCAGGTCAGCTGGCGGGCGTCGTTGGTGTAGATAACGCCGAGCATCTTGACGCCGGTGACTTCCTCGCACTCAGCGATCATGTCGGCGAGGAGGGTGTTCTTCTCGAGGTCGACGATCTTGGCGCCGTCGTCGGGGTCGGTGTACAGGTAGGGCATGGACCAGACTTCCATCGGCTCATAGAAGGAAGCGAACTGGGCGAACATGCACTCGCCGATGTCGATGGTACCCATGATGGCGTTCTCGAGGGCCTCCTGGATGCCGCCAAGCTCGCCGTTGTAGTAGGCGTCGACGTACAGCGTGTCGCTGTTCTGGTTGACATAGTCGACGAAGGCCTGGGTGAACTGGCCGTTCGAGGACTCGCGGGAGTTGTGCTGGTTGAGGATCAGAACCTTGCGGCCCATCTCCTTGGCCTCGTCAGCGTTGGCGGGGACGCCTTCGGGGACGTCTGCCGGCTCAGAGGCGGGGGTGGTTTCGTCGGTCTGCGGGTCGTCGGTAGTGCCGCCGCAAGCTGCAAGGGCGAACACCATGACGAGGGCGAGAAGTAACGCGAGTGTCTTTTTCATTTTACTACTCCTTTTCCCAATGATTTTTTAAAATGTGATACAACACACATTTCCGGAATTCAGCGCTTCCCCCAGAAGGCGGGAAGCCACACGGCCATCTCCCCCATGCCCCGGTTGTCCCAGGCGAAGTAGGGGATCATCCGTATTTTTACGCTCTCCAGCTCGGGCTGCTCGAGCGTCTGGTAAAGCGCGCCGTCGTCGTACCAGGCGTTGCGCTCAAAGGTGAGCGCCTCCGTCTCCAGCGTGACCAGCTCGCGGCCCTTGATCTCCAGCCGGCCCTCGGTGAACTCGGCGTCCACGGGGAGCATCAGCCGGGCCAGGTCCCTCGCGCCGGTATCCGCGCTCTCCACGCAGTAGAGCAGCGGCCCGCGCTCGACGGCGACCTGGTTTATGTCCTCCTCGACCTTGCTGTGGGCGATGGTCAGGCGCGGCGTCATGTCCAGCTCCAGCTCGACGACCGTCTCGGCTATGCGCCCGACAGGCACGCCGATATAGCTGCCGGCCTCTTCCCTGCCCAGGGCGCGCTCTTCGCCGTTTACGCGCAGCCTGCCGCGCCGGAGCCAGCCGGGGATGCGCAGCTTGAGCGTGAAGGGCCTGTCGCACGCGACGTCCTCAAAGCTGAAGCGTATCGCGCCGTCCCAGGGATAGCCCGTCTCCTGGCGCAGTGTGAACTCCGCGCCGCAGGGCAGGGCGGCGTGGACGTGGCTCGCGCCGTACATACCCGTCCACAGCGCGTTGTCCGAGTGGACGTAGGCGTACTCGCTGCTCTCCGCAATGCAGCGGGCCATGTTCGGCGGGCAGCAGAAGCAGGAGATCTCCCCCGTCCGGCTCACGGGCCAGATCAGGTCGAAGTCGAGGTCCTTCGTGCGGCGGAGCATATTCTCATAGAAGTACTTGTCGCCGTCCAGGCTGACGGAGGCCAGGGCAAGGTTGAGCATCGTGCGCTCTATCTGGTCGAAGTACTTCGCCTCCGGCTCTATCGCGAACATCCGCGAGTTCCAGAGCACCGTACCCAGCGCGCCGCAGGTCTCGTTATAGGCCGTGACGTTGGGCAGCTGGTACTCGTAGCCGTAGGCCTGGTGTACGTAGCTTATGCGGCCGCCGCCCTTGTAGGGGAACACGCCGTAGGGCGAGTTGCCCGTGTACAGCGCGGCGTTGCCGCCGTTGATATAGGTCTTTTGCAGGAAGCCGTTGTCCCACACCCGGTGGAGCATATCCAGCAGCTCCCTCTCCCCCGTCTCGGCGTACACGTCCGCGACGCCGGCGTAGAGATAGGTGGAACGCACGCAGTGGCCCATTATCTTCTTGTGCGAGCGCAGCGGCGTGGCGTCCTGGTTGTCGAAGGAGCCGTCCGGGACAAGGTCGCGCACCGCGAGGGCCATACCGGCCGTCTCGAGGTATTCGCGCTTGCCGGTGGTGCGGTACAGTTCCACAAGGCCCATGTAGTGCGAGGGGCAGACCTCGGTCTTGGCCACGCCGGCGTCCAGGAAGCCCTGGTACATCCCGCGCAGGTATCCGGCGGCCTTCTCCGCGACCTTCAGCAGGCTGTCGCGCCCCAGCGCGCGCTTGTACGCGCAGGCGGCCGTGAAGAGGTGGCCGAAATTGTAGCACTCGAAGTCGTTTATGTCGCCCAGGCGGGCGGACTCGCCTCCCGCGTTCTCGCGGTCGGCGATAATCTGCTTGGTGGAGATGTAGCCGTCCGGCTGCTGGCAGGCGGCGATGAGCGAGGCGTATTCCTCCAGCGCGGCCTCCAGCGCGGCGTCGCGCCGCTTGGCCGCGACGTAGACCGCCGCTTCAAACCACTTGTAGAAGTCGCCGTCGCCGAAGGGCGTACCCTCGTGGCGGCCTTCGTGCAGGCCGGCCGCGACGCGGAAGTTCTCCACCACGTGGAACCAGGGGTCGGGGTCCTCGAAGAGGGAGCGGATGTGCGGGACGGTGCTGCCGGCCGCGACGTCGAAGCACTCGCGCCAGAAGCCGGGGTCCCAGTCCACGTCTCTCTCGGGGAACTGGCTTACCTTTGCGTATGGGCTTTTGCCGGTGTCAGTGAGCATTGCAGGGATAGTTCCGGCCCCTCGGGGCCGCGCGGCTCAGATGACGCCCTTGGCCTGAAGGGCCTTCTTCAGCTCGGCGGCGCCGAAGCGCGGGCTGCCGAGGAAGGGCTTGCCGTACACGCCCTCCAGGTGCGGCTCGGCGTAGGCCATGCTGCCCTGGGCGAGGACGACGACGTCCACCTTGTCGACGATGCCGGCGGCGGACTCGGTCAGACGGGCGCGGAACTGATCCTGATCAAGGCCAAAAGCGCCGTCGACAAGGCAGTCAACCAGCTCTACGTGCTTGCCGGCCTCGCGCGCGACGCGCATGATGGTGTTCTTGGTGGGGGTCAGAGTGGTGGCCAGGGTGGCCATGACGCCTATGCGGCTGCCCATGCGGACGGCCTCGCGGCACATCTCCTCGTCAACGCGGACGATAGGCACGCCGATGTAGCGGGCGGCGTCCTGAGCGCAGTCGGCAACCTCGCCGACGGAGGAGCAGAGGTTGATCATGGCGTCCACGCCCTCCTCGGCGGCCTTCATGTACATGCCGATGAGGCGCGCGGCGGGAGCGGTGGTGACATAGCCGGCCTCGCGGATGTCGGCCAGGATGCTGGCGTCCTCAAGGCTGAGCATCTCGACGTCGTCGCCAAGCTGCTTCTTGACTTCCTGCTCGACAAGCTCTATAAGCTCGGGAGTGGTGCTGGTGTAGATAAGTCCGACTTTCATTTTAGGTTCCCCCTTACCAGATTGTAGAATATCCTACATCCTACTATTGAGTTCGGTTTAAGCATACCATAGATTACTTTAGATGTAAATTAGGATTATTAGCTAATAATCCGTCAAACTTTTTGGCTAATTCGGCTAAATAGTTTTCATGAGGGCTAAAAAAACTGAACAAATTTCAGACCGCGTTAGCGCATTTTTTCAGATTTGTTTCAGGAATATTTATTTTAGAAATTTGTGATGATTGTACAAAAAGCGTCGGAAATCCGGCGCTTATGGCTAATAGTGTGCAGTATTCCAGCCTATGGACCTGCTAGGATTTAGCACGGATATTCATTTACAGGCGTACAAACGCGGCCCGGCCGCGCCGGCGGGCCGCCCGTGCGCGTCCGGCCGGGAACAGGGCGCGTTCTGCCGCAAATTTTCGCGCCCCTCCCGCCGAACTCATATTTCCCGCCTGGCTGGCAAAGCTAAGGCCGGGTGATTTCTGTGACGATAATAATTATCCGCACGCTGACCGTCTATTGCGCGCTGGTGGTGTTCATGCGGCTGATGGGCAAGCGTCAGCTCAGCGAGCTGGAGCTGCCGGAGCTGGCCGTGGCCGTGCTTATAGCCGATCTCGGCGCGCATCCGCTCCAGGACATAGGCATACCGCTCATGAACGGGCTGCTGCCCATCGCCGTGCTCTTCTGCTGCGAGGTGCTCATCTCAGGCGCCGCGCTGAAGTTCCCGCGGCTGCGCTCCGCCCTTTTCGGCAGGCCCAGCTTCCTCATACGCGAGGGGCGCATTGTGCAGTCGGAGATGCGGCGCTGCCGCTTCACCCCGGACGAGCTGGCCGAGCAGCTGCGCAGCAAGAACATCGGCGACCTCTCCCAGGTGCAGTACGCCATATTAGAGACGGACGGGGAGCTGAACGCCGTGCTCTACCCGCAGTACCGCCCGGCGACGGCGGGCGATCTCGGCCTTGTCACGGGCGACGGAGGCTATCCGATGATAGTGGTCAACGACGGCCGCGTGCTGAGCGGCAACCTTCGCGCCCTGGGCCGCGACGAGCGCTGGCTGCGCCGCGAGCTGAAGCGCTTCGGCATATCCGCGGCGCGCGAGGCCTATCTGCTGGTGGCGGACCGCAACGGGGCGACGTACTGCGCGCCCATGGAGGCGAAGCGGTGAAAAAGGAGTTCTGCGCCCTCGCCCTGCTCCTGGCCCTGCTGGCGGGAGGGCTTTTGAACGCGCGCTACCTGCGCGGCTTCACCGCCGGGCTGAACGAAAAGCTGTCCCGCTCGCAGGAGCTGTGCGAGGCCGGGGACGCCGCGGGCGCGCTGGCCCTGGCTCGGGAGGCGGCCGGGGACTGGCGCGCGCGCGAGCTTTACGCCGGGGTATTCATACGTCACGCCGAGACGGACGCCGTCACCGACGCCTTCCTCTCCCTGCTCGGGGAGCTTGAAAGCGGCGAGGCCGGCGCAGCCCAAGGGCTGTACGCCGGCCTCGCCGCGCGGATAGAAAACCTGTATAATATGGAGCGCGTCTCGCTGGGCAGCGTGTTCTAGCCGCGCCCGACGGCTCAGCCGCCGTCCTTCTGACGCAGCAGCTTGCTCAGCTCCTCCATGAAGGTGTTGATGTCCTTGAAGCTGCGGTAGACGCTTGCGAAACGGACGTAGGCCACCTCGTCTACGTCCTTCAGCCTGTCCATGACCATCTCGCCTATCTCCGTCGTGCTTATCTCGCGCTCGAGGTTGCTCTGCAGCTCCTGCTCGATGTCGTCTGCTATCCTCTCCAGGTCCGGGAGGGAGACGGGCCTCTTCTCGCAGGCCCTGACCATGCCGTTGATGAGCTTGACCTTGTCGAAGGTCTGGCGCGATCCGTCGCGCTTTATCACCACGAGCGGCAGCCGCTCGATTATCTCATACGTAGTGAAGCGCTTGCTGCACGCGAGGCACTCGCGGCGGCGGCGTATCGTCGCGCCCTCCTCGGCTGGGCGGGAATCAATAACTCGGCTCTCGGAGTAGCCGCAGAAGGGGCATTTCATGTGTGTGACCTCCCGGTTTGCTCAACTTTACATAAGTATACCACAGGCCAGGCCGGCGCGCCAGTGCAAAACCGCGCCGCCTGCCAATTTTTTTGACTTGTCCGCGGCGGGGCCGGGCTGTATACTGGTCCCGGTGATACATATGAAGCTGATCCGCCGCATCCTCGCCATGAGCGAGCCGGCCTGGTGGGTGACCCTGCGCGCGCTGCAGCTCAGCTGCGCCGTGCTCTTCGCCGCCTTCGTGCTGCTGCTGGACGCCGGCGCATACAGCGCGGACACAAGCCGCGCCTACAGCCTGGCGCGCGAGCTGGCCTCCCTGCCGCAGCTGATACTCCTGCTCGCGGTCATAGCCGGCGCGGTTATCGAAGAGCAGCAGATGAAGTAGCCGCTAGTCCCGCCCCTCCTCCAGCCGCTCCAGCATACGGGCAAGCTCCTCGCGGGTATAGAGCGCGCCGAGCACGTCCCGCAGCGCCGGGCCGTGCAGCCTTTCGGGCAGCCCCACGGCCCTGAGCAGCGCGGCGCGGCGCGCCGCGCTGCCCTGCGTCCCGGCGAGGCCCAGGGCGTACATATCCGCGCCGCTGAGCGCCTCCGTCCTGCAGCCGGCCGCCTCGCCCTCGAAGGTCGCGCCCGCTCGGCGCAGGGCGGCTATGAGCGTCTCTGGGTCCATACCCTCCACGCCGAGGGTGCCTGCCTTGGACGCGGACTTCTTGCGCCTCTCGCGCCCGGGGACGTCCGGGATATAGGCGTGCTTCACCAGCGCGGGGTCTATGGCCCCTTTCAGATAGGCGCGGATCTGGAAGCCCGCGCCGTCGCTGTCCGTGAGTATTATAAGCCCGCGCGCGGCGGCCAGGCGGCGCAGCAGCGTGAGCTTTTCGCGGTCGTTGAACACGGCGAAGCCGCCCGTCTCGATTATCACCGCGTCCACGGCCTGGCTGAGCGTGTCCTTGTCGTAGCGCCCCTCGCAGACGATTACCTCCCTGACCCTTATCATGCGCACTCCACAGCGAAGCGGGCCAGCAGCTCGCGCAGCAGCTCCTCGTCGCCGGACGCGGAGCTTTTCATTGCGTAATCCGTCTCGGCGCACAGCTCCACCGCGCGGCGCAGCCCGTCCAGGCTGAAGCGCGAGGCGCTCTCCGTCAGCCGGCGGAGCATGAACGGGAACTTCACTCCGGTGCAGCGCTTCACAAAGCCATCGCCCAGGCGTTCGGCCCCCGCGAGGCGCGCGGCGTACAGCCGGCGCATATTGTAGCCTATCGCGCCGAGTATCTTCAGCGGCTCCTCTCCCATGGCCAGCAGGTCGGCGAGGCAGAGCGCGGCCTTATCGAAGTCCCGCACCGATATGGCGTCGGTCATGTCAAACACCCGGGCCGCCGGGATGCGGAAGGCCAGCCCCTCCACGTCCGAGGCGCTGACGGCATCGCCCTTCACCGCGGCCGCGATCTTCTCAATCTCGGGTATCAGCGCGCTCATCAGCGAGCCGCCCGCATAGATGAGCGCCTCGCAGGCGGCGCTGTCCGCGCTTTTGCCCAGCGCGGCGAAGCGGCGCGCTATCCAGCGGACAAGCTGCGTCTCCTCCTGCTCGGTAAAGTTCAGGTCGCGCGCGTGCCTGCGCAGGGCCTTCACGGCCTTGAGCCTGCCGTCCGGCTCCTGCGCGCCTCGGCAGACGAGCGCAAGCGTGGCGTATTCCGGCACGTCGGAGGCGATGGCCTCGAGCGCTTTGGCGTCCTGCTCCCTGAGATGGTTGAGGTCCAGGCCCCGGACTATGGTCAGCGTGCGCTCAGTGGCGAAGGGCAGGGCGTCCACGCTGTCGGCCAGCTGCTGCATCGTCAGCGAGGCCCCGTCCAGCTCGCGCAGGCTGAAGTCGTCGGCCCCCTCCGGCAGGCACTCGCGCGTGAGGTCTGCGATGAAGCTCTCGAGCAGGTAGTCCTCCTCGCCGTGCAGTAGGTACAGCCTCGCGGGGCCGTTTTGCTTCAGCTCGCGCTTTATCGCGGCGTAATTGAGTTTTTCTTCGTTTTTAGCCATCTGCATCTATCCTTATGGTAACTTGCCCGTTCACGTCCGTGCGGTAGACCTCTGCGCCCAGGCAGGAGAGGCGGAAGATTGCGTCCTCCGTGGGATGCCCGTAGCTGTTGTACCCGACGGAGATCACCACGGTCTCGGGCCGCAGCCGTTCCACCAGCTCAAAGCTGCTCGAATAGCGCGAGCCGTGGTGGCCGGCGACAAGAAGCTCCGCCCTGCCCAGCGCGCCCCTCTCGATAAGCAGCCGCTCCGCGCGCATACCCGCGTCCCCCGTTATCACGGCGTCCCATTCGCCTACGGACGCGCAGGCCACTATGCCGCGCTCGTTGTCGCTCTCCAGCGGCGCCGGGGCCAGGAGCGTCAGCTCCAGTTCGCCCAGCTCCAGGCTCCGGTCCTCCTCGGAGACGTATACGACCTCGGTGCCGCGCCGCTCCGCCGCGTCAAGTATGGCGGCAAGCTCCGCGTCGGAGTCGTCCGCGCCCGCCGGCAGGTACAGCCGCTCCACGTCCACGGCGGTCAGCAGCCTCGCCGCGCCGTTGGCGTGGTCGGAGTGGAGGTGCGTCAGCACAAGCGCGTCTATCCCGGAGCGGGCGCGGCTCATCAGGAAGCTGACGGCCGTGTCCCCGGCGTCGTCCCAGCTCCCCACGCCGCCGCAGTCAACCACCGCGGCGCTGTCGCCCGCCGCGAGCACGACGCACTCGCCCTGGCCCACATCCAGCACCGTACAGCTGTAGTCGCGCGCCCTCTCCAGCCTTGCCGAGGCAAAGACCACCGCCAGCGTCAGCAGCGAGCAGGCCGCCGGGACGCGGAAGCGCGCCAGGCCCTTCCCACCGAACAGCAGCGCCGCCGCGAAGGCGGCGTAGGTGAACGCCAGCCAGGCCGCGGCCGTGCGGTCGGAGGTGTACAGAGCGGCGAAGGGTATGCGCGCGAGCAGCTCTATGGCGCGCACGAAAAAGCGCGCCGGCCACGCGGCGGCCCACGCCGCAGCCGTGGCGGCGAAGCCAAGCAGCGGCGCCCCCGCCGAGGCGAGCAGGCCCAGCACGGCCGCGGCGAAGCCAACGGAGAAGCCCGCGGATGCCGCCCAGAGCGTCAGCAGGTTGGCGAGCGGCGAGATGAGGGAGACGCAGCCGAAGGTGCGCGAGAGTATGGGCAGCGTGAACACCATCGCGCCCACAGAGCTGGAGAAGCTGGAGACAAGCGTCCAGCGCGCCCTGCGCAGCCCGGCCCCGCGGGGTATGAAGCGCTTGGCCAGACGCTTTTGCAGCGCCGGCGTGACCAGTATCAGCCCCAGCATGGAAGCGAAGGAGAGCTGCAGGCTTACAGAGGCGACGCTCACGGGATTCGCCGCAAGCAGCACCAGCATCGCCGCGCCCAGTCCGTCCAGCCGGCCCGTGTCCCGCTCGAACAGCGAGGCGGCCATCTCGAAGAGCAGCATGACGCAGGCGCGCACGACCGCGCCCTGGCAGCCGGCCATGAAGGTGAATATGACCGCCGCCGGCGCGCCGAACAGCGCCGCGCGCCTCCTGCCCGCCAGCGCCGCGACCAGGCCGTAGAGGAAGGCGAGGTGCATACCCGAGACGGATATGACGTGCGCCGTGCCGGTAAGGGTCAGCGCGTTATCCAGCTCGAGGTCGTCATAGGTCTCGCGCGTCTCGCCTATCAGCAGCGCCAGCATCAGCGCGCGCACGTCCTCCGGGAAAACGCCGCGTATGGCCTCCTCCAGGCGCGAGGCCAGCTCCTGCGGGAAGTAGAAGGGGCTGCGGCCGTCGCGCTCCACCCCGGACGCGGATATGAAGTAGGCGCGCAGGTTGACGCCCCGCGAGGCGTAGCGGTCGGTGCTCTCTCCGTAGCGCTCGGCGGCGTCTATGAACTCCAGCTCCACATGGGCCAGGTCGCCAGCGCGGAAAGCCGGCATTGCGCCGGAGTAATCGCTGACAGCGACGCGCAGCCTGGGCAGGCCCGGCTGCTCCAGCGCGCCCTCGACGTAGCCGTAATCCCCGTCGCGGTACGCGCCCTCCAGGACGCGCAGCGTGACGGCGCCCTGCGTCCCGGCCAGGGAGGACGCCGCGCCCATCACTCTCAGGTCGTAGGCGCGGTAGCGGGCCATGCCCAGCGCGGCGAACACGCAGGCCGCGGCGAAGCAGGCCCCGCGCCTCCCGCGCAGGATGAGGAAGCCCGCCGCCCCGCAGAGCGCAAGCGCGGCCGAGCACCAGAGCAGCCACGCTCCGGGCAGGAGGTAGTGCGCCGCGGCCGCCCCGGCTGCAAAGCCGAAGCCCGCGGCGGTGAGCGACAGCATACCCCGGCCCCCTTCCCCGTCCTATGCGGACATTGTAACACACCGCCCCGCCCCGCGACAACAAAATCTTCCGCCGGGCTTTGAGCTGGAAAACGTCCCGCTCAGGGCGAAAGCGCAAAAAGGACCAGTCAACGGACTGGTCCTTTTTGCGCGCCCGGCCCCGCTTGCCGGGAGCCGGGCCGCCACGCGGGTGGCCGCGGCCTGCGGGCAGGCGCTCCGCCCGTTTCGTGACGGGCCGGTTATATCAGCTTCTCGGCCATGTCGGCGCCGGCGAGGATGTGGAAGTGCAGGTGCGGCACGGTCTGGCCTGCGGCCGCGCCGGAGTTCGTGATGACGCGGAAGCCCGCGCCAAGGCCCTCCTGAGCGGCTATCTTTGCGATAACCTCGAAGCAGCGGGCGACAACGGCGCTGTTCTCCGGCGTGATCTGCGCGGCGGAGTCGGCGGCGTGGGCCTTGGGTATGACCAGGATGTGGGTCGGGGCCTGGGGATTGATGTCCCGGAAGGCGAGGATTTCCTCATCCTCATAGACCTTGTTGGAGGGGATCTCCCCCGCGGCTATCTTGCAGAACAGGCAGTCGGACATTTTTGCTCCTCCTTATTCCTTATTGAGTCCAAGCCTCATGGCAACGAAGTTGTCCACCATGGCGAGCGCGTTGTCAAGCATCAGCACGTCGCTGCCGCCGCCCATGGCGCTGTCGGGCTTGCCGCCGCCCTTGCCGCCGGTGAGCGCGGTGACCTGGCGGATGATGTCCCCGGCCTTGACGCCGGCCTTGACGGCCTCGGCGCCGCAGACGGCGAGGAGGGTTATCTTGCCCTCCTTGACGGCGGCCAGCACCGCGACGATATTGGCGGCCCTGTCGCGCAGGAAGTCGCCCATGCGCCGGAGGTCGTCGGTGGTGGACGCCGGGACGGTCGCGGTGACGACCTTGAGATCGCCGACGCTGTGCGCGCTGGCGATGAAGCTCTCTATCTCGCCGGAGCGGATCTTGTCCTGAAGCGCCTCCACCCTGTGGCGCAGCTCGCGGATGTTCTCAACCGCCGCGCGGGCCTTCTCAACCACCTCGTTGGGGCTGGTCTTGAGCATATCCGCCATTGCCAGCAGCTTGCGGTTGTTCTCCTCGTTCTCGCGGAAGAACTCGAGGCCCGTGACAGCCTCTATGCGGCGGACGCCGCTCGCCACGGAGAACTCGCTCTCAATGCGGAAGGGGCCGACCTTCGCGGTGTTGTCCACGTGGGTGCCGCCGCACAGCTCGCTGGAGAATCCGCCCATGCTGACGACGCGGACGCTCTCGCCGTACTTCTCTCCGAAGAGGGCCTGAGCGCCCTTCGCGCGGGCGGCCTCGAGGCCCATGACCTCGGTGCTGACGGCGTCGCCCTTGAGTATCTCGTGGTTGACTATGCGCGCGACGTCCAGCAGCTCCTCGCCGGTCATGGCGGAGAAGTGCG
>CALWYT010000003.1 GCA_944385835.1 uncultured Oscillospiraceae bacterium | reverse complement strand
CAAGGCCATCTTCTGCCACATCAAGGACGACCGCGGCCAGATACAGCTCTACGTCCGCTCCGACGCCGTCAGCGAGCAGGAGTTCAAGGACTTCCGCAAGTACGACATCGGCGACATCATCGGCGTCACCGGCTATGTCTTTAAGACCAAGACGGGGGAGGTCTCCGTCCATGTCCAGGGCGTGACGCTCCTGGCAAAGAGCCTGCGTCCGCTGCCCGAGAAGTTCCACGGCATGACCAACGTGGAACTGAAGTACCGCCAGCGCTACGTCGACCTCATCATGAGCGACGAGAGCCGGCGCAACTTTGAGATACGCTCCAGGTTCGTGAGCTATGTGCGCCGCTTCCTGGAGGGCCGCGGCTTCATCGAGGTCGAGACGCCTGTGCTCAACACCATCTCCGGCGGCGCGACGGCGCGCCCCTTCATCACGCACCACAACACGCTGGACATGGACCTCTACCTGCGCATCGCCACAGAGCTGAACCTCAAGCGCCTTATCGTCGGCGGCATCGAGCGCGTCTACGAGCTGGGCCGCATCTTCCGCAACGAGGGCATGGACACGCGGCACAACCCGGAGTTCACCACCGTCGAGCTATACCAGGCCTACGCCGACTTCAACGACATGATGGACCTCTTCGAGGACCTGCTGAGCGGCGCGGCCATGGAGATACTCGGGACCTATGAGGTCGACTGGCAGGGCGAGCACATATCCCTCGCGCCCGGCTGGCCGCGCATGACCATGGCCGAGGCCGTGGAGAAGTACCTCGGCGTGGACTTCATGTCCATAACGGACGACGCCGAGGCCGTGAAGGCCGCCGAGAGCGTGGGCGTGGACATGTCCGGCAAGGAGCCGACCTGGGGCAACGCGCTGTACGAGTGCTTCGACCAGAAGGTGGAGGAGCACATGGTGCAGCCGACGTTCATCACCATGCACCCCGTGGACGTCAGCCCGCTCGCGAAGCGCAGCCCGAGGGACAAGCGCCTCACTGAGCGCTTCGAGCTGTTCATCTGCCGCAGCGAGATGGGCAACGCCTTCTCCGAGCTGAACGACCCCATAGACCAGAAGGAGCGCTTCCTCAAGCAGGTCGAGCTGCGCGCCAAGGGCGACGACGAGGCCGGCATGATGGACTACGACTACATCAACGCCCTCGAGTACGGTATGCCGCCCACGGGCGGCCTGGGCATAGGCATAGACCGCTGCGCCATGCTGCTCACGGGCTGCGATTCAATACGCGACGTGATACTCTTCCCCACAATGCGCCCGCTGGATGCCCAAAAGGGCGACAAGGGCGCCGTAAAGGAGGCCATGAGCCAGCTCGGCGAGGTCCTGGGCGCGCAGCTCGAGGGTATGCCCGCGAACGAGTTGGAGCCGGTCGACTTCTCCAAGGTGGAGATAGAGCCGCTCTTCACCGACTTCGTGGACTTCGAGACCTTCAGCCGCTCCGACTTCCGCGCCGTCAAGGTCAAGGCCTGCGAGGCCGTGAAGAAGAGCAAGAAGCTGCTCAAGTTCACGCTTGACGACGGCAGCGGCGAGGACAGGGTAATCCTCAGCGGCATCCACGAGTACTATGAGCCGGAGGAGCTGGTGGGCAAGACCTGCATCGCCATCACGAACCTCCCGCCGCGCAAGATGATGGGCATCGACTCCTGCGGTATGCTCATATCCGCCGTCCACCACGAGGCGGGCGAGGAGAGGCTGCACCTGCTGATGGCAGACCCGCGCATCCCCGCCGGCGCCAAGCTGTACTGAGGGCGCGCAAAAGAATACAGGGCGGCCCGGCCGCCGCGGCCGCGCCCCGGATCAGCGGGGCGCGGCCTTCTTGCATGAAGAGGTTGACAAATCGGCGGATTGCGAATATTTTATTTAAAGGTGTAGCGCTGCGCGCGTGGCCGGCGCGCAGTCCACGGTGAAATTTCCAGTCCGTGCGCGCCGGTGAGTCCAAGCCGGACGCGGCGGCAGAGGTTGCGCATATGGAGAAGCTGACTTCAAGGAAAAATCCATACGTC
This sequence comes from uncultured Oscillospiraceae bacterium, assembly GCA_944385835.1. Taxonomy (GTDB): domain Bacteria; phylum Bacillota; class Clostridia; order Oscillospirales; family Oscillospiraceae; genus Scatomorpha. Next base: position 24,940 of record CALWYT010000003.1, on the reverse strand, counting down.
GTCCGCCTGCGCGCCCTCGCCGGCGACGCCGCGCTGCGGCGCGAGCGCGGAGAGACTGTGCTCGACGGCGTAAAGCTCCTCGGCGAGGCGCTCGATTCGGGCGCGGCGCTGACGGGCGTGCTGTGTTCTGGCCCGGAGCGGCTGCCGGCAGGGCTGCGCTGCCCGGTATATGAAGCGCCGCCGGAGCTTGTGGCCTACGCCTCGCCGGTCAAGAAAAGCCCCGGCCCGGTTTTCTCGCTGCGTATGCCGGAGATTGCGCCGCCGCCCTCGCCGCGCCACGCGCTGGTGCTGGAGGATATGCAGGACCCCGGCAACGTCGGCACGCTCATACGCACGGCCAACGCGCTGGGTATAGAGTGCGTGCTGCTCGCCGGCGACTGCGCGGACGAGCTGTCTCCGCGCGCCGTCCGCGCCAGCATGGGCGCGGCGTTCCGCCAATACGTCCGCCGCTGCTCATTGCGAGAGCTGGCCGGCATACTCGCTGGCCTGGGGCTGCCGCTCTACGGCGCGGCGCTGCGCGAGGGCGCTGCCGACCTGCGCCGCGTGGACCTGGGCCGCGCCGCGGTGGCCGTCGGGAACGAGGGCCACGGCCTGAGCGAGGCCCTGCTCGGCCTCTGCGACGGCACGGTCATAATCCCGATGCGCCCGGGCAGCGAGTCGCTCAACGCGGCCGCCGCAGGGGCTGTGCTCATGTGGGAGATGGCCCGCTCCGGGCCGGAGGAGGCGCGCCGTGTCTGAACTGAGGTACTGGATATGGCTCGCCGGGCTTGAGGGGCTTCGCCCCAGGGTGAGATACCTGCTGGCAAGGCGCATGGGCGGGCCGCGCGAGGTGTACTTCTCGCGCAGGGAGGACTTCGCGGGGCTGGATTTCATCAGCGAAGCCGAGCTTGCCGCACTGGAGCAGAAGGACCTCTCCCGCGCGAGGCGAATAATAGACGACTGCGACCGCGAGGGGATAGGGATAGTGACGCTCAACGACGCGCTCTACCCCTGCCGCCTCTCCGAGATATACGACCCGCCTCTGGCGCTCTACGTGCGCGGCAAGCTGCCGCCCGTGGACGAGCTGGCCGGCGTCGCCGTCGCAGGCACGCGCGGCGCCACACCCTACGGCCTTCGCATGGCCCAGGTCATGGGCTACGGGATATGCAAGTGCGGCGCGATGGTCGTCTCCGGCCTGACGCGCGGCATAGACGCCGCCGCGGCGACCGGCGCGGTCATGGCGGGCGGGCCGTGCATAGGCGTGCTAGGCAGCGCGATAGACGGGCAGGATACCTACACCGACCTCGCGCGCGACGTTGCCGCCGTCGGCGCGGTCATAAGCGAATACGCCCCGGGTACCCCGCCGCGGCGCAGCCATTTCCGCGAGCGAAACCGCATCACCTCCTGCCTCGCGGTGGCGGCATTGGTGGTGGAAGCGCCGGAGCGCTCCGGCGCGCTGCTCTTCGCGGACGAGGCGCTCAGCCAGGGCAGGGAGGTGTTCGCCGTCCCGGCGAACGCCGACGCTCAGAACGCCGCCGGCTCCAACCGTATGCTGATGGAGGGCGCCGGCCCGGCGCTGAGGGCCTGGGACGTGCTGGCCTCCTTTGAGAGCCGCTTTCCGAACCTGCACGAGCAGTCGGGCCGGCCCCTGCCCGCCGGGCAGGCGGAGGAGTACGCCGAGCGGAACGCGCGGCAGCCGGAACCCGCCGGGGACGGCGAGGCCGGGCCTCCCGGGAGCGCAAAGAAGCCGCGAGTACGCAGGGTCAAAAAGAAAAAACCCGTTGACAAGCCGCCTGGCGAAGAATATATTGACCTCGTATCGCAGCTGGAGGGTCTGAGCGAGACCCAGCTCGCGCTGGTCTCCGCGATAGACGCGCCGCACACGCACGTGGACGACATCATAGAGCGCACGGGCCTTGCGGCCGCGCAGGTTCTCGGCGAGCTGACGCTGCTGCAAATCAAGGGCGTCGTGCTCCAGGAGCCGGGCAAGCGCTTTTCCCTGAATATAACGACAAAAGGTCAGAAGTGAGGACGTTTTAATGGCAAAAAACAAGACGGCGCTCGTGATTGTCGAGTCGCCGGCCAAAGCGAGGACCATTGAGAAATACCTGGGCAAGGACTACAAGGTCGTGGCCAGCATGGGCCACCTGCGCGACCTGCCCAAGAGCACGATGGGCGTAGATATAGAGCACGGCTTTGAGCCGCAGTATATACCCGTCAAGGGCAAGGAGGACGTCATCTCCGATCTGAAGGGGCGCGCGGAGAAGGCGGACATGGTCTACCTCGCCACCGACCCGGACCGCGAGGGCGAGGCCATAGCCTGGCACCTCAAGGAACTGCTGGAGCTGCCGGACGGCAAGGCCTGCCGCGTCACCTTCAATGAGATAACCAAGAAGGTCGTAACTGAGAGCATCAATGCCCCCAGGGAGATCGACGCCGACCTTGTGGACGCGCAGCAGGCGCGGCGCATACTCGACCGAATCGTCGGCTACGAGCTAAGCCCGCTGCTGTGGAAAAAGATCCGCCGCGGCCTCTCCGCGGGCCGCGTCCAGAGCGTCGCCACGCGCATGGTGGTGGACCGGGAGCGCGAGATACGCGCGTTTATCCCTGAGGAGTACTGGCTGCTTGACGCCACGCTGAGGCGCGAGGACGGCAGCGAATTCACCGCGCGATATTACGGCGAGGGCAAGAAAAAGACGGACCTCCACAACGAGGCGGAGACCGACGCCGTGATAAACGACTGCAGGGACGGCGTCTTTACCGTGGACAGCGTCAAGCGCGGCAAGAAGGAGCGCAGCCCCTCGCCCCCGTTCATAACGTCCACGCTGCAACAGGAGGCCTCGCGCCGCCTGGGCATGACGCCCCGGCGCACGATGAGCATAGCGCAGCAGCTCTACGAGGGCGTGGACGTCACCGGCCAGGGTACCGTCGGCCTCATAACCTATATGCGCACCGACTCGCTGCGCCTCAGCGAGGAGGCCATCACGGCCGCCCGCGCGTTCATCATCGCGCACTACGGCGAGGCCTACTGCCCGGCGAAGCCGCGGCACTACAAGGCCAGGGCGGGCGCTCAGGACGCGCACGAGGCCATACGCCCCACGAACGTCAACCTCGTCCCCGAAATGGTGCGCAAGGACCTGTCGCGCGAGCAGTACCAGCTCTACCGGCTCATCTGGGGGCGCTTCACCGCCTGCCAGATGGCCAACGCCGTGTACGATAACGTGGCCGTGGAGACCAGCTGCGCCGGACACGTCTTCCGCGCGAGCTACAGCGAGCTGGTGTTCCCGGGCTGCACCGCCGTCTACGACGACGCGAAGGACGAGGAGACCGCCGCCCCCTCCAAGCGCATCCCCAATCTCACCGAGGGCGAGAGCGCCCGGGCGGCGAAGCTCGAGAAGGAGCAGCGCTTTACGCAGCCGCCCAGCCGCTATACCGAGGCCACTCTGATACGCGCGATGGAGGAGAAGGGCATAGGCCGCCCGAGCACCTACGCCCCGACGATAACCACCATACTCAGCCACGAGTACGTGGTCAAGGAGGGCAGGTTCCTGCGCCCGACCTCGCTCGGCGAGACCGTCACGGGCCTCATGGAGCAGCGCTTCCCGGACATTGTGGACCTCAGGTTCACGGCCCGCATGGAGGACGGGCTGGATGAGATAGAGAAGGGCGACAAGGACTGGAAATACTATCTCGCGGACTTCTACGGCGGCTTCGAGAAGGAGATGAAGGACGCCGAAACCGCGATGGAGGGCGTCCGAATCAAGGTCCCGGACGAGGAGAGCGACGAGGTATGCCCCAACTGCGGCAGGAAACTTGTCTACAAGTCGGGCCGCTTCGGCCGCTTCCTGGCCTGCCCGGGCTATCCGGAGTGTACCTTTACCATGCCCATAGTCGTGGAGATGCCCGGCAAATGCCCCGCCTGCGGCGGACGGCTCTTGAAGCGCACCAGCCGCAACGGCTACGCCTATTACGCCTGCGAGCGCGGCAAGGACTGCCCCTGGCGCGGCACAGGCATGGACGGGCGCGAGATCATCGGCTTCATGACCTGGGACGTGCCGACGGCGGAGGTCTGCCCGGAGTGCGGCAAGACCCTGTTCAAGCGCTCTGGCAGGGGCCGCAGCAAGCCCTTCTGCATAAACCCGGAGTGCGTGAACTACCTCCCGCCCGAGCAGCGCGGCTATAAGATACGCAAGAGCGAGGATAAGGACGCGGGCGAGGGCGGCGAGTCCAAAGACGGCGCCGAGGCCTCCAGGAAGCCCGCCGCGAGGAAAACCGCCGCCAAGAAGCCGGCGGCCAAGAAGCCGGCCGCCAAGAAGCCCGCCGCAAGGAAAACCGCCGCCAAGAAGCCGGCCGCCAAGAAGCCGGCCGCCAAGAAGCCGACCGCTAAGAAACCCGCCGCCGGGAAGCCGGCCTCCGGGGAGGACGCCTGATGGAGCGCGTCACGGTCATCGGGGCGGGCCTCGCAGGCTGCGAGTGCGCCTGGCAGCTTGCGCGCCGGGGCATAGGCGTGCGCCTTGTGGAGATGAAGCCGCTCAGGTTTTCCCCCGCGCACAGGAGCGAGAACTTCGCTGAGCTGGTCTGCTCAAATTCCCTGCGCGGCGACGACCTCTCCAACGCCGTCGGCCTGCTCAAAGAGGAGCTGCGCCGGCTTGGCTCGCTCATAATGGAGAGCGCCGAGGCCAACCGCGTCGCCGCCGGCGGCGCGCTGGCTGTGGACCGCGAGGGCTTCGCGCGGTATATAACCGAAAAGCTCGAAAACCGGCCGGAGGTCGAGATTGTCCGCGCCGAGGCGCGCGACATCCCGGACGGCGAGGTTGTCATAGCCACCGGCCCGCTCACGAGCGACGCCATGGCCGAGAGGATAAAGGGCCTCTGCCCGGAGTTCGACCTGCATTTCTACGACGCTGTCGCGCCCATAGTGACGCTCGAGAGCGTGGACATGGCGAGCGCCTACCGCGCCTCGCGCTACGGCAAAGGCACGGCGGACTACGTGAACTGCCCCATGACGGCTGAGGAGTACGCCGCCTTCGTGCGCGAGCTGCGCTCGGCGAAGGAGGCGCCCGTACACGGCTTTGACGACGGGGCCGTGTTCGAGGGCTGTATGCCCGTCGAGGTCATGGCGCGCAGGGGCGAGGACACGCTCCGCTACGGACCGATGAAGCCCGTGGGGCTTGTGAACCCAAATACCGGCGCGGAGGACTACGCCGTGGTGCAGCTCAGGCAGGACAACGCCGAGGGTACGCTCTATAACCTTGTCGGCTTCCAGACGCATCTGACCTGGGGCGAGCAGAAGCGCGTGTTCACCATGATACCCGCGCTGAAAAACGCCGACTTCGTCCGCTACGGCGTAATGCACCGCAACACCTACCTCGATTCCCCGCGCCTGCTGGACAGGTATTACCGCCTGCGCAGCGAGCCGCGGATAAGTTTCGCCGGTCAGATGACCGGCGTGGAGGGCTATGTGGAGAGCGCCGCCAGCGGCGCGCTGGCGGGTATCGAGACCGCTGCGCGCGTATTGGGCCTGGACAGCGTGGACTTCCCGGCGGAGACGGCTATAGGCGCGCTTGCGCTGTACGTCTCCGGCGGCAGCGTGGGCGATTTCCAGCCCATGAACATCAACTTTGGTATTATAAGCCCGCTCGGCTATCGTGTGAAGGGCAAGCGCAACAAGAACGCGGAGATCTCCCGGCGCGCGCTGGACATACTCGATAAGCTGAAGACGGAGAAGGAGGTATTGCAGCTGTGAGGATACTTATCGACGCCATGGGCGGCGACCGCGCGCCCGCAGCGCCCGTAGGAGGAGCGCTCAGGGCGGTGAAGGAGCTGGGTGTGGACGTAACGCTGATAGGGCAGAGGGAGGCCGTGGAGCCGCTCCTCGCCGGCGAGAGCGGCGTCGGCGTCGTAGACGCGCGCGAAGTGATAACAATGGAGGACGACCCCAGCACGGCCACACGCCGGAAGAAGGACTCCAGCATGGCCGTCGCGCTTCGGATGCTCCGCGACGGGGAGGGCGACGCCGTCGTCTCCGCCGGCAGCACCGGCGCTCTGCTGACGGGCGCCACGCTCACCGTGAAGCGCATACCGGGGATCCGCCGCGCGGCGCTCGCGCCCGTGCTGCCTAACGGAGCGCGGGGCGTAATGCTCATCGACTGCGGCGCGAATGTGGAGTGTACGCCGGAGTACCTGCTGCAATTCGCGTATATGGGCAGCTTCTACGCCGACAAGATAATGGGCTGCTACAGGCCGCGCGTGGGGCTTTTGAGCAACGGCACGGAGCCGACCAAGGGCGCGCCCCTGGGCAAGCACACCTTCAAGCTGCTTGAAAAGGCCGCTGCGGAGGGGAAGATAAACTTCATCGGCAATGTGGAAGGCACGGACGTCATGGCCGGCGGCGTGGACGTCGTCGTGACGGACGGCTTCACCGGCAACGTGTTCCTGAAGGCCAGCGAGGGCATGATAAAGTTCGCGCTGGGCCAGCTCAAAAACGTGTTCTACGGCTCAACGAAGAACAAGCTCGCCGCCCTTGCCCTCAAGAAGGACTTTATGGCCATGAAGGACGGGCTGGACGTCAACAAGGTGGGCGGCACGCCCCTGCTGGGCATTTCGAAGCCGGTCATCAAGGCCCATGGCTCCTCCAACGAGGAGGCCATATTCAGCGCAATACGCCAGGCGGTTAACTTCTCGCGCGCCGGCGTTATTGAAGAGATAGAGAAAAACATAGAGCATATGCGCCTCTCCGCTGAGGAGCTGGCCGGAATGGAGGAAACAAAATGATATTCGAAAAGATCCGCGACCTCGTCGCCAAGCAGTTCGTCGCCGACGCCGGCGAAATCAGCCGCGACACCAGCTTCACCGAAGACCTCAACGCCGACAGCCTCGACGTCGTCGAGCTGAGCATGACCATCGAGGAGATGTTCGACCTCGGCGAGATAAGCGAGGACGACCTCAAGGAAATCGCCACGGTCGGCGACCTGGTCGATTACGTAGAGAAGCACACGGCCGGCTGATGCGCGCTATCGAGGACAAGCTGGGCTACGTCTTCAAAAACCGCGGCCTGCTTATAAACGCGCTGACCCACAGCTCCTACGCCAACGAGAACCGCGGGCGGAGCTGCGAGAGCAATGAACGCCTGGAGTTCCTGGGCGACAGCGTGCTGGGCCTGGTCGTGGCCGACGCGCTTTACCGCCGCTGCCCAGAGCTGCCGGAGGGGCGGATGACGCGCCTGCGCGCGCAGCTGGTCTGCGAGGAGAGCCTGCACAGCGTGGCCACGCGGCTGGGCCTTGGCGAGTATATCCGCCTGGGCCGGGGCGAGGAGCACACGGGCGGGCGCAGCCGCGCCAGCATACTCGCCGACGCCACCGAGGCGCTGATAGCCGCCATGTATCTCGACGGGGGCATGGAGGTGGCGCGCGATTTCATAGCGCGCTACATCCTCTCAGGGCGCGAGAACGGCTACGTCGCCTTCGGCGACAGCAAGACCGAGCTGCAGGAGCTGGTGCAGAAGAAGAGCGGCAGCGTCCTCTCCTATGAGCTGCTCGCCGAGAGCGGCCCGGACCACGACAAGACCTTTACCAGCCAGGTGAGCCTCAACGGCAGGCCCATAGGCTCCGGCGAGGGGCGCACCAAGAAGGAAGCCGAACAGGCCGCGGCCCGCGCCGCTCTCCTGGAGCTGCGCAAATGAGCGCCAGGGAGAGCATTGTCCCGGTCTTTGTGCCGCATCTTGGCTGCCCGAACGACTGCGTCTTCTGCAACCAGCGCCGTATCTCCGGCTCCGCCGTCCCGGCGGCGCCGGAGGACGTCGTGCGCGCCGTGGAGCGCGCGCTCGAGGTGACGCCGCCGGGGACCCGGCGGCAGCTTGCGTTTTACGGCGGCTCCTTCACCGCCATACCCGCGCGCGAGCAGGAGGCGCTGCTCGAGGCGGCCGCGCCCTATTTGCGCCGCGGCGACATAAGCTCGATACGCCTGTCCACGCGCCCCGACGCCATAGACGGCGCGGTGCTCGCGCGGCTGAAGCGCTGCGGCGTGGAAACCGTGGAGCTGGGCGCGCAGAGCATGTCTGACCGCGTCCTTGCGCTCTCAGGCCGCGGCCACACGGCCGGGGATGTGCGCGAGGCGTCGAGGGCGGTCAAAGCGGCGGGCTTCCGGCTGATTTTGCAGATGATGACCGGCCTGCCCGGCTCTGACGACCAGTCCGACGCCGACACGGCGCGGGAACTCGCCGCCCTGGGGCCGGACGGCGTGCGCGTCTATCCCACCGTGATCGTCCGCGACACCGCGCTCTTCGACCTCTGGAGGGCGGGGCGCTATAAGGAGCACACGGTGGAGGACGCCGTGCGTGTCTGTGCGCGGATAGTGCCAATTTTCGACGCGGCCGGCATACCGATAATCCGCATGGGGCTGAACCCAACCGAGGACCTGTCCGGCGGCGACGCCGTGGGCGGGGCGTACCACCCCGCGCTGGGAGAGCTTGTGCGCGCGCGCATCATGCGCGGAAAGGCGGAGGCCGCGCTGGAGGGCGCCATGCCCGGCGGCGAGGCCGTCCTGAGAGTGAACCCGCGCCTCATGAGCCAGGCCGTTGGCCAGCACGGGGAGAACAGGGACTGGCTGCGCGAGAAATTTGGCCTCAAACGCCTGAAATTCGTACCTGACGCCTGTGTGGAAACGCTCGAGCCGGGCTGAACCCGGCTCGGGCGCTTTCTTTCCCGGGCATTTAACAAAAATTTTTTCGTTATGTGACCAAACTGTAACCTCAAGGATGCAATTCCGATACATTCGCCTGCTATACTTCGTATGCAACGAAGGGAGGCGGCGCCTGTGGCAAACTCCAGGGCAAGGGCGATACGCATAATAATCGCAACGGCGGCAGTCTCGCTGCTGCTGAGCGCCGTGTGCTGCGCGGCGTTTGTGATGAACGTCGTAGGGCTTATGCACGGCAGCGAGCCGCCTGCGCAGACGCGGCAGGAGATGTCCGTCAGCATAACGTGGTGCTCCGGCGCCGGGGATGAGTCAGCCGCCGTCGCGGGGCTTTGAGTTGTGATCTGCTGAACGCATAATAATCGGCCCGGCCGCGTCTGCGGCCGGGCCTGAGTTATATAGCGCCGAGCGAGGTGAAGAGCGTACACCAGATAAAGAGCGTGAAGGGGCAGAGCGCGCTTGTGAATATGACTATGTCCCCGGCAAGCTCGGAGTTGCCGCCCATCTGCTGGGCCATGGTGAAGGACGTGGCCGCGGAGGAAGAGGCGAACGCGCCGATGAGCGCGGCAAATTCTATGCCCCTGAAGCCGGCGAGGTAGCCGATGCTGAGGAACACGGCGGGTATGACGAGCAGCCTGCCCACGCAGACGCAGATAAGCTCGCGCTTAAAGCCCTTCATGGCGCGGAAGTCGATAAAAGCCCCGAGCAGGAACAGCATCAGGGGGCTGCCCACGCCGGAGAGGTCGCCGACCGCGGACTCCAGGAACGCGGGCAGCTGGGCGTCCGTCAGCAGAAAGGCCACGCCCAGCGCGGAGGAGAGTATCAGCGGGTTCGTCGCGATGCCCCGCAGCGCGCCGCGCAGCCCGACCCGGCGGTCGTTGAAGAGCGACAGGCCGACGACTGCCAGGACGTTGAACACGGCCACGACGATCGCCACCAGTATGGCCACCGAGGAGAGGTCGGCGCCGGGGACAAGCGAGGCGGCTATGGGCATACCGACGATGACGTAGTTCGAGCGGAAAAGCCCCTGTATGATAACGCCGCGCTTGCCGTTATCCCCGGTGAACAGCAGCGTAAAGGCGGTAGAGAGCAGGAAAATCACCACGACGCAGCCCACTGTGAAGCCTATGAGCCGCGGGCGGAGGGCCGAGCCAAGCTCGGCTGTGTAGATGTTATTGAACATCATGAAGGGCATGAAGAAGTTGAACGCGATCTTGTTCATCTTCAGCACGTCCGCCACGCCCAGGAGGCCCTTAAAGCGCGCCAGAGCGCCCAGGGCTATCATGATGAAGATGGGGAGTATGGCGTTTACGCAGAGAATTATGCTTTCCATGGCCGCTCCAAGCGGCCCGCGCGAGTGACGGGCCGCGTAAAATCCGAATATCAGCGTCAATTATAGACCCGCTCTCCGAACCTGTCAATTAAAGCGCGAAACTGGCGCGGATTTTCTCCATGTGCCGGGGCGCAAAGCCTTGAAAATCGCGGTACGCTGTGGTAAAATAATACGCCTTGCAGCGGGAAGCACAGCGCCGCGCAGGAGTACCTAAGAGGAGAGGGATTGCTACGTACCTGAAAGCCTTGGAAATATCCGGCTTCAAAAGCTTTCCGGAGAAGACGCGGCTGACCTTTGAGCGGGACATAACCGCGATAGTCGGCCCGAACGGCTCCGGCAAATCGAATATTTCCGACGCCATCCTCTGGGTCATGGGCGAGCAGAGCAGCAGGACGCTGCGCGGCGGCAAGATGCAGGACGTCATCTTCGGAGGGACGGCCAAGCGGCCGAGCATGGGCGTGGCGCAGGTCTCGCTGATACTGGACAACTCCGACGGCGCGTTCAGCGTTGATTCCGACGAGCTGACGATAACGCGCAAATACTACCGCTCCGGCGAGAGCGAGTACTACATCAACCGCAGCCAGGTGCGGCTGCGCGACGTGAACGAGCTGCTGATGGACACCGGCATGGGCCGGGACGGCTATTCCATCATCGGCCAGGGGCGCATCGCCGAGATAGTCAGCGGCAAGAGCGACGAGCGCCGCGAGGTGCTTGAGGAGGCCGCGGGCATCTCCCGCTACCGCTACCGCAAGGAGGAGGCCGAGCGCCGCCTCGAGCGCACGGACGAGAACCTCCTGCGCATAAACGATAAGATAGAAGAGCTGGAGCTTCAGGTGAAGCCGCTGAAGGAGCAGGCGGAGGTGGCCAGGCGCTACCTCTCGCTGAGGGACGAGCTGAAGGTCGCCGAGGTCAGCCTCTGGATGAGCGAGCTTGACGCGCTGCGCGAGCTGAACTCCGCCGTGGAGGCCGAGCACGCCGAGACCGGGGCCGCGCTCGAGGCCGCGAGGCGCGAACTGCAGGGGCTGTATTCGCGCAGCGAGGCGCTGAGCGAGCGTATGCGCGCCAAGGACGTCGAGGCCGAGACCCGCCGGAACGAGCTTTCCGCAATCCAGGCGCGCTGCGCCGAGTGCGAGGCCCGGGCCGCCGCGGCGGAGAGCCGCGCTGAGGGCGCGAGGCAGACCGCGGAGCGCATCCGCGGCGAGCTGAGCGAGCAGGACGATCGCGCGCGCGGCGTCGCCGCCCAGGTTGAGGAGCGCCGCCGCCGCATAACGGAGATAGACGCGCGCGCCGGGGAGCTGCGCGAGAGCGCGGAGCGGGCGAACAACGTCGCCGAGGGCAGGCGTATGCGCATCGCCAACCGCGAGGAGGAGCTGGCCGGGCTGAACGGCGAGCTGACGGAGAAAATCGTCGCGCTCAACAGCGCCGACTCGCGCATAAACATACTCGAGGAGATGGAGCGCGACTACGAGGGCTTCGCAGGCGCGGTAAAGACCGTCATGCGCGCCGCAGGGCGCGGCGAGCTGCGCGGCGTCCACGGCACGGTGTCGGAGCTGCTGCGCACGGGCGAGCGCACCGCGCTGGCCATTGAGACCGCGCTCGGCGCGGCGATACAGAACGTCGTCGTGGACACGCAGTCGGACGGCAAGCGCGCCATAGAGCTGCTGCAGCGCAGGAACGCCGGCCGCGCCACCTTCCTGCCGCTTGACGCCATACGCGGCGGCAGGCTGGACAGGATACCCGGCGAGGACGAGGGCTGCCTGGGCCTGGCCGTGGACCTGGTCGAGTTCGACGTGGTATATAAAAACGTCTTTGAAAACCTCCTGGGCCGCACGCTGGTTGCGGAGACGCTGGCGGACGCAATCGCCATCTCGCGCCGAAACGGCGCGCGCGTGCGCATAGTGACCCTCGACGGCCAGGTTATGAACGCGGGCGGCTCCATGACCGGCGGCAGCGCCGGGAGGAACGCCGGCATACTCTCGCGCCGCAGCGAGCTTGAGCGGCTGCTTTCCGGCCGCGGCGCCCTGGCGAAGGAGCGCGACGCGCTGTCCGCGCGCTGCGAGGCGCTCAAGCGCGAGCTGACCGCGGCCCGCTATGAGCTGGACGTCGCGACGCAGGAGCTGCAGCAGATACGCGCCGAGCTGGCCTCGCTCGAGGCCGAACGCCGCGCCACGGAGAACGCCGTCAAGCAGTTCGAGATACTTCTCGCGGGCCTGACGGGCGATAAGGCCGCACGTGAAAAGGCGGTCGCCGAGGCAGAGGCCGCAGCCGAGAGCCATGAGCGGGAGCTGGCGGAGGAGAGGCGGAAGCTCGCAGGACTTAACGAGGAGGCGGCGCGAATCCGCGCCAATATCAGCGCTGCCACGGCGAGCCGCCTGGAGGTCGAGGGCGAGCGCGAGCGCACGGACAAGGCCGCGCAGGAGAAGAACGCCGCCATACTCGAGCTGGAGCGCGCCCTGGCGCGCAGCGAGCAGAAAAAGCTGTCCTCCGAGATGGAGGAAAAGCAGCTCACAGACAAGCTCTGGGACGGCTATGAGCTGAGCCACAGCGCGGCGGAGGCCATCCGCCGGCCTGTGGAGAGCCGCTCGAAGGCGGCAAAGCAGATCTCCGAGCTGCGCCGCGAGATGACCGGGCTGGGCAGCCCCAACATCGGGGCGATCGAGGAGTACAAGCGCGTCAGCGAGCGGTACGAGTTCCTGGCCGGCCAGCGCGACGACGTCGAGAAGGCGAAGGGCGAGCTGGAGGGTATAATTTCCGATATAACCGGGGAAATGAAGAGTATCTTCGCGCGCGAGTTCGCCGCCATAAACGAGGGCTTTGCCGCCACGTTTACCGAGCTGTTCGGCGGCGGCAGCGCCGAGCTGACGATAAGCCCCGCCGAGGACATACTCGGCGGCACGATAGACATCCGCGTCCAGCCGCCCGGCAAGGCGGTCACCACGCTGACGCTCCTGTCCGGCGGCGAGATGGCCTTTGTGGCCATAGCGCTGTATTTCGCAATCATCAAGATACGGCCCACGCCGTTCTGCGTTATGGACGAGATAGAGGCAGCGCTGGACGAGGCGAACGTCAACCGTTTCGCCCAGCATATGCGCCAGCTGGCCGGCAGGACGCAGTTCGTAGTCATAACCCACCGCCGCGGCACCATGGAGGAGGCCGATAAGCTCTACGGCGTCACCATGCAGGAGAAGGGGGTTTCCAAGGTCATCGAGCTGGACCTGGACGAGGCGGCAAGGCAGATAGAGGAGGACGACAATGGGATTCTTCGACAAGATAAAGCAGGGGCTTGAAAAAACCCGCAAGCAGATGAGCGAGGCCTTCGCCGCGCTCACCGTGGATAACGAGGTCTTTTTCGAGGAGCTGGAGGAGGCGCTGATACTGGCCGACGCCGGCGCCGACACGGCGGTCAAGGCCGTGGCCAGGCTGCGCTCCGCGGCGTATGAGCAGTCCCTATACGGCGCAGAACCCGTCAAGGCCGCGCTCGCCGGTATCCTTGCGGAGCGGCTGAGCGTCGGCAGCTTTGAGCTTAAGCTGGACACCAGGCCGTCCGTGATACTCATGGTCGGCGTAAACGGCGTGGGGAAGACCACCACCATCGGCAAGCTGGCCGCAAGGTTCAGCGCCGAGGGCAAGAAGGTCCTGCTTGCGGCGGCCGACACCTTCCGCGCCGCGGCGGCCGAGCAGCTGAGCGTCTGGGCCGAGCGGGCGAAGTGCGACATAGTCAAGCACGGCGAAGGCTCCGACCCCGGCGCCGTCGTCTTCGACGCTATCGCTGCGGCCAAGGCACGCGGGACCGACATCGTGATAATCGACACCGCCGGCCGGCTGCACAACAAGGCTAACCTGATGAACGAGCTGGGCAAGATACGCCGCATAATCACGCGCGAGCTGCCGGAGGCCGACGTCGAGACGCTCATGGTTATCGACGCCACGACCGGCCAGAACGGCCTTATCCAGGCCAGGCAGTTCAACGAGACCGCGGACGTGACCGGCATTGTGCTCACAAAGCTCGACGGCACGGCGCGGGGCGGCATAGTGTTCGCCATAGCGGACGAGCTGGGGCTGCCGGTCAAATTCGTCGGCGTCGGCGAGGGCGTGGACGACCTTATGCCCTTTGAGCCGAGGGAGTTTTCGGAGGCGCTGCTGTCATGAAATTGGTGCTTGCGTCGAATAACGCCCACAAGGCGCGCGAATTCCGCGAAATACTGGCACCGCTGGGCATAGAGGTCATCACGCAGGGCGAAGCCGGCTGCCGTTTAGAGGTGGACGAGACCGGCGAAACCTTTGAGGAAAACGCCTACCTGAAGGCGGCCGCCGCGATGAGCGCCACCGGCGAGGCCGCCGTCAGCGACGACTCCGGCCTCGAGGTGGACGCCCTCGGCGGCGCGCCCGGGGTACACTCCGCGCGCTACACCGGCCGCCATGAAGATACGGACGCCGACCGGCGCGCGCTGCTGCTTAAAAACCTCGCCGGCGAGGAACATCGCGACGCGCGCTTCGTCTCAGCGATATGCTGCGTCTTCCCGAACGGCGATACGCTGCGCTCGCGGGGGACCTGCGAGGGCAGCATCGCCTGGAGTGAGGCCGGCGAAAACGGCTTCGGCTACGACAGCCTGTTCATCCCGGAGGGGGAGGACAGGACCATGGCGCAGCTGAGCGCAGATGAGAAGAACGCCATCTCTCAACGGGGGCAGGCTCTGCGCGAATTCTCCCGGATATTGAAGGAGTATTGCAATGCTGACAAGTAAGCAGAGGGCCTATCTGCGCGGCCTGGCCGCGAAGGAGGACACGATAATCCAGATAGGCAAGGACGGAATAACCGAGAACACCGCCGCCGCGCTCAGCGATATGCTGCGCGCGAGGGAGCTGGTCAAGGGCCGCGTGCTGGAAAACTCCATGCTCAGCGCGCGCGAGGCCTGCGACACGCTGGCGGCGCGCTGCCGGGCCGAGCAGGTGCAGGTAATAGGCAGCAAATTCGTGCTCTATAAGCGCAATGAGCAAAAGCCGGTCATAGAGCTGCCCAAGGCGGCGAAGAAGAAATGAGGCTGGCCGTCTACGGAGGCAGCTTCAACCCGCCGCACCCGGCGCACGTAAGGGCCTGCCGCCTCGCCTGCGAGGCGCTCGGGCCGGACAAGCTGCTGGTCATCCCGGCGGCCACGCCGCCGCACAAGCCTCTGCCTGAGGGCAGCCCGGACGCCATGGAGCGCCTGGCGCTTACACGCACGGCCTTCAGAGCCTTCCCGGAGGCCGAGGTTTCTGACATGGAGCTGCGCCGCGAGGGGAGGAGCTACAGCTCCGACACCGTGCGGGAGCTTCGCGCGGCGTACCCGGATGCCGAAATCGTGCTTATCATGGGTACGGATATGCTGCTCTCGTTCGAGACCTGGCATGAGTGGCGCGGCATACTCTCCGAGGCCTCTCTCGCCGTGCTCCCGCGCAACGACGGCGACATCGGCGCGATAGAGCGGGAGGCCGTGCGGCTGCGCGAGGCCTGCGGCGCGAAAATCTATGTCCTCGACGAGACGCCCATGCCAATGAGCAGCAGCGATATGCGCGAGCTGCTGGCCAGCCGGCGCGGCGCCGGCGAGCTGGACGGCGAGGTCTACGCGCGCATTATAAGAAAGCGCGATTACGGCGCAAAGCCGCAGCTCGACTGGCTGCGCGAGCGCGCGTACAGCTTCCTGAAGCCCACCCGCGTGCCGCATGTGGCCGGCTGCGAGCACGAGGCGGTCAAGCTGGCGGAGCGTTGGGGAGCGGACCCGGGCGACGCGGCCGAGGCCGCGATACTGCACGATATTACGAAAAAATTGTCCATGCCCGAGCAGTTGCAGTTGGCTGAAAAATATGGTATAGTGTTCGATGCGCTCGAGCGCGGGAACATAAAGCTCACGCACGCCATTACGGGCGCCGCGCTGTCCAGGGACCTTTTCGGCGTGACTGACGCGGTGTACGGCGCAATACGCTGGCACACCACAGGCAGGCCGGACATGACGCTGCTGGAGAAGATAATCTATCTGGCTGACTATGTGGAACCCACCAGGGATTTTCCCGGCGTGGAGCGGCTGCGTTCGCTCTGCTATGAGGACTTGGACGCCGCTATGGCCCTCGGGCTTGAGATGAGCCTGGAGGAGCTGGAAGCGGCGGGGACAGTGCCGCACGGCGACTCGCTGGAGGCGCTGAGATGGTACGGAAAGGATAACTGATGCATCTTTTTGGCGGAAACGGCAGGCACGGCAGGCACAGCGGCGCCGGACAGGGCGGGGAAGCCCCGGAACGGAGCCACGCTTACAGCGAAGAGGACGCCTACGACCTTGACGACGACTACGAATACGACCGCCGCTACAGGGCAAGGCAGCAGCGCGCCGCAGGCGCCGCCGGATACAACAATTCTGACGGACGGCATTTTGCCAGCGACGACATAGTCTCGCGCGAGGAGCAGGCCGCCGCTCGGCCGCGCTGGCCGCGCAGGCTGCTCGCGACGGTGCTCGCCGTCTGCGTACTGGCCGTCGGGGCGTACGCCGGCTATCGGATTTGGGCGCAGCGCCCCGGCCAGGCCGAGGGCGGCCTCAACGACTACAGTACGCCGGACCCGCAGGAGACGGGCGTGGCGGCGGAAGCCCCGCAGAGCGCGGCGGACAAGCGCGACGGCGTGTGGACCTTCTTCATCGCCGGCATCGACGTGGTTGGCAACCACAACGACACCAACATGGTCGGTATGTTCGACACGGTCAACGGCAAGCTCAATATTGTCAGCCTGCCGCGCGACATGCTGGTCAATGTCAATCTCAATATCAAGAAGATAAACCAGCCCTACGCCGCGGACATCAACAACGGCGGCGACGGCATAGAGCCGCTGCTCGACTGCGTCTCCGACATACTGGGCTACAGCGTGGATATGTACGCGCTCATAGACATCAACGCGGCAGCGGAGATCGTGGACGCCATAGGCGGAGTTTACTTTGACATCCCCTTCGACATGGACTGGGACGCCCCTGACCAGGACCCGCCGCTGCACATCCACATCAAGGCCGGCCCGCAGACGCTCGACGGCGAGAACTTCGTCAACGCCATGCGCTTCCGTATGTCCAACGACGGCTCGCACTCCTACGCCGGCGGCGACATAGAGCGCATACAGTTCCAGCAGCAGCTGCTGTCCGCGCTGGCCAGCCAGACGCTCAAGCTGGGCAACATCAGCAAGATAGGCGACGTATACAACGCCATCATGGACAACATGGTCACCAACGTCTCGCTGGGCAACGTGATGTACCTGCTTGAACAGTTCATAAAGCTCGACGGGGACGACATCACCTTCCAGACCATACCAAACCGCATGGACGGCATGATAAACGGCCTGAACTACGTCATGCCGCTGATAGACGACTGGCTGGCCATGCTTAACGAGTACCTCAACCCCTTCGACGTGGAGATTACGGAGAGCAACATCAACATGATTTCCTACATCGACGGCGAGTGGACCATGACTCAGGGCTATATAGCCGGCGGGGAGGATTCCTTCGCCGTGATATACAGCTGACAGCAAAGGCACACCGGGATATAGAAAAGGAGTTTTGCCCAATGCTAACACCAAGGGAAATGGCCGCGGCGGCCGTAAAGGCCCTGGATTCCAAGCAGGCCAGGGACGTCAGCGCGCTGCGCACGACGGACGTCACCGTGCTTGCCGACTACTTCGTCATCTGCACCGCAACCAGCTCCACGCACGTCAAGACGCTGACCGACGAGGTCGACCGCGCGCTGAGCGAGCTGGGCGAGCCGCCGCTAAGGCGCGAGGGCTATCGCGGCGGGGGCTGGATACTGCTTGACTTCGGCTGCCTTATAGTCCACATCTTCCAGGCGGATATGCGCGAGTTCTACAACCTCGAGCATCTCTGGTCGGACGCGGAAGAGGTGCCGCTCTCATCCCTGTGAGGCCCTACGGTCCGGGCTTGAGAACCCGGGTCAAAGGGGCCTGCGGACAAAACAATCTAATTAGCAAGGGAGAAAGCACACGTTATGGGCTACGATTTCACACGCATAGAGAAGAAATGGCAGAACTACTGGCTTGAGAACAAGACCTACGCCGCCGTCACGGGCGACAGGGACCGCAAGAAGTTCTACCCGCTTATAGAGTTCCCGTATCCGAGCGGCGACGGCCTGCACGTCGGACACCCCAGGCCCTACACCGCGATGGATATAGTCGCGCGCAAGCGCCGCATGGAGGGCGAGAACGTCCTCTTCCCGATAGGCTTCGACGCCTTCGGCCTGCCCACCGAGAACTATGCCATCAAGAACCACATGCATCCGCGCGAGGTCACCAAGCGCAACATAGAGCGCTTCTCCAAGCAGCTCCAGATGCTGGGCTACAGCTTCGACTGGGACCGCATGGTCGATACCACCGACCCCGAGTACTACAAGTGGACGCAGTGGATTTTCCTCCAGATGTACAAGCAGGGCCTGGCGTATAAGGCCAGTATGCCCGTCAACTGGTGTACCAGCTGCAAGTGCGTCCTCGCCAACGAGGAGGTCGTCGAGGGCGTGTGCGAGCGCTGCGGCGCGCCCGTTGTCCGCAAGGAGAAGAGCCAGTGGATGCTCCGTATCACCGCCTATGCGCAGCGGCTCATAGACGACCTGGACGACGTGGACTATATCGAGCGCGTCAAGATACAGCAGCGCAACTGGATAGGCCGCTCCACCGGCGCGGAGGTCGATTTCAAGGCCACCACCGGCGACGTGATAAAGGTCTTTACCACCCGCTGCGACACGCTCTTCGGCGCGACCTACATGGTCCTCTCGCCGGAGCACGCCCTTATAAAGCAGTGGCTTGAGAGCGGCGCCATCACGAACCCCGACGAGGTCAGGAAGTACCAGGCGGTGGCCGCCGCCAAGTCCGACCTCGAGCGCACCGAGCTAAACAAGGACAAGACCGGCGTGCGCACCATGGGCGTCGACGCCGTCAACCCCGTCAACGGCGAGGTCATCCCCATCTTCATCTCCGACTACGTCCTCGCGAGCTACGGCACCGGCGCCATAATGGCCGTCCCGGGCCACGACCAGCGCGACTGGGAGTTCGCAAAGGAATTCAACCTGCCCATCATAGAGGTCGTCAAGGGCGGCGACATCACCAAGGAGGCCTGGATAAGCAAGGACGAGGACGCCATCATGGTGAACTCCGGCTTCCTGAACGGCATGAGCGTCAAGGCCGCCATCCCGACCATGACCAAGTGGCTGGAGGAAAAGGGCCTCGGCCGCGCCAAGGTCAACTATAAGCTGCGCGACTGGGTCTTCTCCCGCCAGCGCTACTGGGGCGAGCCTATCCCCATAATCCACTGCCCCAAGTGCGGCTGGGTGCCTATGGACGAGAAGGACCTGCCGCTGCTGCTGCCCGACGTCGAGAGCTATGAGCCTACCGACAACGGCGAAAGCCCGCTCGCCCATATGCGCGACTGGGTGGAATGCACCTGCCCCAAGTGCGGCGGCCCCGCCGAGCACGAGACGGACACCATGCCCAACTGGGCCGGCTCCTGCTGGTACTTCCTGCGCTACATGGACCCGGACAACGGCGAGGCGCTGGCCAGCCGCGAGGCCCTGGACTACTGGAGTCCGGTCGATTGGTACAACGGCGGAATGGAGCACACCACGCTGCACCTGCTGTACAGCCGCTTCTGGCACAAGTTCCTCTATGACATCGGCGTCGTCCCGACCAAGGAGCCTTACGCCAAACGTACAAGCCACGGCATGATCCTCGGCCTGAACCCGCACAACTGGAACAACCTCCCCGACAGTGAGAAGGAGGAGCTGCTCAGGGAGTGCGGCAGCGAGGAGGAGGCCAGGAAGCAGCTTGTACACAAGTACGGCGAGATGGCCGACCACCCGATAGTCAAGATGAGCAAGAGCCTCGGCAACGTCGTCAATCCCGACAGCGTGGTCAAGGAGTACGGCGCCGACACGCTGCGCCTCTATATCATGTTCCTCGGCGACTTTGAGAAGGCCGCGCCCTGGAACCCCAGCGCCGTCAAGGGCTGCAAGCGCTTCCTCGACCGCATCTGGGCCATGGCCGAAAAGCGCATAGACGGCGACGAGAGCTTCTCCGCGGCCAACGAGAAGGAGATGCACCGCTGCATCAAGAAGGTCAGCGAGGACATCGAGAGCATGAAGTTCAACACGGCCATCGCCGCCATGATGACCCTGCTTAACCAGTTCAACGAGCACGCGCCAAACCGCGGCGACATAAAGGCGTTCATCGCCCTGCTCAGCCCCTTCGCGCCGCATATGGCCGAGGAGCTGTGGGAGATCCAGGGCTTCGAGGGCCTCTGCTCGCTCAGCCCCTGGCCGCAGTACGACGAGGCCAAGACGCTCGACGACGTCAAGGAGATCGCCGTCCAGGTCAACGGCAAGCTGCGCGGCACCGTAACCGTCCCTGTGGACTGCGAGGACGCCGCCGCGGTCGAGGCCGCCATGGCCGAGCCAAAGGTGAAGAAGTTTACCGAGGGCTGCGACATCGTAAAGACCATAGTCGTAAAGAACAAGCTCGTCAACATCATCGCCAGGCCGCGCAAGTGATTCCCACCGCGTGGGAGGCGCGCCGCCTTCCGCGCGGCAGCCCGGCGGGGCGCTCGGCGGATACATCAGAGCGGCGGCTCAGTTTTACTTGACATTCGGCGGCCGAACACTTATAATGCTTATGTTAAAGGGTCCAAACCCCATGATGGGATAGAAGCCCCGACAGCGTAACGGGACGTTTTGACAGCGGCCTCGGACGTTTTGGAGGGAGGGAATACAATGTCTGAAATCTATGTCAAAGAGAATGAGTCTCTGGACAACGCTCTCAAGCGCTTCAAGCGCTCCTGCGCCAAGGCCGGCGTTCTCGCCGATCTCCGCAAGAAGGAGTACTACCAGAGTCCCAGCGTCAAGCGCCGTAAGAAGAGCGAGGCAGCTCGCAAGAACAAGAAGCGCTACTACTGATGCAGAAGAGAAGGCCGCAGTACGCGGCCTTCTTTTTTATATCTCCAATCTGATTAGACCAGAGATGATTTGTTCAATATTTTTTCTATATTTTCACGCATAAAAGGCGATAAGTAGTTTAAAAATTTAAATTAGAGCACGATTATGTGCAGTTTTCTCAATTCGAGTTTGACTTTTAACTAAGTCTTTGGTATTCTGACAATAGGACGGCCGGCCGCTCGGGCCGGTTTAGGAAAAATACTGGAGACTGGGGGGTTAGATTTGAGAGACCTGAAGCATTTGATTTTCTTTGAGGACCTGCTGCAGGAGGCCAATAACGCGCTTGTCAAGCAGGCCAAGGAGGAGGGCAAAAAGGCGCTTGGCTACACCTGCTATTTCATCCCGGAGGTGCTGCTCGACCTTGAGGGCTGCTTCGGCGTAAGGCTGCGCGCGCCGCGCTGCACTTCGCCGGACATCGCCACCTACTATATGTCCGGGCGGACCTGCCACTACGGGCGCAGCCTGCTCGAGAGGGCGCTGGAGGGTGGGTACAACTTCCTCGACGCGCAGATGGCCACGGAGACCTGCACGGTCACCTGCCGCTTCCAGGAGCACCTGCAGATGATGGACGTCATAAAGAACCCGGGCTTCTTCTGCGAGTTTACCGACGTCCCCTTCAAGAAAACGGCCAACAGCATCGAGCACTATGAGAAGCAGCTGCGCGCGCATGTGCTCAACCCGATAAGCGAACACTTCGGCATAGACACCTCCGACGAGGCGCTGCTGCGCGCGATCGAACGGCACAACGAGCTTTGCGCTCTGATAACCGAGATAGGCGACCACAGGAAAGAGGACAACCCCAATATCACCGGCTATGAGTTCCACGTGATCCAGCTGGTCAGCCTGGTCTGCCCCAAGGAGCTTATACTGCCATACATACGCGAGACAGCCGAGGAGCTGCGCACGAGGGAGCCGGACCCCAAGCCCTGGTTCCGCTGCCGCGTGCTGCTCTCGGGCAGCGAGAACGACGATCCAGGCTTCACCCAGCTCATTGAGGGCTGCGGCGCGATGGTGGTCGCCGACCGCTACTGCTATGGCTCCATACCCGGGCGCGAGCAGATTGTGGTAGGGGAGGGCGAAAGTCCCCTGCGCGCCATAGCCCGCCATTATATCGAGACAAGCGAGTGTCCGCGCTATATGGAGCAGCACGTCATGCGCGAGCGCAAAAAGCATCTCGCCGACTGGGCGAAGGAGTACAAGGCCGACGGAATCATCGTCGAGAGCAACAAGTTCTGCGAGTACTGGAGCTACGAACGCACGATAGACACCATAGTGCTCAAGCGCGACTTCGGCCTGCCGGTGTGCTCCATAGAGAAGGAGTACATCAACTCCGCCTCCGGGCAGCTGCGCACACGCTTCCAGGCCTTCGTCGAGAGCATTGAGATCAAGCAGATCCAGGAGGGGAAGTGAGGGGCATGAAGAACTTTAAGAAAAAGCTGCGCGATTTTGTGTACGGCAAGCCGCACCGCGAGAGAAAGCTCGGCGAGCTGTACGAGCCTAAGACCGGCCTCTACAAGCACCGTGAGTGGCGCGGCATCAAGGACACGATGTATTACTTCAACCGCATCTGGCTCTATAACTACGGCATGATGGTCTACGACATCATGCGCTACGGCGGCATCGTGAACTTTGCCAAGGGCGTCTGGCGCTACCGCTGGATAGGTCAGACCTACCTCACCGTCATGCACTGGTACGACCGCGGCTTCGAGGGCCTGCGCGGCGCCGCGCTCGCCGCCTCCGCCTGGCATTACAGGGCCATGACCAGCGAGACGATAAGGCAGTTCATGCGTATGTTCTCCGCCGACGCCAAGCTCCACGGCGGCAAGCACAATGAGCTGTGGCACAAGACGATAGCCCATGACGAGACCGTCGCCGGCGCGATATTCTATCCCTGGCGCGACCGCCTCGACGACGTGCCGCTGCAGATGGTACCGTACTTCGTCACCTGCCACGTCAACTGCCACACGGTCCTGCACTACATAGACGCCGTCCAGGGCATAGGCCTTCCCGGCGACCCCTGCCCGATGTGCCAGGCCGAGGCCGGCCTTTCAATCCTCGACGACATGCCGGACTATTTCCCCTTCCTTGTCACCAGCAACGAGGCCTGCGACGGCTCCGTCGGCACCAGCATACTCCAGGACTGGGCCTACGACAGGCCGCTCTTCGCCATGCCGCAGCCCATGCAGTTCGACGACCCGCTGGTGCAGGAGCACTGCCGCCGCGAGATCGAGGAGTGCTGGAAGTTCATCGAAGAGCAGACCGGCCTGCCCTTTGACTACGACTGCTTCGTCAAATACATCGAGCGCTATAACGAACTCACGCGTTTTGAGCACGAGAAGTGGGACGTCGCGGCCAACAGCCCGTATTATCCGATATGCGGCAGCGCTCAGGCCCTATACCGCATATACTACTCGCAGGCCGGCTGGCGCGACATCTGGGCGCAGACGGATAAGCGCGTTAAGAAAATCCTCCACAAGTGCGTCGAGCAGAAGATCAACTGCTTCCCCGAAACCCGCCACCGCGTCATAGCCTGGAGCTGCGCGCCGCTGTACTACAGCTTCTGGCCGACCTGGGCCTACAACTGCTGGGGCCTCTACACGGTCATCAACATGGACTCCCTGATGTTTGACATAGACATGCGCACCGACACCAAGGAGCATCTCATGGAGGACTTCACGCTCTACAATGAATGGGCGCCCATGCGCCGCATGGCTGTCGGCGGCTATAAGCACATCTTCGAGCTGTGGGAGAACATGGAGAAGTTCCACTGCGACATGGTCATGATGTACGACCAGATCCAGTGCAAGGGTATGCAGGGCATCACCGGCATGTTCGAGGACGAGTTCAGGAAGCGCAACATCCACGCGATATGGATGCCGCACGCCCTGCCCGACAGCCGTACCGTCTCCCGCGCGGAGATACGCAGCAAGATAAACGACTACATGTTCACCGTCATGCACGAGGAGCCGCTCGATCCCACGCTGCTGGATTTCGACGACTCGCTCGGCTGGTAAGGAGGGACCGAGATGAAAAAATTCCTGGCCATAACCTTGGGCGGCCTCGCCGCGCTCTACGCCGGCCTCTTCGCCGTCTTCTACTTCGACCTGGACGGCAAGTTCCTCTACCACGTCGTCGAGCCCTTCCTCTGCAAGCACTACGACAAGATAGAGCGCCGCGACATAAGCAAGGTGCCCTACGACGTCGACAAGTACCCTGAGTACTGATGCAAGTTCTGAATTTTTTCTTGCAAATCTGATTTAAATGCTTGAATTAATGACGGGAATATGTTAATATGTACTGGGAGGCGATAATATGCTGATCGTACTATTGCTGGGAACCCTGGTTACGCTCACACTGTTTTCGTATTCCGCCGTCAAACCCGTGAACCGCGCCGTTTTCGGCGCCTGCGCGCTCGCGCTGGACATCTTCATGGCCTTTATCACCATCCCCGCCCTGACGGGGGTACCGCACTCCAGCATGAGGCTCGTGGCCAACATGGGCCTGCCCGTGATGCTGTTCTGGCTGCTGATAGCCATAGCCTGCACCGCGAGCATCACCTACAACGTCATTAAATCACGCGAAGCTGATAACTGAGAGAAGCACCAAAGGCTGCCGGGCGCCGCCCGGCAGCCTCCGTTTATACGCGGCCGCAGTGAAATTATGAGGAGGAAGGCTGTTGAAAGTTGGCATTATACGCTGTATGCAGACCGAGGACTACTGCCCCGGCACGACGGATTTCAAGATGCTGCGCGAAAGGCGCGGCGTATTCGAGGGCGTGGAGGAGGACATCGAGCTCGCCGGCTTCACGAACTGCGGCGGCTGCCCGGGCAAGCGCGTGCCGCTCAGGGTGCGCGAGCTTGTAAAGCGCGGCGCGGACACGATAGTCTTCGCCAGCTGCATAAAAAAGGGCACGCCCATAGGCTATCCCTGCCCCTTCGC
>CALWYT010000002.1 GCA_944385835.1 uncultured Oscillospiraceae bacterium | reverse complement strand
GGGTGATGCGCCTGGGCGATGCAGACGCAAGCGGGCGGCGCGCGCCGGAGGCCACCGGAGAGACGGAGACGCTGGAGTGCGACTGCGTCATATGCGCCGTAGGCCAGCGCGTTGAGCTGGGCGGTATGCTCGCCGGCACCGCCGTCAGGTTCAACAAAAACGGCACGGTGCAGGTGGACCCCGTCACGCTGCAGACCGACGAGGGCGACATCTTCGCCGGCGGCGACGTGGTCACCGGGCCGCGCTTCGCCATCGACGCCATCGCGGCCGGCAAGGAGGCCAGCATCTCCATCCACCGCTTCGTCCACGAGGGGCAGAGCCTTGTGCTGGGCCGCACGGTCAAGGAGTACATCGCCCTCGACAAGGGCGCGGTGAGCGTACCCATACACGAGCTGAGCCTGACCCCGAGGCAGAAGCCCGGCGCGCCGGACCCCGCCGAGGCGGTCAAGACCTTCCGCGACCTGCGCGGCACGCTGACAGAGGAGCAGATGAAGAAGGAGACGGAGCGCTGCCTGGGCTGCGGCGCGGTCGTGCTCGACGAGTACAAGTGCGTCGGCTGCGGCATCTGCACCACGAAGTGCAAGTTCGACGCCATCCATCTCGAGCGCGTCCGCGACGTCGAGGGCCTCGACTACGACAAGCTCGTCCCCAGCCTCGCCCCGCACGTCATGAAGCGCTTCGGCAACATCGCCGTAAAGAGCCTCTCCAAGCCCTTCGCAAAGAAATGAGACGCAGGCGGGCGGTCAAGCCGGACCGCCCGCCTTTTTACGGCTCGACCTCGTCCCAGCCCGGGACGAGGTTTTTTATGCCCGCCTCCGCAGCGATGTGCATGACAAGCCAGAAAAGCCCGTTTATAAGGGCCGGCCCGCCCAGCGCCGCGGCGATTGCCTTCAGTGCCTTCGCAAGTCGCGCCTCCTTTGGTTTTGCAAGCCCCGGCCGGGAGGCCGGATGCGCCGGCTTGACCCTGCGGCCGGTTCGTGCTAACATAAATTTGTTGCAAGGGACAAGCTGCCTGGTATATAATTATGGACGGGATATTCCGCCATGCGGCGAGATTGACGAGTTTGGAGTGAGAATTATGAAGTTCACCAAGATGCACGGCTGCGGGAACGACTATGTGTACGTAAACTGCTTCGCCGAGGACCTCCCGGCCGAGCGGAGGCCGGAGTTCTCCCGCAAGGTATCCGACCGGCATTTCGGCGCCGGGAGCGACGGGCTTATCTGCATCTGCCCGAGCGATAAGGCCGACTTTATGATGGATATGTACAATGCGGACGGCTCGCGCGCGCAGATGTGCGGCAACGGCATCCGCTGCGTGGCCAAGTACGTATATGAGCGTGGGCTTACGAAGAAGACCGTGATCGACGTGGAGACCGGCGCGGGCGTCAAGACGCTGTGGCTCAACGTCGAGGGCGGCGTGGTGGAGAGTGTGCGCGTCTGCATGGGTTCGCCCGTATTCGAACCGGCGAGGATACCCGTGGAGGCCTCCGGCACCGCGTTCATAGACCAGCCCATAGAGGTCGCGGGGATGCTGTGGAACGTGACGGCCGTCTCCGTCGGGAACCCGCACGCGGTTGTTTTCGTCGATGACGTGGACTGGCTGGACCTGCCCACGACCGGGCCGCTTTTCGAGAACCACCCGCTTTTCCCCGAGCGGGTAAACACGGAGTTCGTGCAGGTGATAGACCGCAACACGCTCAAGATGCGCGTCTGGGAGCGCGGCAGCGGCGAGACCATGGCCTGCGGCACCGGCTCCACGGCGGCCCTCGCCGCCGCGGTTGTCAACGGCAGGTGCGAGAACTCCGCGAGGCTCCTCCTGCGCGGCGGCGAGCTGCTCATAGAGTGGGAC
Organism: uncultured Oscillospiraceae bacterium; assembly: GCA_944385835.1. Lineage (GTDB taxonomy): Bacteria > Bacillota > Clostridia > Oscillospirales > Oscillospiraceae > Scatomorpha. The sequence goes on along the minus strand of CALWYT010000002.1, from coordinate 5,157 downwards.
CGCGACAAGAACCTCATCTATATGACCGGCCCCGCCGTCACCGTATACGACGGCGAGTGGCTGCTGTAACCCGGAGGAAGATATGCTCAAGCTGAACGAAAACTACCTCAAGCTGCCCGGCAGCTACCTCTTCGCCGAGATCGCCCGCCGCACGGCGGCCTATTCCGCGGCGCACCCGGATAAGCGCCTCATCCGGCTCGGCATCGGCGACGTGACGCAGCCGCTGCCGGCCGCCTGCGTGGAGGCGCTCAAGCGCGCCGCGGACGAGATGGGCGACAAGTCCACCTTCATGGGCTACGGCCCCTACGAGGGCTACGGCTTCCTGCGCGAGGCCATAGCCGCCCACGACTACGCGCCCTTCGGCGCAAAGATAACGGCCGACGAGATCTTTGTGTCCGACGGCGCCAAGAGCGACTGCGGCAACATCGGCGACATCTTCTCCGAGGACTGCGTGGTCGCCGTCTGCGACCCGGTCTATCCCGTGTACATAGACGCCAACGCCATGTCCGGCCGCGCCGGAGACTACGCGCACGGCAAATGGTCGAACATCGTCTATATGCCCTGCACGGCGGACAACGGCTTCTTCCCGGCCCTCCCGGAGCGGACGCCGGACCTCATCTACCTCTGCTTCCCGAACAACCCCACGGGCATGGCCGCGACCGCAGAGCAGCTCAGGCCCTGGGTGGACTACGCGAACGAGCACGGCAGCGTCATACTTTACGACGCGGCCTACCGCGCCTATATCTCCGACCCCTCGCTGCCGAGGAGCATATATGAGATACCCGGCGCGGAGGAGTGCGCCATAGAGTTTTGCAGCTTTTCCAAGACCGCCGGCTTCACCGGCACGCGCTGCGGCTGGACGGTCATACCCAGGGCGCTCAGGCGCGGCGGCGAGAGCCTCTACGATATGTGGATGCGCCGGCAGTCCACAAAGTTCAACGGCACGGCCTATGTGATCCAGCGCGCCGCCGAGGCGGTGTATACGCCGGAGGGCGGCGAACAGGTGCGCGCCCTGGTCGGCTATTATATGAACAACGCCCGCGTCATACGCGAGGGCCTCGAGCGCGCCGGGCTGGAGGTCTACGGCGGCACGGACTCGCCGTATATTTGGTTCAGGGCCCCGGACGGCCAGGGCAGCTGGGAGTTCTTCGACAGGCTGCTCACGGAGGCGAACGTGGTCACCACGCCCGGCGAGGGCTTCGGCCCCAGCGGCGAGGGCTTTATCCGGCTCACCGCCTTCGGCGACGCGGACGACACCCGCGAGGCCGTCGAGCGCGTCAGGGCCGTGCTCTGAGCCGGCCCGCCGGAAATAAACGCAAATCCTAAGGCCGGAGGCTTGCCCGAAGGCCTTATTTCCCGGAGGAAAATATGTCAAAATACTTTGGTACCGACGGCTTCCGCGGCGAAGCCAACGTTGATCTCACCGCCGAACACGCATTCAGGATAGGCCGCTTCATCGGCTGGTACTATGGGCGCGAGCGCCGCGCCAGGGTCGTGATAGGCAAGGACACCCGCCGCTCAAGCTATATGTATGAGTGCGCTCTCTCTGCGGGGCTGACCAGCTCCGGGGCGGACGCCTACCTGCTGCACGTCACCACGACGCCCAGCGTGAGCTACATCGCCCGTGTGGACGACTTCGACTGCGGCGTCATGATAAGCGCCAGCCACAACCCCTACCACGACAACGGCATAAAGCTCATCAACGGCCAGGGCGAGAAGATGGAGGAGGCCGTCCTCGACGAGATAGAGGCCTACCTCGACGGGCAGAGGCCGGAGCCGCCGCTGGCCACCGGCTCCGACATAGGGCGCACGATAGACTATTCCGCCGGGCGCAACCGCTACATAGGGTACCTCATCAGCCTGTCCACCCACTCCTACAAGGGCGTGAAGGTCGGCCTCGACTGCGCCAACGGCAGCACCTGGATGATAGCCAAGAGCGTGTTCGACGCCCTGGGCGCCGACACCACGGTGATAGGCAACAAGCCCGACGGGCTGAACATCAACGTCGAGTGCGGCTCCACGCACCTGGCCGCGCTTCAGAAGCTGGTCAAAGACAACGGCCTAGACGTGGGCTTCGCCTTCGACGGCGACGCAGACCGCTGCCTGGCCGTGGACGAGTTCGGCCGCGCCGTCTCCGGCGACGAGATCATGTATATGTGCGCGCGGCACATGGCCGAGCGCGGCCGCCTGGAGAACAACACGCTTGTCACCACCGTCATGAGCAACTTCGGCCTGTACAAGGCCCTGGACGAGATCGGCGTGAAGTATGAAAAGACGGCCGTCGGCGACAAGTACGTCTGGGAGAATATGCGCGAGCACGGCCACGTGATAGGCGGCGAGCAGAGCGGCCACATCATATTTTCCAAGTACGCCACCACCGGCGACGGGCTGATAACCGCCATCAAGGTCATGCAGGTGATGCTGGATTCCAAGCTGCCGCTGAGCAAGCTGGCGGCGCCCGTGACCATCTACCCGCAGCTGCTGAAAAACGTGGTGGTGGACGACAAGGACGCCACTATGACGGACCCCGCCGTGCTTGCAGGCGTCGCCGCCGCCGAGGCCTCCCTGGGCGGCGCGGGGCGCGTGCTGCTGCGCAAGAGCGGCACCGAACCCGTCCTGCGCGTCATGGCGGAGGCGGAGACGGACGGGCGCTGCGAGGCCGCCGTGGACGGGATAATCGAGACCATGCGCGAGAGCGGACACCTTGTGAGGGTCAAATGATGTACAAAATCGAAGATTTACTGGATCTCTCCCACAGCATCGCGGCCGGGCTTTTTGAGGGTAAAACCTATCCCTGGGAGGCGCTGGCGGACATAAAGGGCTTCATCCTCGCGCTTGGCCCGGCGCTGAGCGCGGAGGAGTTCGACAACCCCGCCGAGGGCGTCTGGATAGCGAAGGACGCCGCGGTGTTCCCGTCCGCGTACATAGGCGCGCCCTGCATCATCGACCGCGGCGCGGAGATACGCCACTGCGCGTTCATCCGCGGCAGCGCGATAGTCGGCAAAGGCTGCGTCGTGGGCAACAGCGTGGAACTGAAAAACGCCGTCCTCTTCGACGGCGTCCAGACCCCGCACTATAATTACGTCGGCGACAGCGTCCTGGGCTACAAGAGCCATATGGGCGCGGGGTCGATAACCTCGAACGTCAAAAGCGACAAGACCCTGGTCGTGGTGAAGAATGGCCCGGAGCTTATCGAGACGGGGCTTAAGAAATTCGGCGCGATACTCGGAGACCACGTCGAGGTCGGCTGCAACAGCGTACTGAACCCCGGCTGCGTGCTGGGCAGGGGCGCCAGCGTGTACCCGACCAGCTCGGTGCGCGGCGTGGTGCCGGCCGGCTGCATCTATAAGTCCGAAGGGAGTATAGTGGAGCGCGTCTGAACCCGAGGGGAGGGCCTTCGCCCTCCCTTCGCCTCGCCTTTGCGCGCCGCGCAGGGCGCTTGGGGGCGCTTTGCTGTTGCAAAGGCGGCGCCCTTATGATAAAATAGGCCGATGGATTGTACTCCAGCGGGGACCCGGGCCGGGGCCGGGGTCCCCTATATAAAGGCTCGGCTCGCGCGAGTGCCGCCAGCACATCCTACGCTGCGGGCCTGTACGCCGTTACGGAGGTGCCGTATGATAAAGATAGCCCCGTCGATACTCTCGGCCGACTTCGGCGCGCTAGCCGCCGAGGCGGAGGACGTCCGCGCCGCGGGGGCGGATTGGCTGCACTTTGACGCGATGGACGGCGAGTTCGTGCCGAATATCTCCATCGGCCTGCCCGTGCTCAAGAGCCTGCGCAAGCATACGGATATGTTCATCGACGCGCACCTCATGGTCTCGCGCCCGGGACGCTACGCGCCGCGCTTCTGCGACGACGGGGCGGACCTGGTGTGCATCCACGTCGAGGCCGACCAGCCGCATGAGATAATCTCCGCGCTCAAGGATATACGCGCCAGGGGCGTAAAGACCGGCATAGCGCTCAAGCCCGCCACGCCCGGCGGCATAGTCCTGCCCTTCCTGGAGTACGCGGACATGGTCCTGGTCATGACGGTGGAGCCTGGCTTCGGCGGGCAGAGCTTCATGGCCGATATGCTGCCCAAGCTGCGCGGCGTCCGCGCCCTGGCCGAACAGTACCACCCCGGCATGGACATCGAGGTGGACGGCGGCATAGACGAGCGCACGGCCCCGCTGGTGGTGGATTCCGGCGCCAATGTGCTCGTGGCCGGCAGCGCCGTATTCGGCAAGGCCGACCGCGCCGCGGCTGTGTCCGCGCTGCGCATGGCCTCGGACGTAAAAGCATAAAATACGCAAGGAAGTACATAGATGTCCGCACTTTTTCCGTCGTCACTGGAAAACCTTATAGATAAGTTCGCCATGCTTCCCGGCATTGGCAAGAAGAGCGCGCAGCGCCTGGCCTTTTTCGTCCTCGGCCTGCCGGCCGGCGAGGCGGAGAGCTTCGCCCAGGCCATCATCAGCGCGCGCGCTGCCGTACACACCTGCTCAGTCTGCCAGAACCTGACTGACGCGGAGCTATGCCCCATCTGCGCAAGCGAGAAGCGCGACAGGACGCTCATCTGCGTGGTGGCGGAGCCGCGCGACGTGGCGAGCATCGAGCGCGGCCGGGAGTATAACGGCCTATATCACGTGCTGCACGGCGTGCTCTCGCCGCTCAGCCATATCGGCCCGGACGATCTGCGCATAGCGGAGCTTGTCAACCGCGTCGCCGCCGGCGGCGTGGAGGAGGTCATCATGGCCCTCAATCCCGACACGGAGGGCGAGACCACCAGTATGTACATATCCCGGCTGCTCAAGCCCTTCGGCGTCAAGGTCACCCGCCTCGCCTACGGCATCCCCGTGGGGAGCAACCTGGAGTTCGCCGACGACGCCACATTGCAGCGCGCCCTCGAGGGCCGCGTGGAGATGTGAGCGGCGCGCGCCGCGCGCGGCAAAAGCCGAAGTTTTAGACCGCCTTTTTAAAACGGCGGCGGAGGACGATGGCTGCGCCTCCGGCCGCGCTTAGCAGGGCGCGGAATCAAAAAGCCGGGAAAGGGATTTCCCCCCAATAAAATCTGGACTCAGCGGTTATAATGGGTGTAACCGTCGTTATACATACTACTGAAAAGGAGAAGCAAATGTCAAAATTGAAAATCATCCCGCTCGGCGGCCTCGGTGAGAT
>CALWYT010000001.1 GCA_944385835.1 uncultured Oscillospiraceae bacterium | reverse complement strand
AGTGGGCCGGCGAATACGGCAAATAAACATCCGCAAACCGCAGCATCATGATAAAGACCCGCAGCGGCTACATAAAGCTGAACATTTAGCGCGCGAGCGAGAGGCCGCCCCGGATTATCCGGGGCGGCTTTGCTTTGCCGGCTTGCGTAAGGGCGGATGTGCCTTGCCGGAGGGGAGAGAAATTGAGAAACTGTTTTCTCACGCCGCGCCGTAACACGGTTTCTTAAAAGATGATAAGGCTCCTGCACGGTTTGGATTATATCTAAATCGCACAAATACTAAGGCGGTTAGTTGTCAGTATTGTACTTATTCCCAAGTAAATCAGTTTCGTATTTTCGCGTTGACCCGGGTAATTCGCAATGCTAATATGGCCTCAGAGACGTATAAACCAATACGGATTGGAGGTACAAAAATGAAGAAGTTCATGGCAATGCTGCTCTGCCTGCTGCTGGCTGCCGGCTTGACTACGGCGGCGCTGGCGGACGAGGCGGAGACCGAAATGGTACCCGTCCTGGCCCAGGTACCCGCCGGCTGGGCCGGACCCTGCTGCTGGGCCTGGTCGGACGACGGCGCCAACGCCTTCGAGGCCTGGCCGGGAGGGGCGATGGAGCCGCTGGGCGACAGCGGCTGGTACTACATTTATGTCCCGGCCTTTGTTCAGAACGTCATAATCAACGCCAACGAGGCCGCGGTGCAGACCGCCGGCGACGTGGTTGAGGCCGGGCGCGAGGTGTGGATAGCCGTCGCGGACGACCTGACGACCACGGTGAGCTATGAGGCTCAGGCGGACGTCGAGATCCCAGAGTACGTAGAGACCTACACTGTCCACGCCTACGTCCCGCTGGAGTGGGAGAGCGTGAGCGTCCTCGCCGGCGAGAGCGAAAAGGCCATGTCCGGCGGCGAGGAGGGCTGGTTTACGGCGGACGTGCCGGTCACCGTCACCAGCCTGACCTTCATAGGCAACGGCGGCGCGGCCGAGACGGAGGCCGTGAGCGTGGAGCCTGAGGAGGTCTGGGTGACCGTCTACAACGACCTCACGACAGAGGCGGTCTACGAAGATCCCGAGGCGCCCGACGCGCCGCCCGTAACCGTCTGCGCGCAGGTACCCGCCGACTAGGCCGGACCCTGCTGCTGGGCCTGGTCGGCCCCCGACGGCACGAACGCCTTCTCCGCCTGGCCCGGCGAGGCCATGACCGAGGGCGAGGACGGCTGGTACAGCATCGAAGTCCCCGGCTGGGTCAACTCCATTATCATCAACGCCAACGAGGGCGGAGTCCAGACTGCCGACATCTCGGTCGAGACCGGCAAGGACGTCTGGATAAGCGTGGCCGACGCGGAGAACGCTACGGCGGCCTATGAGCAGCCGGACGGCGAGGCGGAGCCGGAGGCCACGCCCGCCGAAAGTACGGAGCCTGCGCCCGCTGAAGGCGAGGGCGGCGGCAATACGGTGCTGTGGATTGTCATAGCCGTCGTGGTTGTCGCGGCTATAGCGGTCGCCGTCGCGGTGTCGAGGAAGAAAAAGAAGTAACTCTTCACTTTTCATTTCCTGTCGAGAGGGCGGGCGCGTATGTTGCGCGCCCGCCCCGAGAAGCATAAGGAGGGAGACATGAAAAAACTCATTTCGCTGCTCTTAGCGGCGCTCATGCTGTTCGCCCTCGCCGCCTGCGGCGGGCAGGCGTCCGACCCGAAGAGCATAGTGATCTGGCACGACAAGGAGGACGCCGTGGCCGAGGTGGTGCAGAGCTATCTCAACGAGGCGCTGCCGGACTACACGATAACGCTTGAGAAAAAGACCAGCCTCACCGACTCGCTCAAGCTGGTCGGCAACGACCCGTCCAGCGCGCCGGATATGTTCATCTTCGCGCATGACAAGATAGGCCTCTTTGCCGAGATGGGCATACTCGCGCCTATAGAGGGGCTTCTTCCCGAGGGCGAGCTGGAAAACTACCTGCCCATGACCACCGAAGCCGCGTCGTATAAGGGTACGGCCTACCAGCTGCCGCTGTATTTTGAGACGCTGCTCTTCATGTACAACAGCAGGTATATGACCGACGAAATGGCGCCGGAGACCACGGAGGAGCTGTACGCCTACATGGAGGCCAACACCGGCCGCGACCGCTACGGCTTCGTAGAGCAGCACTCCACGGCCTACTACTCCGCCGCCTGGATCCACGGCTTCGGCGGCGAGATAATCAGCGCCGAGGGCGAGCCTTTCCCAGAGCCGCAGGCCGTCAAGGACGCGCTTGAGTACCATCTCAAGTTTGTGCAGCTCATGCCGGGCGAGACGGAGTACTCGACCGTCAACACGCTCTTCCTCGAGGGCAAGGCCGACTCGACGATAGGCGGCCCCTGGATGGTGCCGAGCGCGCGCGAGGCCGGCATAGAGCTGGGCATAGCGCCCATGCCGGTGGTGGACGAGACCGGCCTGCCGCTTGCGCCCTACTCCGGCGTGCAGGGCGTACACGTGCTCACGCACGCGGCGGAGAGCAAGGGCGAGGCCGTACGCGCCGTCCTGGAGGCGCTCACCGCGCCCGAGGTCGGTGTGGAGCTTGCGCTCGCGAGCGGCTGCGCCCCGGCGAGGGCGGAGTGCTACGACGACGAGGCTGTCGCGAACGACGAGCTGGTGCAGGCCATGCGCACAACGGCCGAGATCGCCGTCCCCATGCCCAACATCCCCGAGATGGACGTGATGTGGACCGCGATAAGCAACCTGCTCACTGATGTCAACCTCTCCGGCCGCGATGTGGACGAGAGCTTTGACGAGGCCCTGGCAGAGGCGGAAAACCTCATCGCCAACATGAAGTGATATGAAAAAACGCGCAAGAAGCGTGCTTGTCAGCTACCTTGTCTCAGGCCCCTCGCTGCTGCTCATCGCGCTGATAGTCGTATTCCCAATAATATACACCTTCTTCATCTCGCTCACTAACATGAGCGTATACCACTGGTTCGACTTTACGCTTATCGGACTGGATAACTACTGGCGCGCGCTCTTTGTCTTTGATTCCGGCTTCCTCTCCGCGCTGCTCGCGACGGTGCTCTGGACGGCGGTCAACATGGCCATACAGCTTGTCGCGGCCTTCCTGCTCGCCAGCGCGCTGAACGTGAAGAAGCTGCGGCTGCGCAAGCTGTACAAGACGCTGCTCATGTTCCCCTGGGCGATGCCGGGTTACGTCTCCATACTGCTCTGGAAAACCGGCGTGTTCAACAGCGAGTTCGGCCTTCTCAACCAGTGGATGGAGGCGCTGGGCCGCGAGACCATGCGCTGGCTCTCGACAGATGCGTCGGCCTTCGTATGCTGCACCGTGGTCAACCTCTGGCTGGCCCTGCCCTTCATGATAATGATCATGGACGGCGCGCTGCAGAGCATAGACTCTAGCTATTATGAGAGCGCGATTCTCGACGGCGCGAGCTGGCTGGAGCGCACGCGCTACATCACCCTGCCGTCGATAAGGCCGATCATCGCGCCGGCGGTCATCATCACGGTGTTTACCACCTTCAAGCAGTTCGACGTCGTATACCTGCTCACGCAGCAGATGGGCGCGCGCACCGGCTCCAACTTCCACACGATACTGACCTACGCCTATGAGAACGCCTTTGTCACGAACAACTACGGCTACAGCTCGGCCATATCCATTATCATATTCGTACTTATGCTGATATTCTCGGCGCGCTTCAAGCTCGGAGGGGAGGCGGAAAGGTGAAGAAGAAAACACGCGAAAGGCTGGGCCTCGCCGCGCTGAACATATTCTTTATAGCGCTCTGCTTCGTGACGCTCATACCCATACTGTACGCGCTGAGCGTCTCCTTCTCCGGGACGAACTCGCTTCTGAGCAGCGATTTCTCCTTCATACCCGAGGACTTCACCCTGGCCAATTATGTTGAGGTGTTCACCGGCGAGGACATCATGACCTGGTTTGCCAACAGCATACTGCTGGCCGCGGCGACGGTGCTGATCTCCCTTGCCGTGAGCGTGCCGGCGGCCTACTGCTTTTCGCGCCGCCGCTTCCCCGGGAGGCGGCTGGTGCTGCGCTGGCTGGTGCTTCTGAACTCCTTCCCGGCCATTTTGAGTATGTTCGCGGTCTACCGCCTTCTGCAGCCGCTGGGGCTTGTAAACCACCGGCTGGGCCTCATCATAGTCTACACCGGCACTATGGCCGTGTTCTCGCTCTGGAACATGAAGGGCTATTTCGACACGATACCCGTAGACATCGAGGAGGCCGCGCGCATGGACGGAGCCACGGACCTGCAGGTCGTGACGCGCATAGTCATGCCGCTCGCCAAGCCGAGCGTGGTCGTCACGGCGCTGATGGTGCTCATTTACGTCTGGAACGAGTACATCTACGCCACAACCTTCATGACCGGGGAGGAGAACTATACCCTGGCTGCCGGGCTGTACGCCCTTCAGGCCACGGAGATGAGCGGAAGCTGGCCGGTCTTTGCCGCTGCGAGCATCGTCGTCTCGCTGCCTGTCCTGATAATTTTCTTCCTCTGCCAGAAGCACATGACTTCCGGCCTCACGGCGGGAGGCGTAAAGGGATGAACAGGGCCGCGATATATCACCGGCCGATGAGCGAGTACTGCCACGGCCTCGACGAAAAGCGCATCGTTTACCGCCTTCGCTGCGCAAAGGGCTATTTGGAGCGCGTGACCCTCTCCTACGGCGACACCGCCTGCCGCGTGACGCCGATAATCTTCACCACGCTGGAGATGGAGCTTGCCGCCTCGGACGAGTACCACGACTACTGGGAAATCTGCGTCGAGAGCGAGTACAACCGCGTCTATTACTACTTTACGCTCTATGGCCGGGACGGCGAGTGGACGCATTACTACGGCGGCGAGCTGACAAGGACGCTGGTTGACGAGCGCTCGGAGTATTTCAAGCTGCCCTATAACCACCGCGCAGACATCGCCGCCGTCCCCGACTGGGCGCGCGACGCGCTGGTCTACAACATCTTCCCGGACAGCTTCGCCTCGGCGGATGGCTCTGTGCCGGGAGAGGGGCGGGAGCTGGATTACCGCGGCGAGGCGTCCCGCTCGCGCCTCGGCGGCACGCTCGACGGCGTCGCGGCGAAGGCCGGTTACATAAGGGAGCTTGGCTTCAACTGCGTATACCTAAACCCCATCTTTGCCGCCGGCGAATACCACAAGTACGACACGCTCGACTATATGCACGCAGACCCCTGCTTCGGCGGCGACGCGGCCTTCAGGCGTATGGTCGGCGCGCTGCACCGCGAGGGGCTGCGGGTCATAATAGACGGCGTGTTCAACCACTGCGGCTGGCGCTTCTGGGCCTTCGACGACGTGGTGCGCAATCAGGAAAAATCAAAATACCGCGACTGGTTCTACGGCCTCGAGTTCCCGGTCGAGCGCCCGGCCGACCCGGAGGCATACCCGACCTACGCGACATACGCCTATGAGCGTATGATGCCGAAGCTGAACACCGCAAATCCCGAGGTGCGCGACTACCTCTGCGGCGTCGGGCGCTACTGGATAGAGGAGTTCGGCGTAGACGGCTGGCGGCTGGACGTGGCGAGCGAGGTGGACGACGGCTTCTGGAGGGCTTTCCGGGCGGCCTGCAAGGCGGCGAAGCCCGACGCGCTGCTGATAGGCGAGGTCTGGGAGACCGCGCGCCACTGGCTCGAGGGCGATATGTTCGACTCCGCCATGAATTACGACTTCCGACGCCACTGCCTGCGCTTCTTCGCCAGGGGCGAGCTGGACGCCGCCGGCTTTGCCGCGCGCTGCGGCGATATGCTCATGCGCTACAAGAAGCACGTGGCCGGCGTACAGCTCAACCTGCTCGACAGCCACGACGTGCCGCGCTTTCTGACGCTTTGCGGAGGGGACAAGCGCCGCTATAAGCTCGCCGCGCTCTTCATGTTCGGCTTTGTCGGTATGCCTATGCTCTTCTACGGCGACGAGCTGGGCTTGAGCGGCCTAAAAGAGCTGGACTACCGCGCCCCCATGCCCTGGGGCGGTGGAGACCGCGAGCTGGCCGTCTTCATAGGGCGCGCCGCCCGGCTGCGCAATGAGCGCGCCGCGCTGCGCCGCGGTGATTTCCGCGTAAAGCGCGCCCGCGGCGGCCTGCTGGTCTTTGAGCGCCGGCTGGACGCCGAGCGGGTGACCATAGCGCTCAACGCGTCTGATGAGGCGGAGGCCCTGCCCGACGGCTCGGGCGCGCCGCTGTGGGCCGAAGGGCTTTGCGGGAAAACCCTGTCCCCCTGGGGCTTCGCGGTATACGGATAAAAGCTGTACCATTACTGGCGCCGTCGTGGTATAATAGCCGCGAGGCGGCTATTATACCAGGATTTAAGTCCTTTTTCTCGCCCCTTGCGGGGCAACCGAAAAAGATGACACATTGCACCATGACGGCGCTGCCGCCACGGTGCAATAACCGCATAGCGGCTATTATACTTGGATTTGAGTCCTTTTTCTCGCCCCTTGCGGGGAAATATACATAGGCCGCAAATTAAAGGCGGTGAGGATATGCCTATAACGATAAAGGACGTGGCGCGCGGGGCGGGGGTCTCCGTCTCGACGGTGTCCAAGGTCATAAACGGCCACTACAGCATCTCCGAGGCCACCGCCGCGCGCGTACGCGAGACCATGCGCGCGCTGGGCTATTCGCCCAACGCCAGCGCGCAGAGCTTCGCCCGCGGCGCGACGCGGCGCGTCGTGCTGCTCACGGACCTGTACCGCAACATCGCCTTCGAGAACCCGCATATGTTCGAAATAATCGCCGGGGTGGAAGAGGCGCTGCGCCGCCGCGGTTACACCCTAGAGCTGCGCGGCACGGACAAAACCGACGCCGGCGAGGCCGCCCGGGACGTCATCGCCCGCCGGGGCGCGGACGCGATTATGGCGCACGTCTCTGTGATGTCGCATGAGCTGGCCGCCATGTTGACGGAGAGGCGCTTCCCGCATATCATCCTCGGCGTCCCGGGCTTCACAAGCCAGGTCTGCTGGGTGGATATAAACCACGTGTACGCCGGTGCGCTCGCCGCCGAGCACCTGTACGGGCGAGGCTGCCGACGCGCGGCCTTTATCGGCGGCAGGGATTATGATTTAAGCTCCACGAACCGCCTTGAGGGCGTGCGGCGCCGCCTGGAGGAATTGGGCGCGCCTCTCGCCGAGAACCGCATCTGGCTGGGCGACTCGACCCTGGACGACGGCGCGCGCATGACGCGCCGCCTGCTGGCGCAAAGTCCCGCGCCGGACGCCATTGTCTGCGCCAACAACTACCTCGCAATCGGCTGTGTGACAGCCGTGCGCGAGGCCGGGCTGGAGGTACCGGGCGACCTCGCCGTGATGACCTTCGACGATTACCCCTTCTCACAACAGACCACGCCGCCGCTGACTACCGTCAACATCGACGTCCGCGACATGGGCGTCCAGGCCGCGGAGCTGCTCATGACCGTGCTGCGCCACCCGAACAAGCAGGTGCAGACATATATAACCACATTTAACCTGATTGAGAGGGAATCGACGGCAAGATAGCCGCGCAAAGCAGAGCGCGCCCTCTCGGGCGCGCCGAAAAGATGACGCTGTACCATGACGGCGCAGCCGTCATGGTACAATAGCCGCGCCGCGGCTATTGTACGCGGGCTTATGTCCTTTTTCTCGCCACTGCGGGGCAACCGAAAAAGATGACGCTGTACCATGACGGCGCAGCCGTAATGGTACAATAGCCGCGCCGCGGCTATTGTACGCGGGCTTATGTCCTTTTTCTCGCCCCTGCGGGGCAACCGAAAAAGATGACGTTGTACCATGACGGCGCAACCGTCATGGTACAACAATTCTTATAAACGCCCCGGACCCCCCGGTAACTCCGCTCGTGCGGCGGCCCCGGTCTTGATGTGTCCGGGGCGTTATTCCTTCCTGCGTCCGTCTCCGCCGCCGCCGGCGCTGCTGGCCTTCGTCGGGCGGCCAGCAACACCAAGCGAGAGCGAGGTGGAGCACATGCGATTGATAATTACGCTGACTATTGGCAGCAGGTCAATACTGCTTGTTTTCAAAACAGAAACCGCCACTCTGCCAAGTGACGGTTTC